>CAMDFT010000079.1 GCA_945897795.1 Limnohabitans sp. Rim8 | reverse complement strand
GTGCCCATGGTCATGCAGTGGCCGTGGCTGCGGTGCATGCAGCTTTCGGCTTCAAAGAAGTCGGCCAATTTCAGGGTGCCTGCGCGCACTTGCTCGCTCATGCTCCACACGCCGGTGCCGGAGCCCAATTCTTGACCGCGCCATTTGCCGTTCAACATGGGGCCGCCTGACACGCCAATCGTGGGCAGGCCCACGCTGGATGCGCCCATCAGCAAGCTGGGGGTGGTTTTGTCGCAGCCCATCAGCAGCACCACGCCGTCGATGGGGTTCCCGCGAATGGATTCTTCGACGTCCATGCTGGCCAAGTTACGGTACAGCATGGCGGTGGGGCGCAGCAGGGTCTCGCCCAAGGACATCACGGGAAACTCTAGGGGGAAGCCGCCAGCCTCGTACACGCCGATCTTGACCTGCTCGGCCAAGGTGCGGAAGTGCGAGTTGCAGGGGGTGAGTTCGCTGAAAGTGTTGCAGATGCCGATGACCGGACGGCCGTCAAACTGGTCGTGCGGCACGCCTTTGCCCTTGACCCAGCTGCGGTAGGCAAAGCCGTCGCGGTCTTGGCGGCCAAACCATTGCTGGCTGCGCAGGTCTTCGGGTTTTTTGCGGGGTGGGCTGCCGTTGTTGTCGCTCATGGTGCGTGTCCAGGTTGAATGTCTATCATTGATCTCGAAAATCCTATCGTATGACGATAGAAAAACAAGCAGGCTT
The DNA here is from genome assembly GCA_945897795.1 of Limnohabitans sp. Rim8. Classification (GTDB taxonomy): domain Bacteria; phylum Pseudomonadota; class Gammaproteobacteria; order Burkholderiales; family Burkholderiaceae_C; genus Limnohabitans_A. Next base: position 11,845 of record CAMDFT010000079.1, on the reverse strand, counting down.
TGTAAAACCAGTGACATGGGGCAAACCCTAGACGCCAAGACGACTGAGCCTAGGGTTTACCAGAGTCTGTCTCAGGCCGTCAATCATCATATGATAGGTCGCTCGAAACCTTTCGGCCATGACGAATAATTTCCACAAAAATTCTCTTGATTTATTGGGCCAGGCCATTTTGTCTGGCCGCTATGCCGTGGGCGCGAGTTTGCCTCCTGAGCCGATTTTGTGCGAAGAGCTGGGCGTGAGCCGCACCGTGGTGCGCGAGGCCATCAAGTCTTTGGTGGCCAAGGGTCTGCTTTCGACCGGCCCCAAGGTGGGCACCCGGGTCATGCCCGATGCGCACTGGAACTGGTTTGACCCCGATGTGGTGGCCTGGCAGGCCCGCTGCGGCCTGACCCCAGAGTTTTTGAAAGACTTGCAAGAGCTGCGCCGCGTGGTGGAGCCTGCTGCGGTTCGCTTGGCTGCCGAGCGGGCCACACCCGAAGACATTGCCCACATTGAGGCTGCTTATGCGGGCATGAAACAAGCGGTGGAGGAGGGCGGCGATTACGTCACGCACGATCTGCGTTTTCACGAAGGTTTGCTGCAGGCCTCTCACAACCGCATGTTGGTGCAAATGAGCAAGGCGCTCAACGCCTTGCTGCGCACCAGTTTTGAAATTTCTACCCGCATCAAAGATGGCCCGAGAAATTCGCTGCCGCTGCACCGTGCCGTGCTCAACGCCGTCATCGCCCGCAACCCGGTCAAGGCCGAGCGGGCCGTCATGGTCTTGATCGAGGGGGCTCGGCAAGACATCGATCTGGTACTGGCTTCGCGCCGCAAGTTGCCGGGGGTCTCGGGCGTGGCCACCCCCATCCAATCGACAACCAGGTCCCATCAACAAGCCGCCAAAAAAGCGGTCAAAAAAGCGGTCAAGGCAGTGGCCTGAGCCGAAAGACAGGCATGCAAAAGACGATCAACGCTTTTTTTAAACTGCTGGAGTTCCTGGTGGTGGCCTGCCTGGTGGCCATGGTCATCATGGTGTTTGGCAACGTGGTGCTGCGCTACGGCTTCAACTCGGGCATTTCGATCTCGGACGAGATGTCTCGCTACTGTTTCATATGGCTGACCTACATCGGGGCCATGGTGGCCATGCGTGAAAAAGGGCATTTGGGTGTGGACACTCTGGTGCGGCGTTTGCCCCTGGGCGGCAAGAAGCTGTGTTTCTTCTTGAGTGAAGTGATGATGCTGGGCTGCAACGTGCTGTTCTTTTGGGGCACCTGGAAGATGCACGATTTGCAAGTGACCAACATCTCGGTGGTGGTGGGCATTTCCATGATCTGGATTTATGGCATTGGCTATGTCACGGCCGCTGTCATGGGCATCATGAACGTGCACAAGTTGTTCCAATTGTTGACTGGACAACTGGCCGAGGCGGATCTGGTTCTGGTGGTCGAGTCGGAAGACAAAGTGGTCCTTGCCGAGATCGAACCTGAAGTGCGAGGCCGCGCATGACCATCGCCGTTTTTGTATTCGGCTTGCTGGGGGCCATGGCCCTGGGCATGCCCATTGCCTATGCTTTGTTGGTGTGTGGCCTGAGCCTGATGGCCTACATGGCCAGCAACGGCATGATCAACGCGTTCGACAGCCAGATTTTGGCGCAGCGCTTTGTGGACGGGGCGGACAACTTTCCCTTGCTCGCGGTGCCCTTCTTTTTGTTGGCCGGTGAGTTCATGAACGCGGGCGGTTTGAGCCGCCGCATCGTGAACCTGGCCATGGCCTGGGTCGGTCATTTCAGGGGCGGTCTGGGTTATGTGGCCGTCATGGCTGCGGTCATCATGGCGTCGCTTTCGGGCTCAGCGGTGGCCGATACGGCAGCCTTGGCGGCTTTGTTGATTCCCATGATGAAGCGTGCGGGCTACAACGTGGGCCGCTCGGCCGGCTTGATCGCCTCGGGCGGCATCATCGCGCCGGTGATTCCTCCCTCCATTGGCTTCATCATCTTCGGTGTGGCCGCCAATGTGTCCATCACCAAATTGTTTTTGGCGGGCATCGTGCCGGGCCTTTTGATGGGTGTGGCGATTGGCTTGACATGGTGGTGGGTGGCCAAGCGCGAAAACGTGCAGCCGGGACCCCGCATGAATCTGTCTGACAAACTGAAAGCCACGCGAGAAGGCATCTTGGCGCTCGGTTTGCCGGTGTTCATCATTGGCGGCATGAAATTTGGCGTGTTCACCCCGACCGAAGCAGCGGTAGTCGCCGCCGTTTACAGCTTTGTGGTGGGCGCTTTCATTTACCGCGAATTGCCATGGCCCAAGCTCTACAGCCTGATTTTGGCAGCCGGCAAGACCACATCGGTGATCATGTTTTTGGTGGCTGCAGCCATGGTCAGCGCCTGGCTGATCACGGTGGCCAACATTCCTGCAGAAGTGGCCCGCATGATGGAGCCGCTGATGGGCAACAAGACTTTGCTCATGGTGGTGTTGATGCTCTTGGTCATTGTGGTGGGCACGGCGCTCGACTTCACACCCACGGTGCTGATCCTCACGCCTGTGCTGATGCCGCTAGTCCTCAAGGCCGGCATTGACCCAGTATATTTTGGCGTTTTGTTCATCATGAACAATGCCATCGGCCTGATCACGCCACCCGTGGGCACCGTGCTCAACGTGGTGTGTGGTGTGGCCAAGATCAACATGGACACCGCTTTCAAGGGGGTCTTGCCTTTCTTGTTGGCGCAGCTCTGTGTGCTGGCCTTGTTGATTGCTTTCCCCTCCATCGTCATCGAGCCGATGAAATGGATGCTGAGATGATTTCTTAACCCTGTGTTTTTTTTAAAGGAGACATTCATGTTGAAACGCAGAAATCTGGTAGCCCTGATCGCGGGCACTTTCCTGGTGGCATCGAGCGCCATGGCGCAGTTTGCTGACCGTAACATCAAGTTCACCAACGGTGTGAATGAAGACCACCCGGTGGGCGTGGGCGTCAAGAAAATGCAAGAAGTCTTGGCTGCCAAGACCGGTGGCAAGATGAAGATCACCGCCTTCTGGGGCGGCGCAGCGGGCGGCGACTTGCCAGCCACCCAAGCCCTGCGTGCAGGCACGCAAGAGATGGTGTGCACCTCCAGCTCGCCGCTGGTGGGCATCATCAAAGAGTTGGGCGTGTTCGATTTGCCCTTCTTGTTCGCCAATGAAAAAGAAGCCGATGCGGTGCTCGACGGTGCAGCTGGCAGGTATTTCAATGCCAAGCTCGAAGCCGCAGGCTTGGTGAACTTGGCGTATTGGGAAAATGGTTTCCGCAACCTGACCAACAGCAAGCGCCCCGTGACCAAGCTGGAAGATTTCAACGGCGTCAAAGTGCGCGTGATGCAAAACAACATCTTCCTGGACACCTTCAAGACCTTGGGCACCAACGCTGTGCCCATGGCTTTTGGCGAGGTGTTCACCGCCTTGGAAACCAAGACCATCGACGGCCAGGAAAACCCCTTTGTGACCATTGAAACCTCCAAGTTCAACGAAGTGCAAAAGTACCTGAGCGTGACACGCCACGCCTACACACCTTTCCTGGTGCTGTACAGCAAGAAACTGTGGGACCAGCTCAACCCACAAGAGCAAGCCGTGTTGCGTGAAGCGGCCATCGAAGGCCAAAAAGTGCAACGTGCGGCCAACCGCACTTTGAACGAAAAATCGCTGGCCACGTTGAAGACCAAGGGCATGCAGGTCAACGAAGTCAGTGCAGCCGAGCAAAACCGCATCCGGGCCAAAGTGGCTTCGGTGTACGACAAGCACAAGGACTCGATCGGTGCCGAGGCCATCAAGGTGGTGCAAGACGAGTTGAAGAAGTCACGCGGCGGTTGATCCTCTGCGCTCAGCCTTTTTGCTGAACCACCAAGCTCCACAGCCGCATGCTGTGGGGCTTTTTTAACGACTGATGAGGGTGCCGCCATGAAAATCACGCAACTCGAAACCATCCGCTTGGGTGAATTTCCCAACATCATCTGGGTGCGCCTGCACACCGACGAGGGCCTGGTGGGTCTGGGCGAAACCTTCATGGGCGCGCAAGCGGTCGAGGCTTATTTGCACGAATGGGTCGCGCCCAAGTTGGTGGGGCAAGACCCGCTGGCCATTGAGTCACGACAGCGCGACATCACGGGTTACTTGGGATGGCGCGGGTCCGGGGTCGAGACACGCGGCAACTCGGCAGTCGACATCGCGCTGTGGGACATTTTTGGCAAAGCCGCCGGCATGCCAGTCTACACCGCACTCGGTGGCAAAAGCCGCGATGAAATCCGCGTGTACAACACTTGTGCGGGTTACCAGTACATCCGCAGCAACGTGAACCAAACCAGCAGCAACTGGGGCCTGGGCAACAACGCCGGGCCTTACGAAGACCTGCAGGGCTTTTTGCACCGCGCCGACGAGGTGGCCGAATCGCTGCTGAGCGAGGGCATCACCGGCATGAAGATTTGGCCTTTTGATGTGGCCGCAGAAAAGTCGCACGGCCAGTACATCAGCCCGCAAGACCTGAACACCGCTTTGGAGCCGTTTCGCAAAATCAGGAATGCGGTGGGCGACAAGATGGACATCATGGTCGAGTTCCACAGCCTGTGGCGTTTGCCCATGGCGCAAAAGATTTCACGTGCCTTGCAGGAGTTCGACACCTTCTGGCACGAAGACGCGATCCGCATGGACAGCCTCGATTTGCTCAAGCAGTATGCGGTGGACTGCAAGGCCTTGATTTGTGCGAGCGAAACGCTCAGCTACAAATGGGGCTTCAAGGACTATCTGCAAACCGGCGTGGCCGGTGTGGCCATGCTCGATTTGAGCTGGTGCGGGGGCCTGACCGAAGCGCGCAAAATCGCTGCCATGGCCGACGCTTGGCAGCTGCCCGTGGCCCCGCACGACTGCACCGGTCCGGTGGTGTGGGCCGCGTCGACGCACTTGTCGCTGCACGCGCCCAATGCGCTGATTCAGGAGAGTGTGCGCGCTTTTTACAGCGGCTGGTACAAGGAATTGGTGACCGAGTTGCCGCAGGTGAAGAACGGCATGATCAGCCTGAACGACAAGCCGGGCTTGGGCTTGGAGTTGCTGCCTGATTTGCACAAACGGGCTGATGCGGTGGTGCGGGTGAGCCGATAAAGATCGTGCGCGGTGCTTTGAGGGCAGCGATCGCGGTCAGAGACCGCTCCCACAAAAGCGTTCAACGTGGTTCAGACGGGTGCCTTAACCGCGACCGACAAACGGCATGTTGGTCGCCATCACGGTGGTGAACAAAATATTGGCCGACAAGGGCAGGCGCGCCATGGTCAGAAAAGTTTCAACCACGGCCGACATGTCCATGCGCGGCTCAGCCTTGATGGTCAGGTCGGCCTGGTGCACGCCCGAGGCCATTTTGAGGGTCATGTCCGAGGCCACGTTGCCGATGTCGATCTGGCCGACCGCGATGCTGTAGGGGCGACCGTCCAGAGACGCTGCGCGGGTCAGGCCCGAGATGGCATGTTTGGTGGCGGTGTAGGCTATCGAGCCGGGGCGCGGCACATGCGCCGAGATCGAACCGTTGTTGATGATGCGGCCGCCTTGCGGGCTTTGCTCTTGCATCAGCTTGAAGGCGTAAGACAAGGTGTAGAACGCGCCGTTCAGGTTGATGTCCACAGCACGGCGCCATTCGTCACCCGACAGGTCGCCAGGCAAGGTGTAGGGCAGTGAGATGCCCGCGTTGTTGAACACCAGATCAATGCGACCAAAGCGCGAACGGATTTGCTCGAACAGGGCTTTGACTTCAGGCTCTTTGGACAGGTCGGTCGGGATGGCGTGGGCGTTGGCCGCGTTGGAGCCGGCTTCGGCCACGGCCGCAGCCAAGGCGTCGGCACGGCGACCGACCAAAACGACTTGCCAGCCTTCTTTGAGCAGGGCCAAGGCGCAGGCTTTGCCGATGCCGGAGCTGGCACCGGTGACGAGGGCTATTTTTGACATGGAGTTGACTTTCAGTAGGGGCACGAAAACCCGTGATTTTCAGGCGTTTTGAAAAGAAATCTGTACCTTGAGCGACTGGCTTTTGTCGGCCGCCAGGTCGAAGGCTTCAATGGCGCGCTCTACGGGCAAGATGCCGGTGATGACTGGCTTGCCGTTGACCAGGCCTTCGTTCAAAAAGCGCACAGCGGTGGCAAATTCGGCATGGAAGCGGAAGGTGCCGCGCAGGTCCACTTCTTTGGCCACGATTTGCGTCATGGGCAGGCTGATGTCGCCGCCCATGCCCACGGTGATCAGCACGCCACGCGGCACGATGGTGTCCAGGCCCACGCGCAACGCGGCTTCGCTGCCCGAGGCTTCAAACACGGCATCGAACTGCCCTTTGTCCACTTTGTATTTGTCCAGGGCGGCTGCATCGATCTTAAGGTTGATGGTCTCGTCCGCGCCCATTTCCTTGGCGCATTTCAAAGGCAAATCTGCGATGTCAGCGGCCACGATGCGCGCGGCACCGGCCCGGCGTAAAGCACCAATCAGCAGTGAGCCAATCGGTCCGCAGCCTGTCACCAAGACTTGCTTGCCCAGTACGCTGCCAGCGCGTTGAATGGCGTGCAAGCCCACCGACAGGGGTTCGGCCAAAGCGGCTTCGGACAGGCTCAGGTGGTCGGCAATCGGGTGGGCTTGATAGCCCTCGATGATCAGCTGCTCAGAAAACGCACCCTGAATGTGCGGGAAGGGCATGGCGCTGCCGTAAAAACGCATGTTCAGGCAATGGTTGTGCTGGCCTGCCTGACAAAAGCGGCAGTGTCCGCAAGGGCGTGAAGGCGAAATGGCGATGCGCTGGCCTTTGACTGCCCCTTGAACGCTCGAACCCACCCCATCAACCACGCCCGAAATTTCATGGCCCAAGGCGATTGGTTGCTTGATGCGCACGGTGCCAAAACCGCCGTGCTGGTAGTAATGCAAATCAGAGCCGCAAATGCCGCCATAGGCCACATTCACACGCAATTGGTGTTCGCCCAAGGGGGGCAATTCGGTGTGTTCGATGCGCAGGTCTTTGGCCGAATGGCAAACAACGGATTTCATGGTGAGGTCTTTGAAAAAAAGGTTTTTAGAGTGTGGCGGTGACGCCGCCGTCGACGTAGAGGATGTGGCCGTTCACAAAGCGCGAGGCATCCGAGGCCAAAAAGACGGCCGCGCCACCCAGGTCCTCGACATCACCCCAGCGGCGGCTGGGTGTGCGGCCCACCAGCCAACTGCTGAAGGCCGGGTCATCGACCAGCTTCTGATTCAGTTCGGTCTTGAAGTAGCCCGGGCCAATGCCGTTGACGTTGATGCCAAACTGGCCCCAGTCAATCGCCATGCCTTTGGTGAGCATCTTCACCGCGCCCTTGGTGGCGGTGTAGGGCGCTATGCCGGGGCGGCCCAGCTCGCTTTGCACCGAGCAGATGTTGATGATCTTGCCGCGCCCACGCGGGATCATTTTTTTGGCCACCGCCTGGCCCACGTAGTACACGCTGTCCAGGTTGGTCTTCATGATCGTGTGCCAGTCGGCGTCCTGGTACTCGTGCAACGGGCCGCGAATCTGCATGCCCGCGTTGTTGACCAAGATGTCGATCGGGCCTTCGGCCTCGATCTTTTCCACGGCCGCGCGCACGCTGTCGGCATCGGTCACATCGAACACGGCGCTGCTGGCCGACAGGCCCTCAGCTTGCAGGGCCTGTTGCGCCGCGGTGACTTTGCTGGCGGTGCGGCCGTTCAAGATGACATGGGCTCCGGCTTGCGCCAGCGCCTGGGCCAGCGCAAGGCCGATGCCGGCGGATGAGCCGGTGATCAGGGCGCGACGGCCCTTGAGTTGAAAGCTGTCCAGAACGTTCATGGTGTCGGGTGTCTATGGCGCATCAATCGGTGGGCAGTGCGTATTCTTCTGCACTGAAGACGGTGTGGAACACCGTGCCATCGAACATGGCGATCATGTCTTTGGAAACCTCTTTGCTTTTCATGCGCACTTCAGAAGCCAGGGCGATCTCGATCGCCTCGCGGCTGGGGTAGCGCACGGCCAGCACCATGCCAAAGTGCGGATCGCTGGTGTCGCTCTCAATTTGACGGAGCACGCGCACTTCTTGGGCCCCTGGAAAGCGGGTCCACAGGGGCACCAGGTTGTCGCGGATGTAGCGGTTGAATGTGTCTTCGAGCCCAGGTTTGACCTGACCCTGAAAAAATGCGCAACGGATGAACATGGGTGTCCTTGTGTCAAAAACTCAAACAGGGGTGTACAGCGCCAAGCTGCTTCGGTGGGCCTTCAAGGCGGCCAAAGCCTGCTCCACCAGAACCTCAACCGGCTCGGTGATGTTGAGGGTGATCACGTCGGTCTCTTCTGGGCCTGGTGTTTCAAGGGTCTGGAACTGGCTGTCGAGCAACCCGGCCTGCATGTAATGGCCGACGCGTTGGCGCATGCGCTGTGCGATCAGCTCGAAATCGCCCTTGAGGAACAAAAAACAGACCTGGCCTGCGCGCGCACGGATGCGGTCGCGGTAGGCGCGGCGCAGCGCCGAGCAAGCCACCACACGGCCGGGGCCTGCGTCGGGGCTGTCCGCCAAGTGGCTGCCAATGCGGTCCAGCCAAGGCCAGCGGTCGACGTCTTGAAGGGCAATACCGGACCGCATCTTGGCCACACTTTCGGGCAGGTGCAGGTCATCGCCATCGACCATGTCCAGGCCCAGGCGGTCAGCCAGGGCTTGCGACACAGTGGATTTGCCACAGCCCGAAACACCCATGACGATGAGCCGCAGTGCGGGCATGCTCAGCGGCCTTGTGAACCTGCGCCCATGCCCATGCCCATGCATTCGGGCACGGGCGAGCGCAAGGGTTGGCCGTTGATGCCCGCCTGCATGTTGGCAAAGGCCAGGTCCGCCATGGCCTGACGGGTTTCGGTGGTGGCGCTGGCCATGTGCGGCGTCAGCACCACGTTGGGCAAAGACCACAGGGCCTCGGGCACCTGCGGCTCGTTGGCAAACACGTCCAGGCCCGCACCGGCGATGGTGCCGTTTTGCAGGGCGGCGATCAGGGCGGTTTCGTCCACCACGCTGCCGCGGGCCACGTTGATCAAAAAGCCACGCGGGCCCAGTGCTTGCAGCACTTCAGCGTTGATCAGGTGCAGCGTGCCAGCGCCACCGGGCGTGATGGCCACCAGAAAGTCGACCTCGGCGGCGAGAGCGGCAGCCGTGGGGTAAAAAATGAAGCCAGAGTCCGGTTTTTCGGAGCGGGCGGTGTAAGCGATCGACATGCCAAAGGCCTTGGCACGCTGGGCAATGGCTTTGCCAATGCGCCCCAGCCCCACGATGCCCATGCGGGCACCAGAGACCTTGCGGGCCAGCGCAATGGGGCCTGCAGGCCAGCGGCCTGCGCGCACAAATTGGTCAGCCTGCGGGATGCCGCGCCCCACCGACAGCACCAAACCCATGGCCAGATCGGCCACATCGTCGGTCAGCACATCGGGGGTGTGGGTGACGGGAATGCCGAGCGCAATGGCGGCGGGCACATCCACGCCGTCATAACCTACACCAAACACCGACACCACTTTGGCGTTGGGCAATTGCGCGAGCAGGCTGCTGGGCACGCTGGCCTCGCCCGTGCCCGCCACGCCCACGATGCGCGGGGCCAGGGCGGCAAAGGCGGCCGGGTCTGTCACATGGGTGCGGTCGTGCACGGTGTACAGCGACTCGAGTGCGGTTTGATAAAAGGGCTGCAATTTGGCCACGGCCAGGACATCGGGTTTGGAGGTCATCATGGTCTTAAATCGGTTGAGTATTGAGGGGTTGCCCCGGTGGTGCCCAGCAAAATTGCCACTGCCCAAGGCAGGTGTCTGCCAGCAAAAATTGCACACGTTGCGCGGGATCATCACACCATTGAGGTCGTATTCTTCCTCAGATTTACCCTTGTGTCGTGTTGTCTCGGCGACAATCGAAACTTCATTTGAATCCCCCTTATTCGGATATGCCGCCATGACGCAACTCAAAAAAACCATTCTCTTCACCGACACCGATGGCCGCGCCCGTTTTCGGGATGAGTTTATCCCCCTGCCCGAAGGCACGCCCCAAAGCCAGCTGTCGGCCCTGATGGGCGCAACAGGGTGTCAGTTGCGCCAGAGCCCAGTGGGTTTTCGCAGCAGTTTCCATTGCACCGGCAACCCGCAGTGGTTGTTTGTGCTGGGCGGGCAGATGGAGATCTTTTTGCAAGACGGCAGCTCGCGCATTTTTGGCCCGGGCGCGTTTTTCTACTCGGCCGACACCTTGCCCGAGGGGGCCACGTTTGATGCCACGGTACACGGGCATTGGAGCCGTCAGGTCGGGCCCGATCCCTTGGTGACCTTGTTCGTGCGCGATTGAGTTTCACGCAGACAAAAAAATAGAGCCCGCATGAGCGGGCTCTTTCACTTCTGGTATCTGTGAGGGTCAGCGACCGAAGCCTCTGCCACCGCCGCCATTGCCACCACGGTTGCCACCGCCGTAGCCACCACCGCCACCGCCGCCGCCGCCGCCATGGCGGCGACCGCCGCTGGCCAAGCTGTCGATGCTGGTGCGGGTTGGGTCGGGTTGGCCGCTGGTGCGAACGGGCTTGCGGTTAGGCAAGTCCAGACGCGCAAATTGCGTGGTTTTCAAGGGGTCGATGTGGCGGGGCAACTCGTCGCCATCATCGCGTCGGCGGTCTTGACCGCCGGCGTATTCGCCATTGCCGCCCTGTGGGCCGCGACCTGGGCCACGACCTTCAGGACGAGGACCGCGAGGTGCGGGACGGCCTTGGCCATCGCCACGGTTGTCAAAACGGGGATCGCCCCGTTGCTCTTGACCACGACCGCCACCGTCACGGTTGCCACCTTCGCGGCGGCCGTCGCCCTGGCCTTCAAAGCGCGGGGCGCCTTGTGGGCCCTGTGGTCCATTTCGGCGCGATGGCGGGGGGCCGTTGCGCGATGGACGTGCTGCGCCTTCACCGCGTGCTTGACGTGGGCCTTGACCGCCACCACCGCCACCGCCACCGCCAACAGCCACTTTGTTGTCACGGATGCGTTGCATCATGTCGCTGCGCGCTGCTTTGGCGGCTGCGGCCATCACATCACGGCTTGGCGGCTTGCCTGCGCCGCCCCACAAGGTCTGGCGACCCATGGCGATGGGCTCGGCCACTTCGCCTGCATCGGGGCCAAAGCCTTCGAGCAATTGCACTGGAATCTCTTGCTTGGTGAAGCGCTCGATGTCCATCATGAAGCCTTCTTCGTCCAGACAGACCAGGCTCACGGCTTCGCCGCTGGCGCCTGCACGGCCGGTGCGGCCAATGCGGTGCACATAGTCTTCCGACACGTTCGGGATTTCAAAGTTCACGACGTGTGGCAAGTCTTCGATGTCAATACCGCGAGCAGCAATGTCAGTGGCCACCAAAGCTCGGATGTCGCCACTCTTGAAACCGGCCAGCGCTTGTGTGCGGGCCGTCTGGCTCTTGTTGCCGTGCAGGGCCATGGCTTTCACGCCGTTTTTGGTCAGGAAGTCGGCCACGTTGTTCGCGCCAAACTTGGTGCGCGTGAACACCAGCACTTGGCTCCAGTCGTGCTTTTGGATGATGTGCAGCAGCACGTCTTTTTTCTTGCCGCGGCCCACGGGGTGGATCACTTGCGAGATGCGCTGCACCGTGGTGTTGCTGGGTGTGACCTGGATGCTCTGGGGGTTCTTGAGCAAGTTGGCCGCCAGTTCGCGGATCTCGTCGCTGAAGGTGGCCGAGAACAGCAGGCTTTGCTTGTCTTTGGGCACCAGGGCCAGCACTTTTTTCACGTCGTGGATGAAGCCCATGTCCAACATGCGGTCGGCTTCGTCGAGCACCAGAATTTCGATGGTCGACAAGTCCAGGAAGCCTTGGCCTTG
>CAMDFT010000078.1 GCA_945897795.1 Limnohabitans sp. Rim8 | reverse complement strand
CCCCCCCCCAACCCCACCCACACCACACCCGCAAAAACACAAGCGAAAAACGCCGAAAACAACACCATCAATCAGTGACAATCATTGACTTACACAAAGTTAGTTAAACCCCAGTGTCCCCCCACCTCCCCATCCTGCGCGAAGTTTTTGGCTACGACGCCTTTCGCGGCCCGCAGCAAGCCATCATTGACCATGTGGCCGCTGGAGGCGATGCGCTGGTGCTCATGCCCACTGGCGGGGGCAAGTCGCTGTGCTACCAAATTCCGGCCATTGCGCGACAGCGGGCAGGCCAGGGCATCACGGTGGTGGTCTCGCCGCTGATCGCGCTGATGCACGACCAAGTGGGCGCGCTGCACGAAGCGGGGGTCAGTGCCGCGTTTCTCAACTCGACCCTGACCAGCGAAGAAGCCAGCGACATCGAGCGGCGTCTGCTGCGCGGCGAGATCACGCTGCTGTATGCCGCGCCCGAGCGCGTGACCAACGCGCGGTTTTTGGCCCAAATGGATTCGCTGCTTGAACGCGGGCTGCTGAGCCTGTTTGCCATCGACGAAGCGCATTGCGTGAGCCAGTGGGGCCACGATTTCAGGCCCGAATACCGGGGCCTGACGGTGCTGCACGAGCGCTACCCCAGCGTACCGCGTGTGGCGCTCACCGCCACGGCCGATGCGCTGACCCGCGCCGACATTGTCGAGCGGCTGCAGCTGGAAAGCGCCGAGCTGTTCATCAGCAGTTTTGACCGGCCCAACATCCGCTACACCATCGTCGAGAAGAAAGAAGCCAGTACCCAACTGCTGCGCTTCATCGAACGCGAGCACCCCGAAGAAGCGGGCGTGGTGTATTGCCAGTCGCGCAAGCGGGTCGAAGAAATCGCGGTCATGCTGTGCGAGTCGGGCATCCATGCGCTGCCGTACCACGCGGGCTTGGATGCCGCGATGCGCCAGCGCCACCAAAACGAATTTTTACGTGAAGACGGCGTGGTGATGGTGGCCACGGTGGCCTTTGGCATGGGCATCGACAAGCCCGATGTGCGCTTTGTTGCGCACCTGGACATGCCCAAAAACATCGAAGGCTACTACCAAGAAACCGGCCGCGCCGGGCGCGATGGCCTGGCGTCTGACGCGTGGATGGCCTATGGCCTGCAAGACGTGGTCAACCAGCGCCGCATGATCGACGAAAGCCCGGCGGGCGAAGAGTTCAAGCAGGTCATGCGCGGCAAGCTCGACGCGCTGCTGGGCCTGGCCGAGGCCACCGACTGCCGCCGCGTTCGCCTGTTGGGGTATTTTGGCGAGAGCTATGCCAGCCAAAAGGACAGTTCGCAGGGCATTTACATGCCGTTTTGCGGCAACTGCGACAACTGCCTGCAACCGCCAGAGGTGTGGGATGGCACCGATGCCGCGCGCAAGCTGCTGTCCACGGTGTTCCGCACCCACCAAAGCAGTGGCCACCACTTTGGGGCGGCCCACACCATGGACATCGTTCGTGGCAAGAAAACCGAGAAGGTGGTGCAACGCGGCCACGAAAGCATCAGCACTTTTGGGCTGGGGGCCGAATACAGCGAGCAGCAACTGCGCGCCGTGATGCGCCAGCTGATCGCGATTGGCGCACTGCATGTGCACACCGACGAGGGTTTCAGCACACTGCACTTGACCGAAGCCTCGCGCGCCGTGCTGAAGGGCGATGTGCCAGTGCAACTGCGCGAGAGCACCAGCCAACGCAGTGATAAGAAAAGCCGTTCCCGCAGCGCACCTTCACCTGCAGCGGCCAACCTGGGCCAAGACGCGATGGTGCGCTACATCAACCTCAAGGCCTGGCGCGCCGAAGTGGCCAAAGAACACAACCTGCCGGCGTATGTGATTTTTCATGACGCGACACTGGCCGCGATTGCCGAAAGCGCCCCGCAAAGTCTGGGCGACCTGCAGGGCATCAGCGGCCTGGGGGTGAAGAAGCTCGAAGCCTATGGCGCGCAGGTGCTGCGGGTTTGCAACGGCGCGGCTTGATCACTTGCGCACAGCCGGCACCTCAATGGGTAAGCCCTCACCGCGCCACATCAGGTACAGCGCCAGTTGCCGCATTTCCAAAGCACCCCAAGGCGGGATTTCGGCGCGAATACCGGCATAACAACTCCGCAAGCGCCGCTCGAGTGAACCCGGCTTTTGCCATTCCAGACGGTACACCGGGTAGCCATTGGGCTGCCCTTGACTCAGCGGGTCGGTGTACAGGCGTTGCCCAAAATTTTGGTCATGGCATTGGGCACACGACAAGTTCATTTGGCCTTGGCGTTGTGAAAACAGGGACGCCCCTGCTTGCCAGTGGCCGCGCGCCGCACCACCAATGTCTACCCGCAAGGGCATGCCTTTGGAGGCCTGCGTCACCAGCAAACTCAAGCCAAGCAGGGCGTCTGATTCGGGGGCCATGGCCGCCGCTTGTTGGTGGCGCGTGGTGCATTGGTTGATGCGGTCTTCGAAGTTGAACAGTCGCCCACTGGCAGCGTCGATGGCGGGGTAACGTGTGGCCACGCCTTTCATGCTGGTGGCCACTGCGCCGTGGCAACTCGCGCAGGATTTGCCGTTCGCGGCACTGGGCTGGGCCCAAGCCTGCGCGCCTTGGCTGAGCCAGAGTTGGGCGGGGTTGGCAAACTCGTCGGCTTGCAAGGCTTGCACATCCTTGCCCGAATAATGCAGGCCCGATTTGAGCTGCGACAAAGGCAAGCTGCGTGCAGGTGGCGCTGCCGTTTGCGCAGACGCGTAACCACTGCCCCCCCACAACGCGATCAGCATGAAAACCAGCCAGCTCAACGTGATCACCGTGGTCACACACCCTGCTGCGGGCAGCAATGTGAACGCGCGAATGCTCATGCGCTCAGGGGCTGCTCTTGGGCAAGACCAGCAAAGTTTGCCGCAAGCTGCCTTTGACACCCCGGTCATCGATCCACTCCACATGCATTTCAGCTGTTTGTTCTGCTCGCACAAAAAACTCAAACAAGGGATTGGCTGAAATCCCCGACGAAGGCTCCACGCGGAACACCTCTTGTTGGCCCCAGGTGCAGGTCAATGTCTGGATCACATTGCGCGGCACCAATTTGCCCAACAGGTCTTGCAGATAGCCCGTGTCCATGGGGTGTTGCACCAGCAGACGAACTTTGACCACATCCCCAGCAAGGACGCGTTCAGGCCATTGGATGCGTGCAAATGCCATGGTCATGAAGCGTCGACGCAAGCCGACTCGGTGACGATGATTTCCATCTGACCATAGCGAAACTCGCCATTGGACAAACGCGCCAAAGCGACCACTTGCTGGGTGCCCGCCAAGCGCAATCGCGTGCTGATTTCGGCACGGCCATTCCACGGACCCAAATGGAAAACCGCCATGCGCGTCACCGGATTGCGCTGAGACAACAGGTAAACATGCGTCACATGGTCTTGCGGCGTCATGGGGCTTTGCACTTGCACCGTGACCGGCACCAAAGTGCCGTTGTCAGCCAACACGGGGGCCACCCATTTCACGTCTTGCTCCAACACACGCGCGCCCTGGGTCAGGGGCTCGATCATTTTCGCTACGCTCAACAACTGGCCCGATGCCATGTCTTGGGCTTGGCTGGGCCACAGCTGAACAGCCGCCCCATAAAGTCCGGCCCGCAGCGCTTGCCGCAAGCCTTCGCGACGGGTCAATGTGGGCCACTTCATGGCGTGGCCCTGCTGGGCAAAAACAAGTAACTCAAGATGTCTTCAAGCCCCTGCGCCGTCAAAATGGTTTGCCCCTTGTAGGGGTTCGCCACTTTGTTCAAACCTTCGGTGCTGAAATAGGCGGGCATGATGGTTTGCGGGTTAAAGCGCCTTGCATCGGCGATGCGCTCGCGGGCTTGGGTCTTCGTGCTGCGCTCCGCCAAACCGACCAAAGACGGGCCGAGCGCGCCACCCGCAGGCAAACCCTGCACTTGGTGGCACAGCACACAGCCGCTGTCTTGTCTTTGCAAAAGCAAGGCTTTGCCCCGCTCTGGCGAGGCCAAACTGACGGCCTCTGGCGTTTGCGCAACGGCCCAGCCCCAGCCCGCGCTACACACCAAAGCCCACACCCGCGCCAAGCCCAGCACTGTCATGCGCGCGCCAAAGTCAAGCCATGGTTTTTCAGAGGCAAGCTGCGGACGCGTTTGCCCAAAGCGGCTGAAATGGCATTGGCCACAGCGGGTGCCAAAGGCGCCTGGGCGGGCTCACCCACACCACCCCAGAAGCCACCCGTGGGTGCAATCACCACCTCGACCTTGGGCATTTCGTTCAAACGCATCATGCGGTAATCGTGGAAGTTGGACTGTTCAATGCGCCCATCTTTGACGGTGTTTTCACCCCAGAAGATGGCGGTCAAACCGTGCACCACGCTGCCCTGGAACTGGGCCACGATGTTGTCGGGGTTCACCGCATAACCTGGGTCAATGCCGATCACGATGCGGTGGATCTTGACCTCGTTTTTGGCGTTGATGGAGACATCGCACACGCAAGCCGTCCAGCTGCCATAACCGTCGGTGGCGGCCACGCCCCGGAACACGCCCGGTGCAGGTTTTTTGTCCCACCCGGCTGCTTGGGTCACGGCCAGCAAGATGGCGCGGTCGCGGTTGGCTTTTTCATTGTTGGGCAGCATGGCCAAGCGGTATTCCACCGGGTCTTTGGAGGCTGCCTGGGCCATCTCGTCGATGAAGCACTCGCGCCCAAACGGGTTTTGTGAATGCCCCACGGTGCGCCAAAACCCCACGGGCACATTGGTGTTGCGCTGGGCATAGTCCACCAAGGTGTTGGGAATGTCATAGGGGTGGTCGTTGAAGCTGGCCACGGCCTGACCGTCCACACCTTTGGGCAAGGGCAGTTTCAGCAAGGTGGCCAAGATGGAAGGGGCGCTGACACGGATGTGCAGCGCCTCGGCTTTGCCCGTGGCGCTCAAGCCCGCCTTGAAACGCATCAGGCTGGCTGGACGGTACAAGCCGTGCTGAATTTCCTCTTCGCGAGACCACAGCATTTTGATGGGCTTGCCGGGCATGGCCTTGGCAATCGTGACGGCTTGGCGCGTGAAGTCTTGCGGGCTCTTGCGGCCAAGACCCCCACCCAATTGCATCGGATGCACTTTCACGTTGGCCTGGGGCACACCGGCTGTTGCCGCCGCCACGGCCAAAGTGGATTCCGGGTTTTGCGTCGAGCACCACACATCGAGTTGGTCGCCCTGCAACCAAGCGGTACACACCATGGGCTCCATGGTGGCGTGCGCCAAATAGGGTGTGAAGTACTCGGCCTCGATGACCTTGGCGGCTTTGCTCATGGCGTCAAGGGTGTTGCCGTCGTTGCGGGCCACCGCCAGTTCAGGTTGATCCATACCGGCTTTGAAGTGGGCCATGATGGCGGCGCTGCTCAAGGTGCCGTGCTCGCCCACATCCCAGTCCACCGCCACATCGCGCAGCGCTTCTTTGGCGCGCCACCAGTTGTCGGCCACCACCGCCACAAAGGTGCCCAAATTCAACACCTTGACGATGCCCCTGCGGTTTTCCACCTTGGAGGCGTCCAGGCTTTTGATGGTGCCGTTGAACACCGGTGAAGCCGCAATGGCCGCGTGCAGCATGCCCGGAACTTGCGCGTCGATGCCGTACTTCACACGGCCGGTCACGATGTCGGGAATATCCACACGGGGAATGGACTTGCCGATCAATGTCCAGTCTTTGGGGTCTTTGAGCTTGACGTCTTTGGGGGCTTCCAACTTGGCAGCCGCTGCAGCCAGTTTGCCGTAGCTGAGCGTCCGCTTGCTGGGCACATGGGTGACTTTGCTCAGCGCGGCCTTGCACTCGCTGGCTGGCACGCCCCACTGCTGGGCAGCCGCTGCAATCAGCATCTCGCGCCCGGTGGCACCGGCTTTGCGCAGGTATTCCTGCGAATTTCGGATGGTGCGGCTGCCGACCGAAGCCATGTCGCCATAGGCGCGTTTGGTGCGCAGGTTTTCATGCGCCGTGGCGTACTCGACACGCACTTTTTTCCAATCGGCCTCCAGCTCTTCGGCAATCATCATGGGCGCAGAAGTCATGCTGCCTTGGCCCATCTCAGCACGGGCGTAGCGGATGACAATCGTGTCGTTGGGCTCGATTTCGAGCCACACATTCAGCTGGGGCGTTGCGGCCGCCTGCGCGCTTTGTGGAACGAAAAATCCCATCGATAAGCCCGCCGTAGCGGTGCTGGAGATCTTCAAGAAATGGCGGCGGTCCATGCCGTTGGTCAGGTCTGGGGTGCTCATGCGCGGGTCCCTTTCTTGGCGGCGGCGTGGATCGCGGTGCGCATGCGTGCATAGGTGCCACAACGGCAAATGTTGGTCATCGCCGCGTCGATGTCTTCGTCGGTGGGTTTGGGCTTTTTCTTGAGCAAGGCCACGGCAGCGAGCATTTGCCCGCCTTGGCAGTAACCACACTGCGGCACTTGGTGGTCAATCCAGGCTTGCTGCACGGCGTGCAAGCGGCCCTTGTCGGCCAAGCCTTCGATGGTGATGACCTTTTGCCCCGAAGCGCCCGAAACCGGGTAAGCACAAGAGCGCACCGGCTCGCCATTGAGCAGCACCGTGCACGACCCACATTGGGCAATACCGCAGCCGAACTTGGGGCCTTTGATGTCGAGCTCGTCGCGCAAGGCCCATAACAAGGGCATTTCGGGTTCGACATCCAGCGTGTGGGATTTGCCGTTGACGTTCAGTTTCATGACGGGGGACTCCTTGTGTGCTCAGCAACAGCTATGCACTGTGGCGAGAAGACCCCTTTTGTGCAACCATGAAACAATTCAAAGTTTGCTAAAAAGGTGTTAACAAGTCACATCCGAGACTTTTGCTTCAAGCGCGCCTGAAAGCCAATGGCGCCGCTTCAAACCTCTCCGTCTTGATAGCCGGCTTCGCGCTGGTGGCGCATGCGGGCCACCATGACCCGGCCTAGGGCATCGTCCCACGCATAGCGCGCCAGATAGCCGCTGCGCCTGCGAGAGATGATCAGCTCACGCAAACCACCTTCCACCGGGCGGCCAATGCCGGGTTGGTGTGTCAACACTTGCAAAGCATCTAGGATGAATTCGAGCAGTTCACCTGCCAATGGGTCTTGGGACTCATACAAAAATGCTTCCAGCCGGACCAAATCCTGAAATGCCGCCGGGCTTAGAAATACGGTGTTCACACCTCAGCCCATTTTTTTCGGTTGCAAGGGTGCAGGTGGCGCGCTATGCCCCTGACGATGTTCTTTGAGTTGAGAAAAATAAAGACGAACATCGTCTAAGGCATGACCTGTGCCAGTGGCCTTCATGACGGCCAGCGCATCGGCCGAGTCTTGTGCAAATGTTTGCCGCAAGCGCTTGCGCTGTGCGGCATCGGCCAGCGTGCTCACCATGAAAGCGTGCAGGCTCATGCCCATTTGCTTGGCATCTTCTTCGAGCTGAAGTTTGAGCGCGCTGGGCAGCTTCAGGCTGGTGGGGATGCTGGCAGGAACAGCGGGCATGACAAGCTCCATTCAATGGTAGTCAGAAGTGACTACCCAAGGGATTTTACACAGCAGATACCCATCAGTCGACGCGATGCGGACCGGGTGGATTTGATCCTGCACCTCGCCGCACACGCAGATAGCCACCAAGCTAAGCCTGCTCCGCATGCCGCTGTTGCTCAATCCACTGAACGCCAGCGCGCAGCTTCTTGGCCAGCGGTGACTTCGGATCAATCACCCGCCAAAACGGTGCCACCTCGGTTGTGGCCTTGCCACTGCCCATCTCGTCCCAAGCAGCCTCGGCCACAGTTCGCAAAAAGATCGCCGTGGAGACGGGGCAAGTGGCGTCAGCACCATGCAGTGCAGCAAGCTCACGGCGTACCTGCTGGATTTCTTTCGTTGTTCCGTACGGCACATGTGTTTTCAAGTAGTCCTCAAGCGCCATCGGGCATGAGATGAGCAGTCGCGATCCAGCCGGTACACCCGCAAAATCCTTGACCAGCGTCACGGTGTGCGGGGGCTTCGCACGCTTCTTGTCGGCCCACGTCTTGGCAGCTCTTGGCACTTCACGCTCCTAGGTTGATGTTGCACGGCGCGATTCTCACGGACAACATAAGCGGTGCAAATAATCCCCGTACAAACCCCAGGTTTGGGCATAGGGTGCGGCCTGGCGCAACTGCCAGGCACAAGCGGCTTGATCAGGCGTCCACCTGAATCGCCCCCCGCCGAATCTGGTCGCGCTCCAGGCTTTCAAACAGCGCTTTGAAGTTGCCCTCGCCAAAGCCTTCATCGGCCTTGCGCTGGATGAATTCAAAGAACACCGGGCCGAGCAGGGTTTGGCTGAAGATTTGCAGCAGCAGGCGCTTTTCGCCATTGGCGGTGGAGCCATCCATCAAAATGCCCCGCGCCTGCAGCTCGGCCACGGGCTCGCCGTGGCCCGGCAGGCGTTCTTCGAGCATCTCGTAATAGATGTCGTTGGGCGCGGTCATGAGCGGGATGCCCGCCATCTGCAGCGCGTCCACGCTTTTCAAAATGTCGTCGGTCAGCAGCGCAATGTGCTGGATGCCTTCGCCGTTGAACTGCATCAAGAATTCTTCGATCTGGCCGCCCGTCTTGCCCGACTCTTCGTTCAGTGGGATGCGGATCATGCCGTCCGGGGCCATCATGGCTTGGCTGGTCAGGCCTGTGTATTCGCCCTTGATGTCAAAGTAGCGAATCTCTTTGAAGTTGAAGAGCTTTTCGTAAAAGCCGCTCCAGTACGCCATGCGCCCTTTGTAGACGTTGTGCGTCATGTGGTCGATGAGCTTGAGGCCGTGGCCCGGCGGGTGGCGGTCCACGCCGTCGATGAATTCAAAGTCGATGTCGTAGATGCTTTTGCCGTCTTCAAAGCGGTCGATCAAATACAAGGGCGCGCCGCCAATGCCTTTGATGGCGGGCAGGCGCAGCTCCATGGGGCCGGTGGGCACATCCACCGGTTGTGCGCCCAGTTCGAGGGCTCGCGCATACGCCAGGTGCGAGTCTTTGACGCGAAACGCCAGCGCGCAGGCGCAAGGCCCGTGCTCGGCGGCAAAGTACCCGGCCAGGCTTTTGGGCTCGCGGTTCACGATGAAGTTGATGTCGCCCTGGCGGTAGAGCACCACGTCTTTGGATCGGTGCTTGGCCACCAGCGAGAAGCCCATCTGCTCGAACAGCGGCTCCAGGGTGTTGGGGGTGGGGGATGCGAACTCGACGAACTCAAAGCCACACAGGCCCATGGGGTTGTCAAACAAATCGGCCATGAAAATCTCCAGCAGTGAACGGGGCCACGCTGCAGGGAGAGCATGGCCCGAATTGAAATCGGTCAAACGAAACAGGGGGGGAGTTGTAGGTCGTTGGCTTCAGACACCGACATGAGGGTGTTGGACCAACACGTCGGACCTGAAGGTCCGACCTACAAGAAAAGCTTCAAGCCTGCGGCGGCGCGCAGGGCTTGCCCCGCGTGCTGCGGGCGAGGTGGATGCCGAAAATCAATACCTGGATGGCCATAAGGGGTGATGGTCGTCGCTGGCGCTCGGTGTGTCAAGCGCTGAAACCCTTGCCCCTAAACTTTGCCCCGGAACTTTGCCCTGAAAGCCTGCCCGCCCTGTGCGTGCGGTGCTTTCAGTGCTTGATGCCATGAAGCCATGGCACCACAAACATCGGGCGACAGGCGGGCCATGTTGTCGTTGTCGCGTGCATTGGCCATCAAGTTGCCAAAGCCAAGCACATCCGAAAAGTCGGCTCACATCCTGTGGGCGGTGCTGATCGCCCGCATCGACGAGGTCTTACCGCTGCTGTGCCCGATTTGCGGTGGGCCAATGCGCGTGATCGCTTTCATCACATGCAGCGCCGATATTTGCAAAATTCTGGCGCACACTGAGGTGCCAGACGATCCCGATTGCGCTCATGTGCTGGGATTTCCTGCCAGCCTTTTGGTCTCTCAGAGCTTTTCAGTTTCCCCGGCTTTTGGCTGCCACTTCATCAGCCGCTTTTCAATCACCCCCACCGCCCCATCCAGCACCAAGGCAAACATAGTCAGCACCAAAATGCCGGCCATGACGGTATTGATGTCAAATTGGCCTTCAGCCTGCAAAATCAAGTAGCCCACACCTTGGGACGAGCCCAGGTATTCCCCCACCACCGCACCCACAAATGCCAGGCCCACGCTGGTGTGCAAGGAGCTGAACACCCAGCTGGTGGCACTGGGCAAGTACACAAAGCGCAGCAGCTGTTTGCGGCTGGCACCCAACATGCGGGCATTGGCCAGGACAACCGGACTGACCTCCTTCACACCTTGGTAGACATTGAAAAACACAATGAAAAACACCAAGGTCACACCCAAGGCCACCTTGGACGCCATACCCAGGCCAAACCACACAGCGAAGATGGGCGCCAAAATGATCCGGGGCATGGAGTTGAGCGCTTTGATGTAGGGCTCCAGGATCGCAGAAGCCATGGGGCTCAACGCCAACCAGAGACCCGCCCCCAGGCCTGCGCCAGCGCCGATGCCAAAGGCCATCACCGTCTCGGCCAAAGTGACCCAAAGGTGTTTGTAGATATCGGCATCGGTGACAAACCAGACCCAAATTCGTTCAAATATTTTCAGCGGCTCACCAAAGAAAAAGGCCGCCTGACGGTCGTTGTCGAACATGAAAACAGGCACGAGACCGGGCTTGGTCATGACATGCCAAAACACAAACAACATCACCAAAATGCCGATTTGCCAAAAGCGCAGCGTGGCCGCGCGGGGTTTGATCAGATTCCACATGGGTTTGAATTTATTCCAGTTCGCCGAACGTCACGCGGCTTTGAGCAGTTGTTGCTGGTAGCCCTTGAGCACCTCTTCTCGCATGACGCTCCAGATGGCGGCATGCAGCGCCATGAAACGGGGCGTGGCCTTGACCTCGGCCACATCGCGCGGGCGCTCAATGTCAATTTTGAACTCGCCAATCGGATGGCTGGCCGGGCCGGCGCTGAGCACCACCACGCGGTCACTCATCGCAATGGCTTCATCGAGATCATGGGTGATGAACAACACCGCTTTCTTTTTGGATTGCCACAGCTCCAGTACCTCGTTTTCCATCAGCTGGCGGGTCTGAATGTCGAGCGCCGAAAAGGGCTCGTCCATCAAGATGATGTCCGGGTCCAACACCAAGGTCTGAGCCAGGCTGGCACGCTTGCGCATGCCACCGCTCATCTGGTGGGGGTAGCGGTCTCCAAAGCCCCCCAGGCCGACACGGCGCAGCCAGTCATCGGCCTGCTGGCGTGCTTGATCGTCTGGCACGCCACGGAACTGCAAGCCCGCTAACACATTTTCAAGTGCTGTGCGCCACGGCATCAAACTCTCGGTCTGGAACATGTAACCGGCACGGGTGTTGATGTCATTCAAGGGCTCGCCAAAGATGCGAACGGAACCCTTGCTCGGCACCAGCAAACCCGCCGCCACGTTCAGCAGCGTGCTCTTGCCACAACCGGTAGGCCCTACAACACTGACAAACTCACCCTCTTCGACCTTGAGCGACACATTCTCAACGGCCGTGTAACGCTGGCCAGGTGCGTCTTTGCTGATAAAGGTGCAGGCTACGTCCTGCAATTCGATGGCTGGTTGTTGCATAAATGGAAGGGTGTTCAAACGCCAAAGGGCGTGCCAAAGACATCGAAAAATCGGCCTCTGTGGGCCTCAGACTTCGCCCCCTCAAGGGAGGCGACACGTCCGAAGGAGCGGCGCGTGGGTTGTGCTCACTTGTATTTTTGATTGGCCTTTTGTGCAAAGGCATTGGTGAAGACCGCCCCCAAATCGAGCTTGGCGCTGCCCAACTTGGCGTCCACACTGGCCAGGGCTTTGAACGCGGTGTCGGCCCCGCGCGCAGGAAACGAGCCATCGGGTGACAAGGCTTTTTGTGCCGCAAGAAAGCCATCGATGTAAATGGAACGATCGCCCAAAAGGTAGCTCTCTGGCACCACCTTGATGATGTCGCTTGGCCCAGCCTGCTGAATCCACTTGTTGGCGCGCACCATCGCGTTGGTCATGGCCTGCACGGTATTGGGGTTGCGGTCGATGAACGACTGTGGGCAATACAAGCAACCGGCGGGCATAGGACCACCAAACACTTGTTCAGCTTCGCTGACGATGCGCGTGTCTGAAATGATCTTGAGATCGCCCGAGCGCTGCAGCAGCGTGATCACTGGATCGAGGTTGCTGATGGCATCGATTTGACCCGAACGCATCGCGGCGACGGCCCCGTTGCTGGCACCCACACCGACAAAGCTCACGTCACTTGGCTTGAGGCCCACCTTGGCCAAAGCAAAGTTGACCATCACGTTGGTGGAGCTGCCCGGCGCTGTCACGCCGATCTTCTTGCCTTTGAGATCGGCAACGCCCTTGAAATTGGGCATTGTCTTGGGGTTGTAACCTAACACAATTTGGGGAGCCAGACCTTGCAACACAAAGGCGCGCATGGGCTGACCTTTGAATTGCATGTTGACTGTGTGCTCAAACGCGCCGGATACAACATCCGCACTGCCACCCACCACCGCTTGCAGCGCACGCGATCCACCAGAAAAGTCGAAGATGGTCAGGTCCAGCCCCTCGTCCTTGAAGTAGCCCAACTGCTCAGCAATGGTTAAGGGCAGGTAATAAAAAAGATTTTTACCCCCCACGGCGATGCTGGTTTTTGGCTTTTCAATGCCT
>CAMDFT010000077.1 GCA_945897795.1 Limnohabitans sp. Rim8 | reverse complement strand
CCTGCAAAGAAGGTGGACTTGGCCGAAGCCAGGATGATCCCTTTCAACGATGCCTTGTCTTTGGCCACCTGCTCGGCCGCCTGAGTCAGGTCGGCCTGCCATTGCAAGCACATGGTGTTGACCGGCGAGCCCTGCTCGTCAAAGGTGATGGTGGCGATGCCGTCCGCCAATTCGTAGCGCAGTGTTTTCAAAATCATGTTCTGTCTCCATCAGGGATTGGGGAATGCGTCATTGCGAGCGAAGCGTGGCAATTCAGAGTTTGAATGAGCGCCGCAGCTGGATTGCCACGTCGCTGCGCTCCTCGAAATGACGAAATGAATTGCGACTACAGGCTTTACACCCGCTCCACAATCGTGGCGATGCCCATGCCGCCGCCCACACACAAAGTGGCCAAGCCGTAGCGCAGCTTGCGGCGGTGCAGCTCGTCGATCAAGATGCCGAAAATCATCGCGCCCGTGGCCCCCAACGGGTGGCCCATGGCAATCGCGCCACCGTTCACGTTCACTTTGTCGTGCGGCACGCCCATCTCTTGCATGAACTTCATGGGCACGGCGGCAAAGGCTTCGTTCACTTCAAACAAATCGATCTGGTCAATCGTCAGTCCCGCCTTGGCCAGCGCCTTGCGGGCGGCAGGCATGGGGCCTGTGAGCATGATGGTCGGGTCAGCGCCCGACAAGGCCACCGACACGATACGGGCACGCGGCGTGAGGCCGTGGGTTTTGCCTGCGGCTTCTGAGCCGATCAGCACCGCCGCTGCACCGTCCACAATGCCGGACGAGTTGCCTGCGTGGTGCACATGGTGGATGCGCTCGACCTGCGGGTAGCGCTGCAAGGCCACGGCGTCAAAGCCCATCGCGCCCAGTTGCTCAAACGAGGCTTTCAGGCCGCCCAGTGTTTCCACCGTGGTGCTGGGCTTGATGAATTCGTCTTGCGCCAGGATGACCTGACCCAGTTTGTCTTTGACCGGCACCACCGAGCCATCGAAGTAACCTGCCGCACGCGCGGCCGTGGCGCGCTTTTGCGATTCGACTGCGAAGGCGTCCACATCGTGGCGGCTGAAGCCGCTCATGGTGGCGATCAGGTCAGCGCCAATGCCTTGCGGCACAAACAGCGTGGCGCTGTTGGTTTCGGGGTCTTGCGCCCAAGCGCCACCGTCCGCGCCAATCGGCACGCGGCTCATGCTTTCCAGGCCACCGGCCACCACCAGGTCTTCCCAGCCGCTGCGCACTTTCATGGCGGCCATGTTGACCGCTTCCAGGCCCGAGGCGCAAAAACGGTTGAGCTGCACGCCCGAGCAGCGCCAATCCCAACCTGCAGCCAGCGCCGCCACTTTAGGGATCACTGAGCCTTGTTCGCCAATGGGCGAGACCACGCCCATGACCACGTCGTCCACCGCAGCGGTGTCGAACTGGTTGCGGCTTTGCAGCTCGCGCAGCACGCCCGACAGCAAGCTGATGGGCTTGACTTCGTGCAGGCTGCCGTCTTTTTTGCCTTTGCCACGCGGTGTGCGTATGGCGTCATAAACAAATGCTTCGCTCATGCTGTCTCCTGGGGGTCATCAAGGGGTTTGCCCGGTGTTTGCGGGATGCGTCAAACAGTATAGACTTTTACCAAGCAAACGCTTTGTAAAAATACCAACCCTGAAGTCTTATAGGTGGCACCCATGATCGAACGCACACTTTTCAACGCCGACCACGAAGCCTTCCGCGACAGCTTTCGCCGCTTCATGGACAAGGAAATCGCCCCCCACCACGAGGCATGGGAAGAGCAAGGCTATGTAGACCGCGCCGTCTGGAGCAAAGCCGGTGAAAACGGCTTTTTGTGCATGACCCTGCCCGAGGCCTATGGCGGGTCAGACGCCGACAAGCTGTATTCGGTGGTGCAGATGGAAGAACTTTCACGCGCTGGCTTTACCGGCATCGGCTACGGCCTGCACAACGAGATCGTGGCCCCTTACCTGCTGCATTACGGCACCGAAGCGCAAAAGCAAAAATACCTGCCCAAGCTGGCCACTGGCGAGATGGTGGGCGCGATTGCCATGAGCGAACCGGCTGCGGGCTCGGACTTGCAGGGCGTCAAAACCACGGCAATGCTGCAGCCTGATGGCACCTACCTCATCAACGGCAGCAAGACCTTCATCACCAACGGCTGGCACGCCGATCTGGTGATTTTGGTGGCCAAGACCGACCCGGCCGCTGGCGCCAAAGGCACCAGCTTGTTTTTGATCGAGCGCGGCATGCCCGGCTTTGAAAAAGGCAAGCGCTTGAAGAAGCTGGGCCTCAAGGCACAAGACACGTCCGAATTGTTTTTTGACAACGTCAAAGTCAGTGCCGACCAGCTGCTGGGCGGCACGGCCATGCAGGGCAAGGGATTTATCTGCCTGATGGAGCAGCTGCCTTGGGAGCGCCTGCAGATTGCCATTGGCGGCATTGCCGCAGCGCAAGCAGCGATTGACTGGACGGTGCAATACGTGAAAGAACGCAAGGTGTTTGGCCAGGCCGTGGGCAACTACCAAAACACCCGCTACACCTTGGCCGAGCTGCAAACCGAGGTGCAGGTGGCGCGTGTGTTCGTGGACAAATGCACCGAATTGCTGCTGCAAGACAAGCTCGACACGGCGACGGCCAGCATGGCCAAGTACTGGTGCTCGGACCTGCAGTGCAAGGTGATGGACGAGTGTGTGCAGCTGCACGGCGGCTACGGCTACATGTGGGAATACCCCATCACCCGCGCCTATGCCGACGCCCGCGTGCAACGCATCTACGGCGGCACCAACGAGATCATGAAAGAAGTGATCTCGCGCAGCATGGGTTTGGCAGGGCGCTGAGCACATGTCCGAACTGGCCGAGCCCAAACGCGCACGCGGTAGGCCCCGCAAAACCGAGGACGAGCGCGACGACGGTAACCGTCGTCAAGCGTTGATTTCGGCGGCGGCGCAACTGTTTCACCGCAAGGGTTATGACGCCACCAGCACACGCGAAATCGCATCACTGGTGGGCATGCAGCCGGGCTCACCGTTTTATCACTTTGGCAACAAACAAGACCTGTTGCTGGCGGTGATGGTCGAAGGCATGAAGCAGGCCAGCCAGCGCCAAGAAACCGCTCTCGCGGGGCTGCCAGATGACCTGCCCCCACGCGAACAATTGCGCGCCCTGATCCGCAACCAGTTCGATGTGCTGCTGGGGCCTGACAGCGATTTCATCCCGGTGATGCTGTACGAATGGCGATCCCTGAGCGCCGAGCAGCGCCAGACCATCACGCAAATCAAGGACGACTACGAAGCCGCCTGGACACCCGTGTTGCAAGCGCTGCATGCCAATGGCCAGTTGCAGGCCCCGGTGCAGCTGGCGCGCTTGATGATTTTTGGCGCGCTCAACTGGGCGGTGCAGTGGTACCAGCCCCCTGCTGAAACAGCCACCAAGCCCACCCCCAAAGCCAAACAAAAAAGCCCTGCACGCGCATCGCTGGACGATTTGACCGATGCCGCATTGGCCTTGTTTTTAAGAGACCCCAAATGACAACACAAACGCCCTACCGATCGGTCTTTGCCCCCGGCTTACTCACGGGCCAAGTGATCCTCGTCACCGGCGGCGGCTCGGGCATTGGCCGCTGCACCGCGCACGAATTGGCCAGCTTGGGCGCGCATGTGGTGCTGGTGGGCCGCAACCCCGACAAGCTGAGCACCACCGCGCAAGAGATCACGGGTGACGGCGGCAAAGCCAGCTGGCACAGCTGCGACATCCGGCGCGAAGAAGATGTGAAAGCCATGGTTGCGCAAGTGGTTCAGCAGCACGGGCGGATCCACGGACTGGTCAACAACGCGGG
The DNA here is from genome assembly GCA_945897795.1 of Limnohabitans sp. Rim8. Classification (GTDB taxonomy): domain Bacteria; phylum Pseudomonadota; class Gammaproteobacteria; order Burkholderiales; family Burkholderiaceae_C; genus Limnohabitans_A. The sequence goes on along the minus strand of CAMDFT010000077.1, from coordinate 9,047 downwards.
CGGACAATACATCTCGCCACTGGCCAAGACCAGCGCCAAAGGCTGGCAAGCCGTGATCGACACCAACCTCACGGGCGGATTTTTGGTGGCACGCGAATGCTTCAACCAAAGCATGCAAGCGCACGGCGGCGCGGTGGTCAACATCGTGGCCGACATGTGGGGCTCGATGCCGGGGATGGGCCACAGCGGCGCAGCGCGCGCGGGCATGGTCAGCTTTACCGAGACTGCCGCGCTCGAATGGGCCGCGCAAGGCGTGCGCGTGAACGCCGTGGCCCCGGGCTACATCGCCAGCAGCGGCATGGACCACTACCCGCCCGAGGCGGGCCCGATGTTGCGCGAAATGCGCAACACCGTGCCGCAAGGCCGCTTTGGCACCGAAGCCGAAACGTCCGCCGCCATTGTGTTTTTGCTCTCACCCGCCGCCAGTTTTGTGAGCGGCACCGTGCTGCGCGTGGACGGTGCCCGCCCCCAAATGCGCATGGGCTGGCAGCAAGGTGTGGCCCAAGCCGATGTGCAAACACGCGATGCGGTCAAACCGTTTAATGGCTTTCACCGCGCCGTGACCCCCAAGGTATTCCAATGACTTTCGAATCCACCTGGAACCCACACAGCCCCGTGGCCCAGCAGCGGCGCGAAGCCGCGCTGACCCGCCTAGCGCAGTGGCAGGCCCTGCAAGACCGCGCAGCGCTTGCCTCGGCCCAATCCAAACCGGTGTTCGACAAACGCGGGCAACTGCTGCCGCGTGAGCGCGTGGCCTTGCTGCTGGACCCCGGTACGCCCTTCTTGCCGCTGTGCGCCCTGGCGGGCTTCATGCAAGACACACCTGACCCGGGCAAGTCGGTGCCCGGCGGCGGCATGATCGCGGGCATAGGTTTTGTCAGCGGTGTGCGCTGCATGGTGGTGGCCAGCGACTCGGGCATCGAGGCTGGGGCGATTCAGGCGCGCGGCCTAGAAAAGATCTTGCGCGTGCAAGAGCTGGCCCTTGAAAACAAGTTGCCTTTTGTGCACCTGGTCGAAAGCGCCGGGGCCAACCTGATGCAATACAAGGTCGAGGGCTTTGTGCTGGGGGGCAGCTTGTTTCGCAACCTGGCGCGCCTCTCGGCTGCGGGCTTGCCGGTGCTCACCGTGCAGCACGGCTCGGGCACGGCAGGCGGGGCCTACATGCCGGGGCTGAGTGACACCGTGATCATGGTGCGCGGCCGCTCGCGCGCCTTTCTGGCCGGGCCGCCTTTGCTCAAAGCCGCCACCGGCGAAGTGGCCACCGAAGAAGAGCTGGGCGGGGCCGAGATGCACACCAGCGTGTCGGGCCTGGGCGAATACCTGTGCGAAGACGACCGCCACGCGCTGGGCACGGCGCGCGATGTGGTGGCGCGTTGGGACTGGGCTGCGCACAAAGCACCTAGAGAAGCCAAGCCCCCGCGCCTGGACGCCGAAGAACTGCTGGGCCTGATGCCCGCCCACCACCGCGAACCCATCGACATGCGCGAAATCATCTTGCGTCTGGTCGATGACTCGGATTTTCTGGAATTCAAACCGCTGTTCGGCGCGGCCACGGTGTGTGCGCAGGCCCGCATCGGCGGTCATGCGGTGGGCATCATCAGCAACAACGGACCGATTGATGTGGCCGGGGCCAACAAGGCCACGCACTTCATCCAGTGGATGTGCCAGCTGGGCCATCCCATCGTCTATTTGCAAAACACCACCGGCTACATGGTGGGCAAAGACAGCGAGCAAGGCGGCATGATCAAACACGGCTCCAAGATGATCCAAGCCGTGACCAGCGCTACCGTTCCGCAGATCACCATCCAGTGCGGGGCCTCGTTTGGTGCAGGCAACTACGGCATGTGCGGCCGGGGTTATGCACCGCGCTTTTTGTTCAGCTGGCCGGGCGCCAAGACAGCCGTGATGGGCGGCGAGCAAGCCGCCCGCACCATGCAGATCGTGGCCGAAGCGGGCATGGCCCGCAAAGGCATCACGCCCGACCCCGACAAAATGCAAGCGCAGTTCGACAAGATCGTGGCCCTGTTTGAAGCGCAGGCCGATGCCTTCTACACCAGCGGCTTGGTGCTGGATGACGGCGTGATCGACCCACGCGACACCCGCAGCGTGCTGAGCTTTTGCCTGGACACCTGTGCTGAGAGCGCAGCCCGCCAACCCCGCGCCACCAGCTTTGGCGTGGCCCGCATGTAAACCATTAACCCCACGGAGACACCCGATGCAATACACCCACGAACACCGCGAGATCCAGAACACGCTCAAGCGTTTCATCGAGGCCGAAATCAACCCCCATGTGGACGAGTGGGAGGCGGCCGAAATTTTCCCGGCGCACGAGGTCTTCAAGAAGATGGGCAACCTGGGCCTCTTGGGCCTGACCAAGCCCGAGGCCTTTGGCGGTGCGGGCCTGGACTATTCGTACAGCATGGCCATGGCCGAAGCGCTGGGCCACATCGACTGCGGCGGCATTCCCATGGCCATTGGCGTGCAGACCGACATGGCCACGCCCGCCTTGGCACGCTTTGGCAGCGACGAGTTGCGCGCGCAGTTTTTGGCTCCAGCCATTGCGGGCGACATGGTGGGCTGCATTGGCGTGAGCGAGCCCGGAGCGGGCAGCGATGTGGCAGGCATCAAAACCGTGGCGCGCAAAGACGGCGACGACTACCTGATCAGCGGCCAGAAAATGTGGATCACCAACAGCTTGCAGGCCGACTGGATGTGCATGCTGGTCAACACCGGCGAGGGACCGATCCACAAAAACAAAAGCCTGGTCATGGTGCCCATGCGCGAAAACGGCAAGCTGCTGCCCGGTATCGAGGTGGGCAAGAAGATCAAAAAGATCGGCATGAACAGCAGCGATACCGGCCTGATTTATTTTGACGAAGTGCGTGTGCCGCAGCGCTACCGCATCGGGGCCGAGGGCCAGGGCTTCATCTACCAGATGCAGCAGTTCCAGGAAGAGCGCCTGTGGTGCGCGGCCAGCACGCTGCAGTCACTGACCAACTGCGTTCAATGGACGGTGGACTGGGCGCAAGAGCGCAAGTTGTTTGGATCGACTCTGGCCGACCAGCAGTGGGTGCAGTTCAAACTGGCTGAACTCAAGGCCGACATCGAATGCCTGCGCGCCCTGACCTACCAAGCCTGCGAGCACTACATTGCCGGTGAAGACGTGACCGAGTGGGCCACCATGGCCAAGCTCAAAGCGGGCCGCCTCAACCGCACCGTGCCCGACACCTGTTTGCAGTTCTGGGGCGGCATGGGCTTCACTTGGGAAAACAAGGTCTCGCGCATGTACCGCGACGGACGCTTAGCCTCCATTGGTGGCGGTGCCGACGAGGTCATGCTGGGCATCTTGTCCAAGATGATGGGCATTGCCAAGCGGCCGCAAAAATGAGCAGCACTTTGTTGATCGAACGCCAAGGCGCGGTCGAGACCTGGACGATGAACGACCCGGCCACCCGCAACGCCCTGAGCGATGCGGTGGTGGACGGTTTGCTGCAAGCCTGTGCGCGGGCTGCGCAAGACCCTACTCTGCGCATCGTGGTGTTGACCGGTGCGGGTGGGGCCTTTTGCGCGGGTGGCAGCTTGGGCGGCTTTGCCAGCCTGATTGGCCAGCCCTTGCAGGCTGGGCAAACCGACCCGCTGCTGGCCATGAACCGTGGCTTTGGCGACTTGCTGCACGCCCTCTCTGCCCTGCCCCAGTTGCTGGTGTGCCGGGTGGATGGCGCGGCCATGGGCGGCGGTTTTGGCCTGGTGTGCTGCGCCGACCATGTGGTGGCCACAGCGCGCTCAGTACTGGGCACCCCCGAAGTCACCCTGGGCCTGCCACCAGCGCAGATCGCGCCTTTTGTGTGGCAACGCCTGGGCGAGAGCGCCGCACGCCAATGCCTGCTGCAGGGCCTCAGCTACACCGCTGCGCAAGGGCTGCAAGTGGGTTTGGTGCATGAAGTCATCGAACAGGACGGCGATGAAGCTTGGAAAAAGACACTGACGCGCCTCATGCGTGCCGCACCCGGCGCTGTGGCCAGCACCAAACAACTGCTGCGGCAGCTGCGCGGCCCGGTGCCTGATTTGCGGGATGCGGCGGCACAAGCTTTTGCCCAAGGCCTGCGCAGCGCCGAAGCCGCGCAAGGCCTGGCCGCGTTTGCACGCAAACAGCCTGCGCCTTGGACACTCTCAGGCAAGGACGCCGCATGACCACCAGCTTGTCCACCACTTTGCCCAATAAGGTCACCCGCCTGCTGATCGCCAACCGGGGCGAGATCGCCCGCCGCGTGATCCGCACCGCCCACCACATGGGCATTCAGGCGGTGGCCGTTTATTCCGACGCCGACCGCGACGCGCTGCACGTACACGAAGCCGACACCGCCGTTGCATTGGGCGGCACGCTGTCGGCCGATTCGTATTTGCGCATCGACAAGCTGCTGGCGGCCGCGCAGGCCACCGGGGCCGATGCGGTGCACCCGGGCTATGGTTTTTTGAGCGAGAACGCCGAGTTTGCGCAAGCGGTGATCGACGCGGGGCTGACCTGGGTTGGGCCGCCGCATGCGGCCATCCGGGCGCTGGGCAGCAAATCGGCCGCCAAATCACTGGCCCTCAAACACAGCGTGCCTTGTCTTCCGGGCTACTTTGGCACCGACCAAAGCGATGCCACCTTCACCGCGCATGCGCAGCGTCTGGGCTTGCCGCTGATGGTGAAAGCCGTGGCCGGGGGCGGCGGGCGCGGCATGCGGCTGGTGACCGACATGGCGCAGCTGCTGCCCGCGTTGCACAGCGCCCGCTCGGAAGCACTGGCCGGGTTTGGCAACGGCGACTTGCTGATGGAGCGCGCCTTGCTGCGCCCCCGCCACATCGAGGTGCAGATCATGGCCGACCAGCACGGCCACTGCATCCACCTGGGCGAGCGCGACTGCTCGGTGCAGCGCCGCCACCAAAAGATCATCGAGGAATCACCCAGCCCGGCGGTGACGCCCGCGCTGCGCGAGCAGCTCGGGCAAGCGGCCATTGCACTCGCACAATCGGCGGGCTATGTGGGGGCGGGCACGGTGGAGTTTTTGCTGGACGAAGCGCAGACTGACAAGCCGTTCTATTTGATGGAGATGAATACCCGTTTACAGGTGGAGCACCCGGTGACCGAAATGCTCACAGGTCTCGACTTGGTCGAGTGGCAGCTGCGCATCGCACGCGGCGAGCCGCTGCCGCTGTCGCAAGCCGATGTGCAGCTGCAAGGCCACGCGATCGAAGTGCGCCTGTGCGCCGAAGACGAACACTTCACACCGCAAACCGGCACGGTGCAAGCCTTCGCCGCACCCGAAGGCTTGCGCTTTGACCATGCGCTGCATGTGAGTGCGGTGGTCACGCCGCACTACGATTCAATGCTCGGCAAGCTGATCGTCCACGCGCCCACACGCAGCGAAGCGATCGCCAAGTTGTGCGCAGGCCTGAACCAGACCACCGTGCTGGGCTTGCCGACCAACCGGGCTTTTTTGGCAGCTTGTTTGCAGCACCCCACGTTTGCAGCAGGCGAGGCTTTGATCCCGTTTTTGGCCGAGCAAGCCGATGCTGTGCGCGAGCGCCTGCAAGCCAAGGGCGACGCTCGCAGCGTGGCCTTGCTGGCTGTGCTCTATGCACACCAAGCGCCCGCCGCCGCGATGCCCAGCCCCTTCATGCGGCCCGTGCGCATGGGCCTGGGCAATGAGGCCTTGTCGCTGAGCTTGCAGGAGCTGGGACAAGGGCAAGTGCGCCTTCAAATCCAAGATGCCACGCACGACGCACACATACAACGCAGCGACGACCAGCTGAACATCACGCTGAACGGCCGCCACTGGCAAGCCCGCGCAGTGGCCTGCACAGGCGCGGTCCAGCGCTGGCATGTGCAACTGCAAGGCCCCGAATGTGTGGAGCTGTGGCTCAGCGACCAAAGCCACAGCGCGCCCAGCACCGGGGCCAGCGCCCAAGCGGCACAGTCATTGCGCGCACCCTTCAACGGCAAGCTGATTGCGCTGCATGTGCAAGAAGGCCAATCGGTCCAACAAGGCGATGCTGTGCTGGTCATCGAATCGATGAAGCTCGAACACATTTTGTGCGCCCCACGCGATGCGGTGGTGCACAGCCTCTCGGCCAGCGTGGGCCAACAAGTGGGCCCCGGTCAAGTGCTGGTGCAATGGAAGGACGCCGCATGAACAGCCCCGACACATTCAGTACCGAAGACCTGCAAAGCCTGCAGACCATGGTGGAGCGGTTTGCCAAACAAGCCATCGCCCCACATGTGCCCGCGTGGGAAGAAGCCGGTCAATTCGACCGATCGCTTTACACCCAAGCCGCCGAGCTGGGCCTGCTGGGCCTGGGCTACCCCGAACACCTGGGCGGCACGCCCGCGCCCTGGCGTGCACGCAACATGCTGTCGCAAACCTTGGCGCGCCACGGCGGCAGCGGCGGCGTGATGGCCAGCCTGTTCTCGCACAACATCGGCTTACCGCCGGTCATGGCGCATGGCAGCGCCGAGCTGCAAGCCGAAGTGGTGCCGCCTGTGCTGCGCGGCGAGCGCATTGCGGCGCTGGCCATCACCGAGCCCGGCGGCGGCTCGGACGTGGCGGGCCTGCGCACCACCGCCCGCGCCGATGGGGCCGACTATGTGATCGACGGCGAAAAAGTTTTCATCACCTCGGGCCTGCGCGCCGACTGGATCACCCTGGCCGTGCGCACCCACCCGGCCAGCAAGGGGGCCAGCGGCATCTCGATGGTCGTGGTGCCCGGTGACACGCCCGGCATCACGCGCACGCGCTTGCACAAGATGGGCTGGCACAGCTCGGACACGGCGCAGCTGCGCTTTGATGGCGTGCGGGTGCCCCAGCGTTACCGCCTGGGCGACGAAGGCGCGGGCTTCAAGATGATCATGGGCAACTTCAATGGCGAGCGCCTGGCCATGTCGGCCATGGCGCTGGGTTTTGCTGAGGCTTGCTTTGACGAAGCGCTGGACTGGGCACGTCAGCGCCAGACCTTTGGTGCGGCCCTGATCGAACGGCAGGCGATTCGCCACAAGCTGATGGACATGCAAATGCGCATCTCGTCCACGCAAGCCTGGGTCGATGCCGTGACACAGCAAGCCGATGCAGGCCAGATCGGTGCAGAGTGGGTAGCGCAGGTCTGCCTGCTCAAAAACCACGCCACACAGACCATGCAGTTTTGCGCCGATGCCGCTGTGCAACTGCTGGGCGGCATGGGCTACATGCGCGGCACCGTGAGCGAGCGGGTTTACCGCGAAGTCAAGGTGATGATGATCGGCGGCGGGGCCGAAGAGATCATGAAAGAGCTGGCGGCCAAGCAGCTTGGGATTTGAGAACCGCGCCGGGGGCGCTCCATGACCGAGAGTTTCAGGCTGGTCTGGGCTGGCCAGGTGGCAACTCGGCGCGCAGCGCAAAAGCCATTTGCACCATACCCGCCAACAGCCCCACCAGCACGCCCACTTGCACGGCCCGGTTGTACGACCCCATGGCATCGAACACCAGCCCCCCTCCCAAAGCCCCCATAAAACTGCCCAGCTGGTGGCTCATGAAAGCGATGCCACCCAGCATGGCTTGCCAACGCAGGCCAAAGGTTTCGCCGATGTAGCCGGTGACCAGTGGCGCCACACCCAGCCACAAAAAGCCCATGATGGCGGCGAACACCAAGGTGTTTTCAGGAGTGGGCACCGACAGGAAGTACCAGGCCAGGCCGAAAGAGCGCAGCACATAAATACCGCCTAACAGCAGCAGCTTGTTGTAACGCCCACCCGCCCATCCAAAAAACAAGCTGCCCAAGACGTTGAAGCCACCAATCATGCCCAGCGCTTGGGCACTCAACATCGGGTCCATACCGCACAAATCGAGGTAAGACGGCAGGTGCGTGGTCAAAAACACCAGCTGCATGCCGCACACAAAATAGGCCAGCGTCATCACCGCAAAAGGCGGGTGTTTCAAGGCAAACCGGGCCATGTCGGGGGCATTGTCTTTTTCACCATGCGGTGAAGGCGGCACCGGCAAGGCGTCCACCCGACCGGCGTACCAGGCGGCGGGCAAGATGACCAAGGCCATGACGACAAAACCGCCCACGCCCACGCGCCAACCGTGCGCCTGCGACAACAACTGACCGATGGGCGCCGCCATCAAAGCCCCCAAAGAACCCGCAGCGGACACGATGCCCAGCACCGTGCTGCGCAAGGCAGGCGACACCGGCCGCGAAGCCACCGCCATCGCGATGGCCGATCCGTTGCAGGCCATGGCCGCGCCAATGGCCACCCCAGCGCCCAGGATCACACCCAGCAAGCCCTGCGCCAGACACAGCAAAGTCATGCCCAAGATGTAGAGCACCGCACCCGTCATCATGAGGGGCCGGTAACCGATGCGTACAGCCAAAGCCCCGGCAAAGGGCTGCAAAAACCCCCAGGCCAGGTTTTGCACCGCAATCGCCAGCGTGAACTGAGACACCGAAATACCGATGTCTTGGGTCAGGGCTGGCATGAACACACCCAGGCTTTGCCGCAAGCCCATGCTGACCGACAACATCAGCGCAGCGCCGATCAGGATGGGCAAGCCCGGGCGCAGTGCGGTCAAGAGGTTCATGGTGTGCTTCGGTTGTGCTTGAGGACACTTTACCCACACCCTCCCCAGTACGCTGGCCTTTGCGCGACAGGCTTCGCGAAGCCCTGTCCTGCCCAGCGCTGACTGGACCGCCAGCTGCAAAGCTCAGATCTGGCCTGACTGCAATCGCTCTCTTCATCCCGCAAAAGCAGATAATCGCCGATCCATTCTCCTGGAAATTCTGTTCATGCGCACCACCTTCAACTACAAGCACCTGTATTACTTTTGGGTCGTGGCCAAAGAAGGCGGCATCACCCGGGCGGCCGACAAACTCGACATGGCGGTGCAAACCGTGAGCGCCCAAGTGCGGGAACTGGAGCGCTCCCTGGGTTATGCCCTGCTCAAACCCGCCGGACGCGGCCTGGTGCTGACCGACGCCGGGCTGGCCGCCATGCAGCAAGCCGACCAGATTTTTCAGTTGGGCGAAAACCTGCC
>CAMDFT010000076.1 GCA_945897795.1 Limnohabitans sp. Rim8 | reverse complement strand
AAAACAAAGAAAAAATGCCAATGAAATTAGTATTCTAAAATTAATATTATTTAATTTTTCCTCATTATACATTACAATTCTCCTTTAAATAACAAAATTGACTAATCACTTTTTTCAATTTTTTGACTGTAATTAATAAAAATTCCAATCATTATAATTTTTCTCTTCTTGAAGAGCCCATATTTCCAACCCCTTTAGTCAAATAGACATTACTTGTATATGTTCTGCCAGATTCGAAATTTTGTATTGGCGTAGTGGATACATTTTTGTCATTGCCTATCGCAATAAAATAATTTGCTGGACATAGTTTTTTATATTCAAGTTGTCCACCTGATGCTTGTTTTATAACAAGTGGAAATGAATTACCAACCTCTCCAACCCGCAATTCGACACTTACGCTCTCTCCATAAGTCTCTAATGTTACCTTGTAAGCAATATTGCAATTTAATCTTTTCTTGTTTTTTTCATATTCAGCAAGTAAAGCATTCTCTTTTAATTTCTTCTCCTCCATTTCTGCAGCGATTAATCGCTCTTGCTCAATTTCTTTTTTTTCGATTTTATTAGTCATGTAATAAAGCCAAATAGAAATAATTGGAATAATAATTGCCCAACGCCACTTCCACAATTTAATCAAAATATTCATTTTAAAATCTCCTGAATCAACATTTTTAATTATTATACCAATACAATAAAAACTATCGCCCCCAACCTCAAGCCAGTCTATCAGCAGCCATAGTTGCCGTCAACTTTGAGTAGTGCCGCTCAATCATTGCCGCACTGTTGTCCATCTGCTTTGACAGCGTGTGTATGTCAGTACCCCCGCGTAGTAGTTCAAAGGTGGCGTAGGTGTGACGCAGGGAATACAAGGTTCTGTTCTGCCCATCCCCGTTCTTCTAAAACCTTACTTTTGCCTATGCAAACTGAGGATGTGTGCAAACTTGAGACCCCTCTACATTTGCGCACTATGTTTACTTTTTGAGACAGATCCAGCTGCAACGAAAATAGCTGGTTGCCATGTCTCAATTTGTGTCTCACCATCCACTCTCACAAAGTTAAGAAGGTTTTGGGAAAAAAGCATGGCACAAATTGGGTACGCAAGAGTTTCGTCTTCCGGTCAATCGCTGGAAGTTCAGCTCGAAAAGCTGAGTCACTGCAACCGCATTTTTCAAGAAAAGCAGTCTGCTCGCACAGACGAGCGTGAACAGCTTCAGCTCTGCCTTGATTACGTGCGTGATGGTGACTCACTTGTCGTAACCAAACTAGATCGTCTTGCACGCTCTACACGGGATCTTTTGAACATCATGAACCGTCTGGAGCTGAAGCAAGTAAAGCTGGTTGTGCTAGATCAGCAGATTGATACATCTACAGCTACTGGAATGCTGCTCTTCACCATGCTTGGTGCTATTGCTACGTTCGAAAACGATCTGCGCAAAGACCGTCAGATGCAGGGAATAGCTCTAGCTAAACGCAAAGGAATCAAGTTTGGACGCAAGAACTCACTGTCACAAGATCAAATTATTGAACTTCGTACAAAGCGGTGCGAGGGCATCAAGATAGTTGATCTTATGAAGGAGTACAAGATCAGCAAAGCATCGGTTTATCGCCTGTTGTCGGCAACTTAAGCTGGCGCAGTAAGTTGTTTATTGGTTACCGTTTTCAATAGTGCTACATGTTGTGAGGTCAAAACAGCAAAAGTGAAAACCCTTGCAAAACAACAGAAGCACAACGCTTCGAAATTCGTGATTTGCTGGCGCAGGGTGCGTCTGTCAGCGAAGTTGCAAGAACTTATGGCGTGTCGAGAGCAAACGTCATTGAAATCAGGGCAGTTTGTTCCCAGTAGCAACTGCTGGAGATTTTTGACCTGGTTCCAGATGCCTCAAAAGTGACTATGCAAGTGCTTTGAGTGAGCATTGACAATCATGTAATGGTCCTAAAAGTATAAAACTCTTAGGTTATATACTTTTGGACAGAAAAAAACACTTAAATCGCTCTAAGTGCTTGATTTCATTGAGAAAAATGGTGGGACCAGCGGGGGTCGAACCCACGACAAACGGATTAAAAGTCCGCTGCTCTACCAACTGAGCTATGGTCCCTTTGCTGAGGTGCAGTGCACTTAGGCAAGTCTCAAATTATAGCGTCATTTTTTGACCCTCTCAGAGGTGGTCGCCAAAAAATTCAATATTTCTGAAGCCGCACACATGCCAAAGGTGGCCGTCACACTGACCACCGATCCGTAGCCGTGGCAGTTGAGCGAGCCGTCGCTTTCTAGGGCGCACGAAGCATCTGGCGGGGCCACGGCTTCGCGGCTAAAGACACCTTGTACGCCGATCCGTTTGTCGCCCCTGGCGGCACCGTGGTGTTTGCGCAATTGGTATCTCAGCTGCGCCAGCAAAGGGTCATGGGTGATGCGAGACAGGTCGTCCACATCGACCTTGTGGGCCAGGCGTTTGCCGCCAGCGGCCCCCACAGTGATAAAGCCCACACCTTCACTCAGTGCCCATTGCGCCAGACTCACTTTGGCTTTGACCTGATCGCAGGCGTCAACCAGGGCATCGGGCATGCAAGGCAACAGCGCAGGCCAATTCTCAGGGCTCACAAAATCGTCCACCGCATCGACTTGGCATTGAGGGTGAATCAGGGCAATGCGTTCTTGCATGGCCAGCACTTTGGATTGGCCAGTGGTGTTGCTGAGCGCGTGGATTTGTCGGTTGATGTTGGACTCTGAAATGTGGTCCATGTCGATGAGGGTCAAACGCGCCACGCCGCTGCGGGCCAGGGCTTCTGCCACCCAAGAGCCCACGCCACCGATCCCCACCACCACGGCATGCGCTTGCCGGATGCGCTGCGCACCGGCCACGCCATACAGGCGTTGAAGACCGCTGAACCGGCGTGTGTTGTCGTCGTCTGTTTCCATCTGTGGCATCTGGCTCATGGAATGGTCTTGCAAAAAATGAAGCGAAGGCAATGCGCGAAGAGAAGACTCAAGCCTCGCGCATTTGCCAATGCAAAGCGGCCCAGGCCCCTGCAAAGATGCCCAGCACCGATAGCAGGCTGCCCAGGCTCAAGGTCGACAGCCCACTCAGGCCCTGACCCAAGGTGCACCCCATGGCCAGCACGCCACCTGTGCCCATGAGCGCACCACCCACCAAGTGGCGCACCAAATCGGCGCGGTCGGTAAAGCCTTCCCAACGAAAGCTGCCTTGCTGCACAGCGCTCAGGCAAGCCCCCACCAAAACACCGGTCACCGTGACCATGCCCAGGGACAGCCGTTTGCTGCCGTCGCTGAAGTACAAAAAGGCATCGAGCCAATAGCCCACGGGCGCTGTGAAGCTCAGCGCTTCCATGCGGCCGCTCTGGGTGGTGAGGAACATTGGCTCCAGCGTCTCGGGGTGTTCAGGCACAAAACCCAGCACGCCACTGACCCACCACAGCGCCAGCACCAACACGCCCAGACCCGCACCTGTGACCCAGTTAAGCACTGTGTGGAATCGGCGATCATTGAGCACCCAGCCGAACAAAAGGCAGGACACGAGCGCCGCGCTGATGCCAAGGCCCAAACGCAAATCGAGCCCCCAAAAAGCCGACAGCCACTGCCCGACAAAAGGGCCGTAGGGCAAATCGATGGCCACCGTGTCCAACCCGCGCACACGCCACACCGCCGTCAAGCCGCGCATGGCCGCCAGGGCCGAGACGCCCATGGCCAACAAGACCACCAGGGATTTGAGGTTGCCCGCCGCCAGACGAACCAAGGATTTGCTGCTACAGCCGGACGCCAGCACCATGCCAATACCGAACAGGGCACCACCCAAAAGCGCCGACAGCCAAGCCAATTGAGAAGCGGCGTAAATGGTGCTCAGCGGACTGATCCAGCCGAGCCAGGCCATCAGGCCGAAACCGGCCGTGGCCACCGCCACAGCCAGTGCCCATTGCCGCAGCCGGGTGGCGTCGCGCATCACCACCCAATCGCTGATGGCCCCCATGGTGCAAAAGTGCCCCCGGTGGATCAATACACCCACCAGCAGGGATATGGCCAAGCTGGCCCCCTGTACCTGGTAGGCCAACTGCTGGACTTCATCCGCAGAAAACAAGCCCATGGGGTGTCAGCGCAAGCGGCTGAGGCGTTCGCGGGCCGTGCTCACCGTATCGGCCTGGGGATAGGCCGCAATCAAATCTTCCAGAGTTTTACGCGCCGCCATCATGTCCTTGAGTTCAATCTGAATGTTCGAGATGGCCAGCATGGACTCGGCCGCACGCGGGTGATTGGGCGCCATGCTCAGCAGCTTCTGGAAATTCGCCATGGATTCCTTGTAAGCCTTGTTGGCGTACTGGGCGTTGCCCAACCAAAACAGCGCTGAGGGCACATAAGCACTGGCCCCATGCCGCAGCACAAATGACGCCAGCGCGTTTTCCGCCGCAGCAAAATCGGCCTGGCGAAACAGCGCCATGGCTTTGTCATGGTCGGCTTTTTCAGCCGGATCGACCATCACCTCCCGGCCATCGATGGTGGCGAGCACAGGCTCGAAGCGACGCAGGCGGTCGTCCACCGCGCTGAGCACGTCTTTTTGACGCAATTGCAATTCCGTCAGGTCGCGCGCCAGACGCTCTTGCGCGCCGAGGCTTTGCGCCAGTTCCGATTTGAGGCGGTCGATTTGTCCTTGCAAATCCAGCAGCGCACTGCGCAGTTGGGCAATGGCCAGGTTTTGTGTCTGGTTTTGAGACTGGGCGTTTTGCTCGATCAGGGCGCGGGTGGCGTTCTGGGATTGCTCCAGACGTTGGCGCAAATCGAGGATGGCCCGACGCGCCTCGTCATCGCCGCCGAACAACGCCGCTTGCGCTGGACCGGACAAACTTGCAAAGCAAAAGGCCAACGTCATGGCGGCGCTGCGCCATCCGGATCGTAAGGGTTGCATGTCAGGCCTTAGTAACGGATTTCAACTCGGCGGTTTTGCGCCTGATCGGCGTCGGAGCTGCCGGTGGCCAAGGGCTTTTCCTTGCCAAAGCTCACGGCTTCAAGTTGCGACTCGGGCACGCCCAGCAAGCTCAGCGCCTGGCGCACCGCATCGGCGCGCTTTTGGCCCAAGGCCAGGTTGTATTCGCGCCCGCCACGGTCATCGGTGTGGCCTTCCAGATTGGCTTTGCGCTGCTTGTTGGCTTGCAAAAACTGGGCATGTGAAGCGATCACGGGACGGGCTTCGGGGCGCAGAACAAAGCTGTCATAGTCAAAAAACACCACATGGGCAATGCCAGCCGGGCCTTGACCCGGACTGACCTGGCTGGCCGAGACGGACGCCACAGCGGTCTGCGCGCCACCCTGACCCACGCCAATGCCTTGAATGGCGACGCCCTGGCCTGAGCCCACAGCAGTTGCGGACTTGTCTTCTACCGGAACGTCATCGAGCTTGACGCCCGAGGCGCAGCCCGCCAGGATCACCGAGACCATCAACACCGACCAAAAATGCTTTTTCATACTTAACCTCATGGATAAAAACGGATTTGAAATTCAGAAATCAAGGACGCACCGGGCCCCAGTGCGGCTCACGGATATCGCCCCCCTGCCCAGCCAGCCGAGCTTTGATGCGGCCGTCCAGCGTGGTGGTCATCAAGGCCTCACCGCCTTGCTGCGTGGCATACACCAGCAAACGGCTGTTGGCGGCAAAACTGGGGCGCTCATCGGCGTTGGTGTCCGTCAACGCGTTGACCTGGCCTGTGGACAGCTCCATCAGGTGCAAGCGGAAGCCGCCAGGCAATCGAGAGACATAGGCCAGCCAGCGACCATCGGGGCTGATGGCCGGCGAGATGTTGTAGTTGCCAGAAAAAGTCACCCGGTCGGCAGGACCGCCTTGTGCAGGCATTTTGTAGATTTGGGGGTTACCGCCCCGGTCGCTGACAAAGTACAAGGTGTTGCCATCCGGCGAAAACGCCGGTTCGGTGTTGATGTTGCCCGAAGTCAGGCGCTGGGGCTCGCCGCCTTGCAAGGACACCCGGTAGAGCTGCGAGCCACCATCGCGGCTGAGCGTGGCCACAATCGAGCGACCGTCAGGGGACCATGCCGGCGCGCTGTTAGAGCCTTTGAAATTGGCCACCACCCGGCGCTGGCCACTGGCCAACTCGTGCACATAGACGACGGGCTTGCGTGACTCAAAGGACACATAGGCCAGTTGGTTGCCCGTGGGCGACCATGAGGGGGAGATGATGGGTTCGGGACTGCTGAGCGCAGATCGTGCGCCCTCGCCATCGGAATCGGCAATCCACAGGTTGTAGCGACCACTCGATTTGGTCACGTAGGTGATGCGCGAGGTGAACACACCCGGGGTGCCCGTCAGCTGCTGGTAAACCCAGTCGGACACACGGTGGGCCGACAAACGCAGATCTGTAGCGGCGACGTTGTCCTTGAAATCGGACTTTTCCTGTCCCTTCACCGCGTCCCACAAGCGCGCCCGCACGTCGTAGCGGCCATTCGCTAGGCGCGTGACCGATCCAGCGACCAGGGCCTCGGCCGACAAGGGGCGCAGGGCCGACCAGTCTGGGCGGCTCATTTCGTCAAGGGCCAGACTTTCTGCAGGCAAGGGCTTGAACTGGCCGCTGCGGGCCAAGTCGGCTTGCACGATCTGGGACATCTTCTGGCCGGACTGGGCTTCGCCTTTAAAAGGCGCCACCAGCACGGGCAATTGGGTCAGGCCCACACCCGTGACTTCGACCCTGAACTGCGCCAGCGCGTTGCTGGTCGCGAACAACGTCCAGAGCAAGAACAACAGCGAACCCAGACGGCGGACAGGTGTGCAAAACAGGTTCATGTGCATCAACAGCTTGGGGTGGCAAATCAAAACGCCAATCGTACACCGTGAAGTCCCCCTTTTGACCAATGACCGCAAGCCAGCGGCAAAGACTGCGCCGCACCGCACATGACGATGGGCTTGCCAGCGCGCGCGCAGGCCAGCGTGCCCAGTCTTTTAAGACCAAAGCACACAGTGATCTGAGTACCGGGCTGCTTACAATCACCCAACCCATGTCTGAAGCCCAAACCGACCCCACACCGCCCTCGGGCTTCGCCCCACAGCCTGGCATTGCCCAGCGTTTGTTGCGCCTGAAACCCTATTTTTGGCGTCAACGCGGCGTCTGGGCGCTGGCCATCGGGGCCACCTTGGTCGCCGCCCTGACCGAGCCCCTGATTCCCGCCCTGTTCCAGCCTTTGCTGGACAACGGCTTTGCACAAAACAGTTTGCCGCTTTGGTCCATTCCGCTGGTGGTCATTGGCCTGTTTGGTCTGCGAGGTCTGGCGCACTTTGTGTCGCAGTACGCGCTGGCACGCGTGACCAACGATGGCATGGAAAAACTGCGCAGCGACTTGTTTGCCAAACTGGTGCGGGCCGATTTGTCGCTGTTCAGTCGCCAGTCGGCCAGCGCCTTGTCCAACACCGTGGTGTACGAAGTGCAAATTGGTGCCTCGCAACTGGTGTCGGCCTTGATTGGCTTGACCCGCGACGGCTTCACCCTGCTGGCCCTGATCGGCTATTTGATGTGGCTGAACTGGCAGCTCACGTTGGTGGTGTTCACGGTGGCCCCGGGTCTGAGCTGGATCATGAAAGTGCTGTCTCGCCGCTTGTATGGGCTGACCAAGGAAAGCCAAAAAGCCACCGACGACCTGGCCTACGTGGTGGAAGAAAACGTACTGGCTCACCGCATCGTGCGCCTGCACGGGGCGCAGGCACAACAAATGGGGCGCTTCAATGCGCTGGGGCAGAGGCTGAGGCGCTTGGCCCTCAAGTCCACCGTGGCCTCGGCCGCCATGACGCCGCTGACGCAAGTCATGGCGGCGATTGCCCTGTCCTTGGTGCTGGTGATCGCGCTGGTGCAAAGCCGCGAAGCTGCATCGGGGGCCACAGTGGGTGGTTTTGTGGCCTTCATCACGGCCATGCTGATGCTGATTGCGCCCATCAAACGACTGGCGGATGTGGCCAACCCCATCACACGGGGCCTGGCCGCCCTGGAGCGAGGCCTGGCCCTGATGCACGACGCCCCTGAAGAAAGCCAAGGCCAGCACCAAATGAAACGCGTCAGCGGGGCCATTGAATGGCAAGAGGTGAGCGTGCAGTTCAACCCTGACGGGGCACCTGCACTGGCGCAAATCAACCTGAGTGTGCAGCCCGGCGAGACGGTGGCCCTGGTGGGCACATCGGGCGCAGGCAAAACCACGCTGATCCAGTTGCTGCCGCGCTTTTTGAGCCCGACCAGCGGCCAGGTGCTGCTCGATGGCGTGCCCCTGCCGCTGTGGCAACTGGAGAGCCTGCGCCAACAGTTGGCCGTGGTTAGCCAGGACGTGGTCATGCTGAACGACAGCTTGGCGGCCAATGTGAGCTTGGGCCATACGCCCGACCGCGCCAAAGTGCAGCAATGCCTGGAAGCGGCCAATTTGTGGGCCCATGTGCAAACCCTGCCCCAAGGCATGGACACCGATTTGGGCCACAACGCCAACCAGCTCTCGGGGGGGCAGCGCCAGCGCTTGGCGATTGCCCGGGCTCTGTACAAGGATGCCCCCATTTTGATTTTGGACGAAGCCACCTCGGCCCTGGACAACGAATCAGAACGGTTGGTGCAGGACGCCTTGCAAAAACTGATGCAGGGCCGCACGACCTTGATCGTGGCGCACCGGCTGTCCACCATTGAACACGCCGACCGGGTCATCGTGATGGAGCGCGGCCGCATCGTGGAACAAGGTGCCCCCGCCGAACTGCTGGCCAGAGGTGGGGCCTACACCCGGCTGCACCACCGAGGCGAATGGGCTACCCCAGAAACCAATTCAGACGACCAGGCCAGCCCGCCGGGCTGATCCACCTCAGAGCAGCACGATGTCGTACTGCTCCGGCCCCATGGACGCCTCTACCTGCAGCGAGATCGGCTTGGCGATGAAGTCCGACAAGCCAGCCAAGTGCTGGCTTTCTTCGTCCAAAAGCAAATCAATGACCGCCGAGGTGGCCACGATGCGAAACTCGCGCGGGTTGAACTGACGCGCTTCGCGCAGGATCTCGCGCAAGATGTCATACACCACCGAGCGCGGTGTCTTGACGATGCCCTTGCCCTGGCAACTCGGGCAGGGTTCGCACAGCATGTGGGCCAAAGATTCGCGGGTGCGCTTGCGGGTCATCTCCAGCAAACCCAAAGACGAAAAGCCACCTGCCATGGTCTTGACCCGGTCACGCGAGAGTTGTTTGCGAAACTCCCCCAGCACGGCATCTTGGTGCTCGGGGCGCGCCATGTCAATGAAGTCGGCGATGACAATACCGCCCAGGTTGCGCAGGCGAAGTTGCCGCGCAATGGCTTGGGCTGCTTCCAGATTGGTCTTGAAAATCGTGTCTTCGAAATTGCGCGCACCGACATAACCGCCCGTGTTCACATCCACCGTGGTCAAAGCTTCGGTCTGGTCGATGATCAGGTAACCGCCCGATTTCAGTTCTACCCGCCGGCCCAGCGCCTTGGCGATTTCTTCGTCGATGGCATACAGATCAAAAATTGGGCGCTCACCTTTGTACAGTTGCAGCCGTTCAGCCGCTTTGGGCATGAACTCTTGGCCAAAGGCCTGCAGATTGGCAAACTGCTCTTGCGAGTCGATGCGGATGCTTTGCGTGGCCTCGCCCACCAGGTCGCGCAACACGCGCTGCAACAGTGTCAGGTCTTGGTGCAACAAAGATGCGGGCGGCAGGCGCAACGAAGCCTCCTTGATGCGCGCCCAGGTCTTGCGCAGGTAGGCGATGTCGTCTTGCAACTCTTCGTCGCTGGAGTCTTCGGCATTGGTGCGCAAGATAAAGCCGCCCCCGGCCGGCCCCACCAAGGCCTGCACCCTTTGGCGCAGCGCATCGCGCTGCTCAGAAGGAATTTTTTGAGACACCCCGATGTGGTCGTCTTGCGGCAAGAAGACCAGATGCCGGCCTGCAATGCTGATCTGGGTGGACAGGCGCGCGCCCTTGGTCCCCATGGGGTCCTTAATCACCTGCACCATGATGGCGCGGCCCTCAAACACCTGTTTTTCAATCGGCACCAGAGGCTGACCCGTGCGGGCGGCTGCCACCTCGCCTTCGGCGTGTTTTTGCCAAACATCGGCCACATGCAAAAAAGCCGCCTTGTCGAGGCCAATGTCGATGAAGGCCGATTGCATCCCCGGCAGCACGCGGGCCACTTTGCCCAAGTACACATTCCCCACCAGACCGCGTTCCAGCGTGCGCTCGACATGCAGCTCTTGCACCGCGCCAAATTCGACCACAGCGACCCGTGTTTCTTGGGGCGACCAATTGACCAAAATATCTTGTTGCATGGGGGGCATCAGATGGGAAATAAGAAAAAAACCAGACCTTGTGGCACCGAGTCGCGTCAAAAAACCACGCTCAACAGCGCACGCCCAGGGATCGCAGCAAGGCAGCGGTCTCAAACAATGGCAAACCCATGATGCCTGAATAACTGCCCCGGATCTGTTCAATGTGGGCAGCCGCCCTGCCCTGAACCCCGTAAGCACCAGCTTTGCCCATGGGCTCGCCGGTGGCCACGTAGGCTTTGATCTGCGCGGGCGTCATGGGCGCGAAGCGCACCCAGGACTCGGACACAGCCGACACCTGCTTGGCCCCCTTTTGCACCGCCACAGCTGTCAACACGCGGTGGTTTTGCCCCGCTAGACGCGTCAAGATGCGCACCGCATCGGACTCGTCTGCTGGCTTGCCCAAAATCTCGCGCCCCAGACACACGGTGGTGTCGGCGCACAACACGGGCGCTGCAGACAAACCCTGGCGCTTCAAGCGCTGCACCGCCGCATCGAGTTTGAGGCCTGTGACCCGTGCCACATAACGCGCAGGCGCTTCCGCGCCCCGAACATCTTCCAGAGACTCTGCATCCTCGTCGGGCGAGGCCAGCAGCAACTTGTGGGCCACACCAATCTGGTCAAGGAGCTGGCTGCGCCGAGGGCTTTGGGAAGCAAGGTAAATGAAGTCGCTCATTCGCGGTGGTACGGGTGGTTGGCGTTGATGGACCAGGCGCGGTAAAGCTGCTCAATCAGCAGCACCCGGGCCATGGCGTGGGGCAAGGTCAGGTCAGACAAGCGAATGCGCTCGTGGGCCGCTTGACGGAATTCGGGCTCAAGCCCATCAGGACCACCAATCACCAGCGCCACATCGTCGCCACCGAGCTGCCAGCTGGTCAAGCGCGTGGCCAGCGCTTGGGTGGTCAGAGAGGTGCCGCGCTCGTCGAGCACCACGATGCGGGTGCCACGCGGAATGGCCGCTTCGATGCGCTGGCGCTCTGCGGCGTAAAGGTTGGGCAGGGTTTTGGAGCCTCGGGGCTCGGTTTTCACGGCCTTGAGCTCGACCTTGAGCTCAGGCGGAAAACGTTTGGCGTAATCGTCCCAGGCCGTTTGGGCCCAGTCGGGCACGCGCAGGCCGACCGCAACGATCAGCAGCTTCATGCAGGATCAATCGGCTTTGCGGCGGCTGGCCGCTTGCACGGGCTTGCGGGCTGGGGCCTTTTTGGCAGCAGGCTTGGCGGCAGACTTGGCCGTGGGCTTGCCCACCGTTTTCAAGGTGGGTTTGCTGGTGGGGCTGCTGGGTTTCGAAGTCGACTTGGCTGCAGTTTTAGTGGCAGGTTTTGCGGAGGGTTTAGCGGCAGTTTTAGCAGGTGCCTTGGCCAATGGCCTGGTCGATTTGGCCGGTGCCTTCAATGCGGGTTTGGCCTTGGCGGCAGATTGAGCGGCGGGTTTGGCTGCCGACTTCTTGGCTGCGGGTGTTTTGGCCTCGGCAGATTTGGCCGCAGCTTTGCCCGTGGCTTTTTTCGCCACCGAGTTCTTGATGTGGCCCTTGACCTCTGCTGTTGCGGTTGGCTTGGGCGCACCAAACTTCAGGCGCACGGGCGTTCCACCCCAGATTTCTTCCAGGTTGTAATAAGTGCGAATGGTGGGCTGCATGACGTGCACCACGGCTGCGCCGCAATCGACAATGATCCACTCGCCGTTGTCTTCGCCCTCAATGCGGGGTTTGCCAAAGCCGGCGTTGCGCACTTTGTCACGCACGCTGGCGGCCAAGGCCTTGGTCTGTCGGTTGGACGTACCCGAGGCAATGATGACCCGCTCAAACAAGGAGGAAAGGTGCTCGGTGTCAAACACCTGGATCTCTTGAGCCTTGACGTCCTCCAGCGCGTCCACGATGGTTCGTTGGAGTTTTTGAATGTCTTTTTTGGCTGCGTTATCGGTCATCAATGGGGCCTGTAAAGGTGGTGTTCGTGAATATAGCGCTCAACAGCGGGGGGTACCAAGCCTGTCAGGGCCTGCTCTGTGGCCGCCAGCACACGGATGTCCGTGGCACTGTGGGGCATCAGCGGCATGTCCAGAGTGCGAATGCGCGCTTGCAGCGTGTCTGAAAAGGGTGGATTTGTGGGTGCAGCGCCTGATTCTTCGTTCCAGGCACGCACAGCCATATCACGGCCTGCGGCGCAGATTATAGCGATGCGCCCGATTTCACCGATTTGGTGCCAGGACGGCAAGGACCGCCTCTGGTCGTCACCAATGAGCAAAAACAGCTGCGCCTGCGGGTATTCGGTCTGCAACTCATGCAGGGTGTCCACCGTGTAGCTGGGTCCGGATCGGCCAGTTTCGCGCTCGTCGACCACAACGGGCGGCAAATGTGCAAAGGCCAGTCGGGTCATGGCCACCCGGTTGACGGCATCAGACAACCGACGCGGTTTGTGCCAAGCATCACCCGTGGGAAAAACACGCACTTGCTGGAGTTGCAACTGCTTGATGGCCGCCTCCACCAAGGCCACATGCGCCAAGTGCGGCGGATCAAAAGCCCCACCAAAAACACCCAGGCGCTGCATGCCTGGCTTGACGTTAGGTATCGCAGTCGGCAGGTTCACACCCAGTCCTTGGGCACCAGAAAGTGGCTGAGCAAGCGTGCTTCGGGGGAGCTGGCTTCGTCCTGGCGCTGATACGACCAGCGCACCTCGGGCGGCATGGACAGCAGGATCGATTCTGTGCGGCCACCGGACTGCAAACCGAAATGTGTGCCCCGATCCCAAACCAGGTTGAACTCGACATAGCGGCCCCGGCGGTAGAGCTGAAAGTCACGTTCATGCTCTCCATAAGGGGTGTCCTTGCGGCGCATCACGATGGGCATGTAAGCCGTCAGCAGTGAATCGGCCACACTTTGCAGCATGGCAAAACTCTGGTCCATGCCCAGCTCGGAAAAGTCGTCAAAGAAAATACCGCCCACACCGCGTTGCTCGTGGCGATGCTT
>CAMDFT010000075.1 GCA_945897795.1 Limnohabitans sp. Rim8 | reverse complement strand
AGTTCAACCCGCTCAAAGTGGGTGCTCTTGGATTGAATGAAGGCGCGAATGCGCCCCAAAATGTCGCCCGCTTTTTGGGTGTTGCGGTTGAGGTCTTCAAAGTACTTGTTCAGCGATTCGTCCTGGCGTTGCTGGAGTGACATTTCCATTCGGTCGGCGATCAGGTAGATGTTGGTCAGGGGTTGGCTCAACTCGTGCGCCAAAGAAGCCGCAATCTCCCCCACGCTGCGGCGTCGGTCAAGTTGGGCGATTTGCTCGCTCAAGCGTGTTGCCTCCTCTTGGCGGACCTGTACCTTGGCCGATTCCAGGGTTTCTTGGTTCATCCGTTCAATGAATATGCCCAAAAAGCCGATGTTGCCCACGATGGCGGTGACCACGCCCAGAAAAATCAGCACGTTCGATAAGGGGTCCGAGATCATGGCCGTGGGCTCGCTCAAGCCAAGCAAAACGCCTGGTATGCGAATGACCAAGACCGCAGCCAAGGCCAGATAACAAACGAAAATCCACTGCGCACTGATGCTCTGGCGGCGCCGGTAAACGTCTCTTGCCAAAAGAGCCAACCAAGCCAATGCCGCTGTTGCACCCAAGGATGTCCAAACAAATCGCAAACTGGGATTGTTGACGATCACATGTAAAACAACATACACAGCGACGTGCACCAAGGACAAGGCCAGCAAGCCCGTCAGCCACACCGGACGCTTTAGTACGTGGCGCAAGGCGCCCACGCGCAACAACGGCCCCAGCACCAGCAACCAAATCGCCAGCTCGTAGGTCAGTGCATCTGGCCATTTCCCCCGCATGCCCAGCAAGATGAGACTCAAGCCAAAGGCCAGGCCACCCAAGCACCACAAGGTGTTGCTGAGCCCTTGCCGCTTGCGCAACATCAGCCAGACAGAGATCGGCATGATCAGGTACAAAATGCCAGCGATGAAGTAAGCCGTGGGCAGATGCAAGGGCGTCATGGCTTGAGTGAGTCTTGGGGTTTGAGGATTTTCAGCGCAGCATCACATCAGGCTGCCGCCACAAAACTCCCCGACTTGCCGCCATGCTTTTCCAGCAGCTTCACATCGGTGATGGTCATGCCCCGGTCCACGGCTTTGCACATGTCGTAGATGGTGAGCAAGGCCACTTGCACGGCGGTGAGGGCTTCCATCTCGACGCCGGTTTGGCCGTTCACCTCGGCGGTGGCGGTGCACACCACACGGCAAGAGGCCGACACAATTTCAAACTCGACCGCGACCCGCGTCAGGCCAATGGGGTGACACAAGGGGATCAGGTCGCTGGTTTTTTTGGCCCCCTGAATGCCAGCGATGCGGGCAATGCCCAGCACATCGCCTTTTTTGGCCGTGCCCGATTCGATCAGTGCCAAGGTAGAGGCCAGCATCACGATGCTGCCGGTGGCCACCGCCACACGCCGTGTGCTGGCCTTGTGACCCACATCCACCATGTGGGCTTGGCCTTGGGCATCAAAGTGGGTCAGGGCGTCGTTAGAGGAGCTCATGGCAAGACGGTCAAAAAGGGTTTACAGAAAATTGACAAGATGAGGGCATCATACGGGGCTAGAGAAGGGCTGGAGCCACTTTGAAAAACGAATTCCGACACCGATTTTTACCCTTTGTGGTTGCCGCTGCACTGGTCAACCCCGCAGTGCACGCTCAAACCCCAGGTTTGCCGGGGCTGGGCGATGGCGAGGGCATCTCGCTGGGGGCAGAGCGGCAGCTGGGTGACCGCATCGCCCGCGAACTCTACCGCGACCCCGATTACCTGGAAGACCCCGTGCTCGATGAGTACATCCAACTGTTGTGGGCCCCGCTGATCCGGGCTGCGGCGGCTCGGGGGGAGTTGTCGCCCGAGTTGCAAGAGCGTTTTGCGTGGCGCATTTTGTTGGGGCGAGACCGCTCGGTCAACGCCTTTGCCTTGCCGGGCGGCTACCTCGGGGTGCACCTGGGCCTGATCGCGGTGGTGGGCTCGCACGATGAGCTGGCCTCGGTGCTGGCCCACGAATTGAGCCACGTCAGCCAGCGCCACATTGCACGCGGCATGAGTGAACAGGGCCGAACAACGCCCTGGCTGATTGGGGCCATGATTTTGGGCGCCTTGGCCGCCAGCAAAAGCCCGCAAGGCGCCCAGGCCTTGATCGTGGGCGGGCAGGCTGCGGCCATTCAGTCGCAGCTGAGCTACTCGCGCGACATGGAGCGCGAGGCCGATCGCGTGGGTTACGGCATCCTCGTTGATGCGGGCTACGACCCCCGGGGCTTTGTGGGCATGTTCGGCAAGCTGCAGCAAGCCGCAGGCCTGAACGACAACGGCGCTTTTCCCTACCTGCGCAGCCACCCCTTGACCAGCGAGCGCATTGCTGACATGCAGGCCCGTCAGCAACTGCTCACTCCGAGCGCCAAGCTGGGGGCAGACATGGCCCAAGCCCTGTTGTCGGCCCGTGCGCGGGTCTTGTCGCAAAGCACCCCCGATGCGCTCAAAGCCTGGATTCAAGAGGCCGAGCAAGCCTCGCCTCAGGACGGCCCGGCCCAACGGGCGGGCAAGCTCTATGCCGGCACGCTGGCCTATTTGCAGCAAAGAAACATGGCCGCTGCCGAGCGCAGTCTGCAGGCATTGCAGGAGCTGGTGAGAAAGTCAGTGCCTACAGACTTATCTACTCTGCAGACCTCTGCCTCACCCCTGGCGCTGTCGGCGGGGCGCTGGGTGAGCCTGCTGTCGGCCGAAGTGGCCATGAAGCAAGACCGTTTTGAAACCGCGCTGCAGCACTGGCTGCCCAGCGGGGCGCTGCCCGAGCTGGCGCGCCCGGAGTTGATGGCTGTGGCGCAAGCCGTGCAGCGCATGCCCCAGCATGTGTTGCAGGCGGAGATCACCGGGCAACTTCGTCAGCGGGTGTTTGTCGCCCCCCACGATGCCCAAGCCTGGAACCTATTGGCCCGTTTGTTGTTCACACAAGGGCAGAACCTGGCTGGCTTGCGTGCCGAGGCCGAGGCCCAAGTCGCACGGCTCGATTGGGAAGGCGCGCTCGACCGCTTTCGGGCGGCGCAAGAGCTGGCCAAGCGCAGTCAGCTGAAAGCGGCAGACCACATCGAAGCCTCGATCGTGGACACCCGCTTGCGCGAAGTCCAAGCGCGTTGGCGTCAAGTGCAAGCGCAATTTCCAACCGCGCGTTGAGCCGGGCATCTGAATCACCCTGAACGCGGCACTGGTGATGGCTTCAGGGGCTATGATCGCCGCTCCCTGCACAAGACACACCATGGCCGGAATCCACATCACCGACATCGAAGCCGCCATCAACCACTGGCGGATCAAAAACCCTTCACCCGACGGGGTGTCGCTGCCGCCTGAGTTGCGTGCGCTGGCCGAGGTCTATGGGCTGATGGTGTATTTGAAGCAGGACCTGGCCGACGAATTCAGCCTGCCCATGGCAGCAGCCGAGGCCTGGCAAGACTGGTACGCCACCACCCCCGACACGCCCTGCATTGCCATTTGCTCGACCAGCCAGGGCGACGAAACCTGCAAAGGCTGTGGCCGCAGCTTCGAAGAGGTGCAGTTGTGGACCGAAATGAGCCCGGGTGAAAAACGCGGCATCTGGCAGCGCATCACCATGGAGGGCAACTCCTGGCGCTTCAACCGCTATGCCGAACGTGCCGCCGAGAACCGCCGCTGGGCCAAGGCTGCGGCAGATGCTCAGGTGCCGCTGGACCTCAAGCCCTGACCGGGCTTAAACCACCGCGCCCGAGTTTTCGTCGTTCGGGTCGTTGTCTTTTTTGATCGGCTTGACCATGTCTTCGCGGCTGATGCCCAGCCACATGGCCACGGCCGCGCCCACAAATACCGACGAGTAAATGCCAAAGCAAATGCCAATCGTCAAAGCCAGCGCGAAGTAATACAGCGTCTCGCCCCCGAACAGCAGCATGGACAAGACCATGATCTGGGTTGAACCGTGGGTGATGATGGTGCGGCTGATGGTGGAGGTGATCGCGTTGTCGATGATCTCCACGGTGTTCATCTTGCGGTAGCGGCGGAAGTTCTCGCGGATCCGGTCAAAAATCACCACCGATTCGTTCACCGAGTAACCCAGCACCGCCAGCACCGCCGCCAGCACGGCCAGCGAAAACTCCCACTGGAAGAAAGCAAAAAAGCCCAAGATGATGATCACGTCGTGCAAGTTGGCAATGATGGCCGAGACGGCGAACTTCCACTCGAAGCGAATGGCCAAGTACAGCATGATGCCGCCCACCACAAAGGCCAGCGCCATCAGGCCGTCTTCCACCAGCTCGTTGCCCACCTGCGGGCCCACAAACTCGGTACGACGCAGCGTCACATCGGGGCTGGAGGCTTTCAGGGCGCTGAGCACCGTCTCGCTTTGCTGGGCTGTGGTCACACCTTTTTGCACGGGCAGGCGAATCAACACCTCACGCGCCGAGCCAAAGTTTTGCACCTGCACCTCGGCGTAACCCAGGCCCGAGATCACACCCCGCACCTTGGGCAGATCGGCCGGTTGGCTGTAGCTGACTTCCATCACGGTGCCGCCCGTGAACTCCACCGACAGGTGCAGACCTTTGCTGAACAGGAAGAACACCGCCAAGATGAAGGTGGCAAACGACACCACGTTCAGCGCCAATGCATGGCGCATGAACGGTATGTCTTTTTTGATTTTGAATAATTCCATGATCCGTTCCCCTTAATCGGCTTTGACCGCAGTGCCCGTGTCCGGGCGCCAGACTGTGCCGATGGACACGGTCTTGAGCTTTTTCTTCCGGCCGTACCAGAAGTTGACCAAACCGCGTGAGAAGAACACCGAAGAGAACATGCTCGTCAAGATGCCGATGCAGTGCACCACCGCAAAGCCGCGCACCGGACCGGAGCCAAAGGCCAGCAAGGCCACGCCCGCGATCAAGGTGGTGATGTTGGAATCCAAAATCGTGGCCCAAGCCCGGTCATAACCCACATTGATGGCCGCCTGTGGATTGGCCCCGTTGCGCAGTTCTTCCCGAATGCGCTCGTTGATCAGCACGTTCGAGTCAATCGCCATGCCCAGTGCCAGCGCCATAGCGGCCATGCCCGGCAGCGTCAAGGTCGCTTGCAGCAGGGACAACACCGCCACCAGCAGCACCAGGTTAAAGCCCAGGGCCAGGCTGGAGAACACGCCAAACATCGCGTAATAAACGCACATGAAGGCCACGATCACCAAGAAACCCCAGGTCACGCTGTTGAAGCCCTTGGCGATGTTTTCGGCACCCAAGCTCGGGCCAATGGTGCGCTCTTCGATGATCTCCATCGGCGCGGCCAATGAACCTGCGCGCAGCAGCAGCGCCGTGTCGTTGGCTTCGGCCGTGGTCATGCGGCCCGAAATCTGCACGCGTCCGCCGCCAATTTCGGCGCGGATCACGGGGGCCGTGACCACTTCGCCCTTGCCCTTTTCGAACAAGATGATGGCCATGCGCTTGCCCACGCTCTCGCGCGTCACATCCTTGAAGATGCGCGCACCCTTGGCATCC
Source organism: Limnohabitans sp. Rim8 (assembly GCA_945897795.1). GTDB lineage: Bacteria > Pseudomonadota > Gammaproteobacteria > Burkholderiales > Burkholderiaceae_C > Limnohabitans_A. The sequence goes on along the minus strand of CAMDFT010000075.1, from coordinate 8,189 downwards.
AGCGTCAGGTTGACCACGGGCTCTTGGGTCTGGCTGTCAAAGCCAGGCTGGGCATCGGTCAGGTTGTCACCCGTGAGCACCACCTGCTTTTTGACGATCAGGGGGCGGCCATCGCGCTCTATGTAGCGCTCGGTGCCAAAGGGCACCAGGCCGCCGGCTTGCTCAGCCGCACGCGCTTCGGTGCTTTCGTCGACCATGCGCACCTCAAGGGTGGCGGTGCGGCCCAAAATGTCTTTCGCCTTGGCCGTGTCCTGCACGCCGGGCAACTGCACCACGATGCGGTCCAAACCCTGCTGCTGAATCACCGGCTCGGCCACGCCCAGCTCGTTGATCCGGTTGTGCAGTGTGGTGATGTTTTGTTTCAGTGCTTGGGCCTGCACCATGCGGGCCGACTCGGTCTTCACCGTGACCAGCAGGCGGAACTCTGCGCCATCGGCCTGCGAGCTGCTTTGCAGGTCGGCAAACTGGGCGGTGATCAGGTCTTGTGCCGCCTGCAGTTGCTGGGCGTCGCGCAGACGGACTTCAATGGTCTGGCCATTGCGGCTGATGCCGCCGTGGCGCAAGTCTTTTTCTCGCAAAACGGTGCGCAGGTCGCCGGTCAGGGCTTCCACGCGCTGCGTCAAGGCCGCCTGCATGTCCACCTGCAGCATGAAGTGCACGCCACCGCGCAAGTCCAGGCCCAAGTACATTGGCGCAGCGCTCAGCGACGTCAACCAAGCGGGTGAACGCGTCACCAGGTTCAGCGCCACCACAAAAGAGGGGTTGCTGGCGTCCGGAATCAAGGCCTTTTCAATCGCATCCTTGGCCTTGATCTGCTCGTCCGTGGTGTCCAGCCGCACCCGAATAGAGCTGCCCTCGAGTGCCAAAGTCTTTGGGGTGATTCCGGCCGCTTTGAGCGCTTCTTCGGCTTTTTGCAAGGTCGAGGTGTCTACTTTGACCGTGGCCTTGCCCGAAGACACCTGCACCGCAGGGGCCTCGCCAAAGAAGTTGGGCAGGGTATAGACCGTGCCCAACAACAAAGCGATCACGATGACCACGTATTTCCAGACCGGGTAACGGTTCATAAAGACTCGCGTGCAGAAAGAAAGACAAGGGCCTTGAAAAGCCAAGGCCCCCTGAAGGAAAAAACCGGTTGAATTACTTCATGGTGCCTTTGGGCAACACTTGCACCACGGCGCTGCGCTGCATCTGCACTTCCACGCCGGTCGCCAACTCGACGCCCACATAAGCATCGCCCAGCTTGCTGACCTTGCCCAAAAAGCCGCCAGCGGTCACGACTTCGTCCCCCTTGGCCAACGCGTCGATCATGGCGCGGTGTTCTTTTTGTTTCTTCATCTGGGGGCGGATCATCACGAAATACAACACCACAAACATGAGCAGCAGCGGCAGCATGCTCATCAGGGTGGATTGCATGTCGCCACCAGAGGCGGCAGCAGGAGCGGTTTGGGCAAAAGCAGAAGAAATGAACATGGAAACTCCACTGAAAGTCAAATTCGGGTTGTGCAGGTGGCGCTTGGGCGTCCTGCGGGCGAAGCCGCCATTGTATGCGGCGCTATGATCACTTCCAAAAGCCCCGGTTGCACAGGGCCAGGCCCTCAAGTTGCCCCCCTCAAGTGCCCGCCAGACCCCCACAGGAGACCGCCATGCCAGCTGAACACAACCACCCCCACGGCCATGACCACGAGCATGACCACGAGCACAGCACCTTGGGCGAGATGGACCTGCGGGTGCGCGCTCTGGAAACCCTGCTGACGCAAAAAGGGTACCTCGACCCCGCCGCCGTGGACCGCATCATCGAAACCTATGAGGTGCATGTGGGTCCGCACAACGGGGCCAAAGTGGTGGCCCGCGCTTGGGCCGACCCGGACTTTCGGGACTGGCTTTTAAAAGACGCCACCGCCGCCATCGCCTCGATGGACTACACCGGCCGCCAAGGCGAACACATGGTGGCCGTGCCCAACACCCCCGACACGCACAACATGGTGGTCTGCACCCTGTGCAGCTGCTACCCCTGGCCGGTGTTGGGCCTGCCCCCGGTTTGGTACAAAAGCGCCGCTTACCGCTCGCGCGCCGTGATCGAGCCACGCGCCGTGCTGGCCGACTTTGGCGTTACCTTGCCGCAGGGCCAAAACATCCGCGTCTGGGACTCCACCGCCGAAGTGCGCTATTTAGTGCTGCCCCAGCGCCCGGCAGGCACCGAAGGATGGAGCCAAGAGCAACTGGCCACCCTGGTCACCCGCGACGCCATGATCGGCACCGGCTTGGCCTTGAATCCAAAAGGCAAAGAGGTGGCGGCATGAACGGCGTACACGACATGGGCGGCCTGCAAGGTTATGGCCCGGTGCCCATCGAAGCCAACGAGCCGCTCTTTCATGGCGAATGGGAGCGCCGCGCTTTGGGCGTGACGGTGGCCATGGGCGCCAGCGGCCTTTGGAACATCGACCTGGCCCGCTCGGCCCGCGAATCCTTGCCCCCGCTGGACTATGTGCAAGGCCCGTACTACGCCATCTGGACCCAGGCGTTGCAAAAGCTGCTGATTGAGCGCGGCCTGATCACGGCTGAGGAGTTGGCCCAGGGCCAGCCCATCACGCCCCCGGTGGCCGGTGTGCGCGTGCTGCAAGCCGCCGATGTCGATGCGGCGCTGGCCAAAGGCAGCCCCACCGACCGGCCCAGCACCCAAGCCCCCCGATTTGCCCCGGGCCAACGCGTGCGCGCCCTGAACCTGAACCCCCAAGGCCACACCCGCTTGCCCCGTTATGTGCGTGGCCATGTGGGCACGGTGGTGCTTCACCACGGCAACCACGTTTTGCCCGACCAACATGTCCACAAAATGCTGCCGCCTTTTGACGGCACGGCCGAGCACCTGTACACCGTGGTGTTTGACGGCACCGAGCTGTGGGGCCCCCAGGCCGAAGCCGGGCACCAAGTGAGCGTGGACGCCTGGGAGTCTTATCTGGAAACGGTCCCATCTTGATCGCCGCCCCCATGAACACAGCCATCCAAGACCTGAACGACCTGGCCCGCGCCTGCGGCGACGGCTTTCCCATGCCCGCCACCGCCAACAACGGCGCGGTGTTTGAAGAACCTTGGCAAGCCCACGCCTTTGCCATGACCTTGCAGCTGCACGCCAAAGGGGTTTTCACCTGGCCCGAATGGGCCACCGCCTTGACCCATGAAATTCGTGCCGGCCAAACGCGCGGCGAGGCCAGCGACGGCAGCCTGTACTACACGCACTGGCTCAACGCGCTGGAGCAACTGGTCATCGAGCGCCAACTGGGCACGCCCGATGAAATCCATGATTTGGAACACGCTTGGGCCGACGCCGCCGAACGCACGCCGCATGGCCAGCCCATCGTGCTGGATGTCGCAGAAAGAGGCGTCGCTTGAATCTGCGTTTGTGGGCCATGTTGGCTTTGTTGGTCAGCCTGGTGTCTTTGGCGGTCGGCACCTCGTTTGCCAAAAGCCTGTTTCCCGCGCTGGGGGCCGAAGGCACCACCGCTTACCGCATCATTTTTGCCATGCTGATGCTGATGGCCGTGTTCCGGCCCTGGCGTCGCCAATGGGTCTGGGCCGATGCGCTGCCGCTGGGCCTGTACGGCGTCACGCTGGGCGTGATGAACCTGCTGTTCTACAGCGCCATCAAGACCATCCCCTTTGGCGTGGCGATCGCCATCGAATTCATTGGCCCGCTGAGCGTGGCGGTTTGGACTTCCAAAAAAGCCAGTGACTGGCTCTGGGTGTCACTGGCCATCGCGGGCCTGGCGCTGCTGCTGCCTTTGCCCGGGGGCAATGCGGCCACAGCGCTCGACCCCTTGGGCATGTTTCTCGCCTTCGCGGCGGGCATTTGTTGGGCGCTTTACATCGTGTTTGGTCAGCGCGTGGCGCTGCGCTACGGGGCCATGGCCACGCCCATGGGCATGTTGGCTGCGGCTTTGGTGGTGGCCCCGGTGGGCATTTTTCATGCGGGTGCCGCCTTGCTCGACCCGCGGTTGTTGGTCGCGGGGCTGGCGGTGGCCTTGCTGTCCAGCGCCATCCCCTATGCGCTCGAGATGTTCTCGCTCAACCACCTGCCCAAAAACACCTTCAGCATTTTGCTCAGCCTCGAGCCCGCCGTGGGTGCGCTGGCGGGCTGGCTGGTGCTGTCCGAACACCTGACGCTGCTGCAGGGGCTGGCCATTGCGCTGGTGATGGCCGCCTCCATGGGCACGGCCTGGTCGGCGGGTCAGGACAAGCGCGTCACGCCCGGCAGCGGGCAGGCATAGATGGCGTTGCGCACGGCGGCAATGGCTTCGTAGCGGGTGTAGCTGCGCCGCCAGGCCAGCACCACGCGGCGCGTGGGCGGCTTGCCGCCTGCCGGGTCGACGATGGGCAAGTAACGCACAGGCGATTCGTGCCGCCCGCCCGAGCGCTTGTGCACCGGCTTGAGGTCGGGCACCGACATGCGCGGCACCAGCGTCACGCCCATGCCTGCGGCCACCATGTGTTTGATGGTCTCCAGCGACGAGCCTTCAAACGTTTTGCGAATGCCATCGGTCTGGCTCGCATAGCGCGCGAATTCGGGGCACACCTCCAGCACATGGTCGCGAAAGCAGTGGCCCGTGCCCAGCAGCAACATGGTCTCGTTTTTCAGCTGATCGGGCGTGATGAAGGCCTCTGAGGCCAGTGGGTGGTTCAGCGGCAAGGCCGCCATGAAGGTCTCGTCGTAAAGCGGCGCAATGGCCAGGCCCGACTCGGGGAAAGGCTCGGCCAGGATGGCGCAATCGAGCTCGCCCGTGCGCAGCATTTCCAGCAGGCGCACGGTGAAGTTTTCTTGCAGCATCAGCGGCATTTGCGGGATGTCGGTGATGATCTGGCGCACCAGATCGGGCAGCAAATACGGCCCGATGGTGTAGATCACGCCCAGCCGCATGGTGCCCGACAGCGGGTCTTTGCCGCGCTTGGCGATTTCCTTGATCTCGGCCGCTTGCTCCAGCACGCTTTGCGCCTGGCGCACGATCTCATCGCCCAAAGCGGTGACGGACACTTCACTGGCGCTGCGTTCAAAAATCTTCATGTCCAGCTCTTCTTCGAGCTTTTTGATGGCCAGTGACAGCGTGGGTTGCGACACAAAGCAGGCCTCGGCGGCTTTGCCAAAATGCTTTTCGCGGGCCACGGCCACGATGTATTTGAGTTCGGTCAGGGTCATGGGCGCTATTTGAACATCAAGCCTTGAGGTATTCGGATTTACCGCCCAGCCAACGGCCAATGTGGCGCTCGGCCAGCTGCGGGTGCTGGTCCAGCATGGGCGGGGCCAGGGCTCGCGCCCAGTCCAGCAAATGGCCATCGGTCTCCAGGTCGGCAAAGCGCAGCAAAGGCGCGCCCGACTGGCGCGCCCCCAAAAACTCTCCGGGTCCGCGAATCTCCAAGTCGCGCCGGGCGATCTCGAAGCCGTCATTCGTCTCGGCCATGGCGCGCAGCCGATCGCGGGCGGTCTCACTCAGGCGTCCGCCCTCGGGCGTGCCATACAGCAGCACACAGGCCGACGCCGCCGCACCCCGGCCCACCCGGCCACGCAACTGGTGCAACTGGCTCAGGCCAAAGCGCTCGGCGTGCTCGATCACCATCAGCGAAGCATTGGGCACGTCCACCCCCACCTCGATCACCGTGGTGCTCACCAGCACGCCCATCACGCCTGCGGTGAAGAGCTCCATCACCGCCTTCTTTTCGGCCACCGGCATGCGCGAATGCAGCAGCCCCACCATCACACCCGGCAGCGCTTCGCTCAAGTCGGCGTGGGTCTCGGTGGCGTTGGTCAGGTCCAGCGCTTCGCTTTCTTCAATCAAGGGGCAGACCCAATACACCTGCCGCCCTTGCTGCAGCTGCGCGCCAATGCGCTCGACCACCTCGTGGCGGCGGTGGTCCGACACCACGCGTGTCACGATGGGCGTGCGGCCCGGGGGCAGCTCGTCGATCACCGACACATCCAGATCGGCGTAATAGCTCATGGCCAGCGTGCGCGGAATCGGCGTGGCCGTCATCATCAGCATGTGCGGCTCCATGCCGGGGGCTTGCATCTTGCCGCGCAAGGCCAGGCGCTGGGCCACGCCAAAGCGGTGCTGCTCGTCAATGACGGCCAGCCCTAGGCACTTGAACTTGACGTGCTCTTGAATGACCGCGTGTGTGCCCACCACCAGCGCCGCCTCGCCCGACTCGATCAGGGCCAGCATGGCGGCGCGTTCTTTCTTCTTCTGGCTGCCAATCAGCCAGGCCACTTTCACGCCCAGCGGCTCCAGCCAGCCCACTAATTTTGCAAAGTGTTGTGTGGCCAAAATCTCGGTCGGGGCCATCAAGGCGCATTGCCAGCCCGCGTCAATCGCCACCATGGCCGCCAGCGCGGCCACCACCGTTTTGCCCGCGCCCACATCGCCTTGCAGCAAGCGGTGCATGGGCACCGGGCGGGCCAGGTCTTTGGCAATTTCGCGCCCCACGCGCTGCTGGGCCTTGGTCAAGCCAAAGGGCAGGGCGGCCAGCAACTGGTCGTGCAAAGCGCCGCGCTTCATCTTCAAGGCCGGGGCGCGCAACAAATCGCGCTCGCGCTTGGCGGTGAGCTGCGACAACTGCTGCGCCAACAACTCCTCGCACTTCAGTCGAACCCAAGCCGGGTGGCTGCGGTCCTCCAAAGCGGCCAGCGACACATCGGGCGTGGGGTGGTGCAAAAACTGCAGCGCATCGCGCAGCGTCCAAGCCCCACGCGGGTCGGGCCAAGCGATGCTGGGGGGCATGGTTTCACTCAGTTCGGCATGGTTCAGGCCGGTGATCACCGCGCGGCGCAAATAAGCCTGCGCCAGCCCCGCCACGGTCGGGTACACAGGCGTCAGCGCCTCGGCCAGGTTGCCGCCCGCCGCCTTGAACGTAGGATGCATCATGGTCAGCCCCATGAAGCCGCCCTTGACCTCACCCCGCGCCCGAATGCGGTTGCCCACCGCCAGCGCCTTTTGGTGCGACGGGTAAAAGCTGAAAAACCGCATCATGCAGGTGTCCGATCCATCGTCCACCGTCACCAACAGCTGCCGGCGCGGGCGCTGCGTGATCTCGCACGCCGTGACGGTGGCTTCGATTTGCGCGGTATCGCCCTCGCGCGCATCGCGCAACTTCACGATCCGGGTCTCGTCCTCGTAGCGCAGTGGCAGGTGCAGCGCCAGATCGATGTCGCGCTTGAGCCCGAGCTTGATCAGCGCCTTTTGCGGGGCGCTGAGCGTTTTGGCGGCAGTCGAGGGGGCTTTGTCGGGCATGGGCTGATTGTGCCGTGTGTGACCCAGTTTGCCACCGGGCCACTCATTCGGAAATGTGGTCTGGCAGGATCGTTCAGTTTTTTCGCCAAGCCTCATGCGCACTGAATGCAGCGGCCGTCAATTCGATATCGGCCCGAGGAATGCGGGCCTGGTGGGCGACATCGCGCCAAGCGCTCACGACTTCCATCACCTCGTCCACGATGTGCCGCCCTTGCGCTGCCGTCAGGCCGTAAAACGCGGCCGTGTTCAACGCAGTGTGCAAGTCAGGACGGTTGTCCATATCGTCAATGTTCAGCACATGCTCGGCTTTGTCGATGTTCGGGTTCACATCAAACGCGGGTGCCAAACGCCAGCCCGTTGAGCTCAACACAAAGCCGTGATTGCGCAAATGGTCGTCCCGATTGCCGACTGCCACATTAAAAACCACGCGCCTGAACAGCTGAGCCAGATCTGATTGAACCGTCGCTGCATCGCCACTGGCCCGCAGAAACTGCGCCAATTCCAGATAACTGCAGCCCTCGCTTTGGTCCTTTCGCAGCAGCGTCATGGCCGACGCATAAAACCGCCGCTGACCACCGACACGGTCAAAGCGCTGTACACAAAAAGTATGAAACTCGCCACCCAGACGCAACAGCTTTGCAGCTGGCACATCGATGCCTGCACGTTGGGCCATTTGATGCGTGGCGAACTCCCAAGCCCCGACATCACGGTCATCGTCACGCGCCGGGAATTTGCCAATCCAAAGAGAACCGTCCAGCTCTGTGAAGTTGGCCTTGGGACGGGCGCCCCCCAACGAAGCACCTGGTGCCACCAGAACCGTTAACCATTTGCGCAAAGCATCCAGATCGTCAATGCGCTTATGGGTCAGTTGCCAAGCCACCTGCTCCAGTTCGCGCAGCGTGGTCACGGGTGGCGCTG
>CAMDFT010000074.1 GCA_945897795.1 Limnohabitans sp. Rim8 | reverse complement strand
TCGTTGCCCCGGAAGCTGAACGACACATTGGACACGCCGCCCGACACCTTGGCACCCGGCAGGTTTTGCTTGATCCAGCGCGTGGCATTGATGAAGTCCACCGCGTAGTTGTCGTGCTCTTCGATGCCGGTGGCAATCGCAAAAATGTTCGGGTCGAAAATAATGTCTTCGGGCGGGAAGTCCACCTCATCCACCAGCACGCGGTAAGCGCGTTCGCAAATTTCAACCTTGCGTGCGTAAGTGTCGGCCTGGCCTTTTTCGTCAAACGCCATCACCACCGCGGCCGCGCCGTAGCGCTTGACCAACTTGGCCTGGCGCTTGAATTCGTCCAAGCCCTCTTTCATGCTGATCGAGTTGACGATGCCTTTGCCTTGGATGCAGCGCAGACCGGCTTCGATCACCGACCACTTGCTCGAATCCACCATCACCGGCACACGGGCTATGTCAGGCTCACCGGCCATCAGGTTCAAAAACCGCACCATGGCCGCCTGGCTGTCCAGCATGGCTTCGTCCATGTTCACGTCGATCACCTGCGCACCGTTTTCAACCTGCTGACGCGCCACGGCCAAGGCCTGCTCGTACTCGCCATTCAGGATCATGCGGGCAAAGGCCTTGGAACCGGTCACGTTGGTGCGCTCACCCACGTTGACAAACAGCGAGGCTGCGCCGATGGAGACAGGCTCCAGACCGGACAACTTCAGGGGGGGAACAGACACGATTTCGGGCGCGACAACAGACACGGACTCACCTTGGGTTTGAAGGTGAGCGTCGTTGTGCAAGATCATTCAGACATTGAACGGCCCCAAGCCTGACCTGCTGCGCCTTGACGGCGGCGGGCTGCAACGCTCCTTGGGGAAGGTGGGATTTTAACCTTGCCCGTTCAGTGCTCCATCAAAGTTTGCACTGGCATGAGTGAGCTCAACTCGACACCCTTGCACTGGCTGATGAGTTCTGCGCTCGTGTTGACTTCGAACTTTTGGTAAATGGTGGCCCGGTGTTTCTTGGCGGTGCCCGGCTGGATGCCGGTGACTTCGCCAATTCCTTTGTTCGTCAAGCCCTGCACAATGAGCACGAAGATTTCCTGCTCACGGGCTGACAGCGTGGCAAATGATCGCCTCAACGCATCGGTGTTGATGAACTCCTGGTTGCGCTGTCGGTCCATATTGAGGGCTTTGTCCACCACTTCGCACAGCTTTTCTCGATTGAAGGGTTTGAGCAGGAAATCAACAGCCCCGAGTCGGAACGCCTCGATGATTTCGTCCTTGTTGCTTTCACCGCTGATGAAAATGATGGGCGTTTTGCGACCCAAGGCATCCAGCTTGGCTTGCAACTCCAGGCCGTTCAGGCCAGGCATGCGCATGTCCAGCAAGACCACGGCAGGCGATATGTCCATCGATTGTTCAAGAAATGTGGTGGCATTGTCAAAGCTGTCGACCGTGTAGCCGAGCAGGATCAACATGTCGCTCAGATAAAAGCGCATGTCGTGGTTGTCGTCCACCAAAAAAATATGTCCAAGGCGTTTTTTCATAAAAGTACTAATACCGTAATTGCCTACTATTTTATCAACTATGGCAGTTTGCGCTATGCCCCAATTGGGTAATTTGTAAAAAATGGTCCTGCAATGTCTGCTTGTTCAAGGTTGGCGATGGTGGGCCCAAGCCAAGTAGGCTTGTGGATAAACCCTCTGGAAATGCTTTTTATGCGCCTCATACAGCGCGTCTTCACCCAGCAGTTGGGCACTGTCAAGCAGTTTTTCAATCACGCGCGGCTCGGGCGAAGTGTGCATGGCCCGCAAACTGTCCTCGAGCATGGCACGGGCATTGCCCTCATGCACCGGCGTGGTGGTGACCTGCGCAAACAAGGCCGTACCGCGAAACAACCAGGCACGTTGCGCCACTTGCAGCGCTTGGCCACGCCAGACGCTGTAGCGCTGCGCTGAAGGCCAGTAAATCTGTTGGACTTGCGCATGGTCGTAGGCAATAAAGGCCAAAATGCCCAGCAAAACCACGCCCAGTCCGGTCGTACGAGCCCTGTTTTGGCAAGCTTGCCAGACCCGCCCACCCATGAGCCACAGACAAAGCAGCAAGGCCACCTGAAAGGGACCGTACCAGAGCGGGTACTCCAGCAAACTGTGCAAGGCCAAAACGCCGAGCACCCCCCACGCCAGCTGGTGCCCTGCACTTTTGTGGCACCACGGCCTGGCACGAATGACCCACATCGACACGCCCAGCATCCCTGCCAAGGCGGCTGGAACGCCCCAAACAAACGCCATGTGCAACGGCAGGTTATGGGCATTGCCCAACATGTCGCAAAAACGTTGCGATGGGTATTCGGTGATGTAGTGCGCATAGCGCAGCTGGTCCCAGCCCCAGCCGCCCAGCGGTTTTTGCGCCACCAAGTGCAGCACATTGGACCAGAGCACCTGGCGGCTGCCGCAGCCATCCAGTGCGCCCATGCGCGTCATGGCGTTGTCCGTGGCCTGTCCACTCAGTTGCTGCAACAGCCCAGGCAAAATCCAAGAAGCCAAGGCGTACACGCCCAACACGAACGCGGTGAGCGCCAATGCCTCGCGCCCTTTGGGGGCAGAACGGTGCAACACCATCCACAGGCCAATGAACACCAACTGAAGCAACCCTGTACGTGAAGCGGTCGCAGCCATGCCCATGGCCAAAAGGGCCAGCATCCAGAGGCTGTGAATGATGGACAGGCCCAATGCACGCCAGATCAACACGGCCAAGATGCCCATGGCCAGCAAACTGGCCAATTGGTTCCGTTGGCGCAAGTTGCCCATAGCGTCACCCAAAAAGTCGGGCACATGCAAGGCAGGCGCCCAAAACTCGGCTTGGCCAAAAAACTGCACCAAGCCCATGGCACTGCTGAGCAACGCTGCGACAGCCCAACTTTGAACCACAACGGCCACTGTCAGGCGCTGCCACATAAGCAAGGCCAATGCCAAGCAAGCCCCGCTGGTCAGCCATGGCCACACATTGGGCAAAGGGGGACTGGTAAAAGGCTGCACCCATGGCCACGCCAACAGCAACACCAGCCACACATGGCCAATGCGGCCCGTGCCTTGCGCTGTTGCCCGAAGCTCTGACATGGGAACTCAGTCTACAAACCAACGCCCGACAAGGATCGGGCGTTCAAGCGTGGTCAAAAAGATCAGGATGCCTTGCACGAAGCGGGCAAATATTTGGCCGGCAAACCATTGGTGGCCGCCGGGCCGCAGCGCCAGCTGGCGATGGGCTTGCCACCATCGGTGCTGCCGTTGACAGCGGTGCTGCCCGTCTGAATCGGCGTCAGGCTGATGCTGTTGGCCGACGCGCTGGTGCTGCCACGCAACGTTTCATGGTTGCCCACCACGGTGATGACGCCATTGGCATCGGCGCCGATGCTGCTGACGTATTTGGTGGTCTGGTTTTCACAGGCCAGGGGCAATGTGGCCGAAACATCGGCCTGAGAAGCAGAAGTGATCGCCTCGTTGGCGGCGGTTTTGCACCCGCCTGCGGCCAGCAGCATCTCGGAAACCCTCGCCCGGATGCTGTAGTCCTGGTAAGCCGGTAGCGCCAAAGCGCCCAAAATGCCAATGATCGCAATGACGATCATCAGCTCGATCAGTGTCAAACCTTGCTGCCTTTTTTGCATGGCATTTTCTCCCTGGTTAATGTGTAGGGATGGTAAGTCATCCCCCCATCAAATTCCAGTGTGTTTCGGCGCTATTAAAAACAGAGAACCCACAAACGAACAACAGCCCCAAGTCGCGATACGACTTGGGGCTGAAGGGGAGGGGCTGATTTAAGCCGCTTCTTGCGAAGCCGGACGACGTGCCATGATGATTTTGCCCAAAGCCAACACCAGCAAAGCACCGGCCAAGCCCATGGCATAACCCCACACCTTGTCTTGCGGCAAATAAGCTACCAAACCGGGATCCGATTGCATCATGGTGCCCGCGATCCAACCCAGCAGCATGCCGCCCGCGGTGATGATCATCGGGAAGCGGTCCATGAGTTTGAGCACCAGCTGGCTGCCCCAGACGATGATCGGGATGCTGACCAGCAAACCGAAGATGACCAGAGGCATCTGGTGGTCGGCGTTGCCCGAAGTTTGGGCGGCACCGGCGATGGCAATGACGTTGTCCACGCTCATGACCAAGTCGGCAATGATCACGGTTTTGACGGCACCCCAGAGCTTGTCGCTGCCCTGGATGTTGCTGTGGTCATCGTCGGCGTCAGGGGTGAGCAGTTTCACGCCGATCCAGATAAGCAAGACGGCGCCCACAAATTTGAGGAAGGGGATGGCCAGCAAGGTGAGCGCGAAGAAGATCAGGATCACGCGCAAGATGATGGCACCGGCCGTGCCCCACATGATGCCTTTGGTGCGTTGGTGCGCTGGCAACTGGCGGCAAGCCAGCGCGATCACCACAGCGTTGTCGCCCCCCAAAAGGATGTCGATCATGATGATCTGGGCCACTGCGACCCAGAACGAAGCGGTTAGAAACTCTTCCACGGTGTTGCCTTTCACCCGCAGAAGCGGGCCTTTTCATTCGATTTACAAAAACAAAGCCGGATTTTCCCTCAGAAAATCCGGCTTTTGTATTGTGGCAAACCACAAGCCCTTCAAGGGCCGGGGTTGTCACCTGTGCGAATAAGCTGTTTACTTCAACTGAGCCTTGAGCAGTTTGCCCAATTCTGACGGGTTGCGTGTGACGATGAAGCCGCACTCTTCCATGATGGCCAGCTTGGCATCGGCCGTGTCGGCGCCGCCAGAGATCAGGGCACCGGCATGGCCCATGCGCTTGCCGGGAGGGGCCGTGACACCCGCAATGAAGCCAACAACAGGCTTCTTCATGTTGGCCTTGCACCACATGGCGGCTTCGGCTTCGTCTGGACCGCCGATTTCACCGATCATGATGACGGCATCGGTGTCTGGATCGTCGTTGAAAGCCTTCATCACGTCGATGTGCTTCAAACCGTTGATCGGGTCGCCACCAATACCGACGGCGCTGGACTGACCCAGACCCACTTCGGTCAGCATCGCCACAGCTTCATAGGTCAAGGTGCCCGAACGGGACACCACGCCAATGCGGCCTTTGCGGTGGATGTGACCGGGCATGATGCCGATCTTGATTTCGTCAGGGGTGATGAGGCCTGGGCAGTTGGGGCCCAGCAGCAGCGTACGCTTGCCGCCAGCGGCTTCTTTGGCCTTCATCTTGTTGCGCACTTCGAGCATGTCGCGCACTGGAATGCCTTCGGTGATACAGATGGCCAAGTCCAGGTCAGCCTCAACGGCTTCCCAGATGGCCGCTGCTGCGCCCGCTGGGGGCACGTAGATCACCGACACGGTGGCGCCAGTTTGCGTGGCGGCTTCTTTGACCGATGCGTAGATCGGGATGTTGAAGATGGACTCGCCCGCCTTCTTGGGGTTCACACCCGCGACGAAGCAGTTCTTGCCGTTGGCGTATTCCTGGCACTTTTCAGTGTGGAACTGACCGGTTTTGCCGGTGATGCCTTGGGTGATGACTTTGGTGTCTTTGTTGATGTAGATGGACATGTTTGTTCCTAATCAGTGGAGGACAGAGCTCAAGATCTGTCCCCAAAGTCATTACTTAACGGCTGCGACGATGGCTGTCGCGGCTTCGGCCATGGTGTCGGCAGAGATGATCGGCAGACCGGATTCGGCCAGCATCTTCTTGCCCAGCTCGTCGTTGGTGCCCTTCATGCGCACCACCAATGGCACGGACAGGTTCACGGCCTTGCAAGCGGTGATCACGCCCGAGGCGATGGTGTCGCACTTCATGATGCCGCCGAAGATGTTGACCAAAATGCCTTTGACATTCTTGTTGGCCAGCATGATCTTGAAGGCTTCGGTGACCTTTTCGGCGGTTGCGCCGCCGCCCACGTCCAGGAAGTTGGCCGGCTCACCGCCGAACAACTTGATGGTGTCCATGGTGGCCATGGCCAAGCCAGCGCCGTTGACCAAGCAACCGATGTTGCCGTCCAGGCTGATGTAAGCCAGGTCGAACTTGGAAGCTTCGACTTCGGCCGGATCTTCTTCGTCCAGATCGCGGTAACCCACGATCTCAGGGTGACGGAACAAGGCGTTGGCATCGAAGTTGAACTTCGCGTCCAGGGCCATCACATTGCCTTTGCTGTCGCGGTTCAGTGGGTTGATTTCAACCAGCGACGCGTCGGTTTCCATGTAGCACTGGTACAGCTTTTTGAAGATGTCTACGGCTTGGGCGGTGGAGTCCGCTGGCATGCCAATGGCGTCAGAAATCTTCTTGGCTTGGGCATCGCCCAGACCCGTCAAAGGATCGATGAACTCGGTGATGATTTTTTCGGGGGTGCTGTGCGCCACTTCCTCGATGTCCATGCCGCCTTCGCTGGAAGCGATGAAAGCGATTTTTTGGGTGGCGCGGTCGGTGACCACGGACACGTAATATTCTTTGTTGATGTCAGCGCCGTCTTCAATATAGAGGCGACGGACTTTTTGGCCGACGGGGCCTGTTTGGTGCGTGACGAGCTGCATGCCCAGTATCTCGCCAGAAATGCGCTTCACGTCGTCAATGGTTTTGGCCACCTTCACGCCGCCGCCCTTGCCGCGCCCGCCGGCGTGGATCTGGGCCTTGATCACCCACACAGGGCCGCCCAATTTTTGAGCGGCTTCGATCGCCTCTTGAACGGTGAATGCCGGAATGCCGCGGGGAACGGGCACGCCGAATTGACGCAAGATTTCCTTGCCTTGGTACTCGTGAATCTTCATGAGGTCTTCTCTCAGAGGGGTGGAATTCGACCGGTCCGCTGCGGTCCTTCAATCAAGGAGGCCCTCCAGCAGGCTCTGGACACTACAGCGTGCGACTGTATCATGCTGCAATGCACCAATACTGAGCCTTGCGACTTACATAGGCTTGACGCACTGCGCCAGATCCCTTCAGAAAGTAATACCTATGGCAAAAATTTTCATCGATGGCGAAGCAGGAACAACGGGCTTGCAAATTCGCGAGCGCCTGGCGTTAATGGCCCAGATCGAAGTCCTCAGCATCGATCCGGCACGCCGCAAAGACCCCGAAGCCAAGCGCGAGTTGATGTCAGCGGCCGATTTGGTGGTGTTGTGTCTGCACGATGATGCGGCCATCGAATCGGTGGCCATGATCGACCGCCTGCCGGGCCAAAAACCGCGCATTGTGGACGCCTCCACCGCGCACCGTTGCCACCCCGATTGGGTGTTCGGCTTTCCCGAACTGGCCGCCGATCAGGCCGCCGCCGTACGTCAGGCCCAGCGCGTGGCCAACCCCGGCTGCTACGCCACGGGTGCGATCGCCATCTTGCGGCCCTTGATCGACGCGGGCTTGCTGCCGCAGGATTTTCCAGTTTGCTTGCCCTGCGTGAGCGGTTACTCCGGCGGCGGCCGCGGCATGATCGAAGATTTCGAAGCTGGCCGGGCGCCCTTGTTTGAAGCCTATGCCCTGGGACTCAAGCACAAGCACATCCCCGAAATCATGCGCTACACCGGACTGACCACGCGGCCCTTGTTCGTGCCCGCCGTGGGCAATTTTCGCCAAGGCATGTTGGTGCAACTGCCACTGCATCTGGACAGCTTGCCGGGCAAACCGACGGGAGCAGACCTGCACGCAGCCTTGCAGGCGCACTACGCGGCCAACCAGGCTGCAGGCGGCTGGGTGAGTGTGCTGCCCGCCACGGCCGACGCCAAGCTGGACGCCACCGCTCTGAACGACACCAACAAACTGGAAATTCGGGTATTTGCCAACGAAGAGGCCCGACATGCCGTAGTGATCGCCCGATTGGACAACCTGGGCAAAGGCGCCAGCGGCGCGGCGGTGCAAAACATCGAATTGATGTTGGGTTTGTGAGCCTGGCGCTTTAGCCGCTCTGCGTTTATTTCCAGCGGATCAACTCAATGTGCACACTGCCTTTGTCGCTGCTGAAGGTGACGCTGCCTTCTTGAAGGGTGGCTTGCAGCTGCATGCTGCGCTCAGCCAGCTTGGCCAACTCCTGCGAACCCTCGGTGGGCACGCGCCAGACTTGCAGCTTGTCAAGGCGCGTCAGCTTGGTCTCGATGCCTTTCCACCAGACTTCGGCTGCGTGGTTAAAGCAATACAACAGCACCTCGTCGGCCTTCTGGCAGGCTTTCATGATGGGCTTGTCTTCGGGCTGGCCGACTTCGATCCACATGCGGGTGCGGCCCGTGAAATCCCGCAAGCTGCAATCCGGGTCATCCGGGTCTGACAAGCCCGCACCAAAGGCCAGCTTGCCGTCGCCGTTGCACACGGCCTGCAGCTTGTAGGCGTTGATGGCCAGCGCCAGCAGGCGGATCATCATGCGCTCGTCGGTCTCGCTGGGGTGACGCGCCAGCGTGAGCTGGTGGTCTTCGTAATAGCTGTGGTCGATGTCAGCGATCGACAGGTTGGTTTTGTAGATGGTGGATTTGAGGGCCATGGGGTTCAGTCTTTGCGGGCCAACATGCGCCAGCCCAACAGCTGAACGCCGTTGCGCAGGACAGATGTTTCGCCGCCATAAATCAGTAAAGGAATGCAAGCCTCGCTGCCTGCCATGCTGGCAGAGCGCTGGCCAGCGCGTACATAGTCGCCTGTCGGCGTTTGACCGGATTTGACCTCTACGGTCTGCAACTGACCTGTGCCCGTTTCGTAAAGCAGATCCGCTTCTAACCCGTTGTTGTCACGCCAAAAATGCAAATCACTCGGCAGCCCCTGGTTGGCCCTGTGCTTAAGGAACTCGGTCACGACCCAGTTTTCAAACAAAGCACCCCGCGCAGGGTGCAGGCTCAGTTGCTCCGGCTGACGAATGCCTAACAACCAACATGCCAAGCCTGTGTCCACAAAATAGAGTTTGGGTGATTTGACCAAACGCTTGCCAAAGTTGCGGTGGTACGGTGTCAGCACGAAAAGCACATCGCTCGATTCAAGCACCGACAACCAAGCGCGTGCCGTGGTGTGGGTGATGCCCGCCTCGCTGGCCAGCGCACTCAGGTTCAGCAATTGGCCCGTGCGACCGGCACACAAGCGCACAAATCGCTGAAATGTGGCCAGGTCTTGCACTTGCAGCACCTGCCGGACATCACGCTCCAGATAGGTGGTGATGTAACTGGCAAACCAATCAGTGGGCTGCGCGTCTGCACCTCTGTTCAAGGCCGGATAGCCGCCTCGCCAAAGCACTTCGTCCAGTGTGGCCTGACCATTGCCCACACCTGCAATTTCTGCCGCTGAAAATGGCAACAAACGGCTCATGGCCACACGGCCTGCCAGGGATTGCGTCACACCGGCCATCAAGCCAAACTGCTGCGATCCGGTCAGGACAAACCGTCCGGGCGTGCGGTCTTCATCCACCATCCCCTGGAGGTATGAAAAAAGGTCGGGCCAGCGTTGGGCCTCATCCAATACGGCGCCTTGGGTAAACCTTGCCAAAAACCCTCTGGGGTCTTCGGCTGCAAAAGCGCGCTCGGTCGGATCTTCGAGCGAGATGTACGGCTTGTCAGGAAACAGGTGCCGGGCCAGCGTGGTTTTGCCCGATTGCCGGGGGCCGGTGATGGCCAACACAGGAAACGACCCGGCCAGACGTCGGAGCGCAGGGGCAAGTTGTCGTTCGATCATGGGTTCATTTTATACAGATTGAAGAAATGATCTTCAATCTGTATAGATCGGATTGAAATCACCCCGGTGAACCAGAGCGCCCTTGGGGTGAACCGATCAGACCCGACGCGCCAGCTCGGCGGCCTTGCCGACATAGCTGCCCGGCGTCATGGCCAGCAGGCGGTCTTTGTCGGCTTGCGGAATCTCCAGGCCTTGAATCAGGCCATGCAAGTCGGCCGCCGTGACGGTCTTGCCCCGGGTGACTTCTTTGAGCTTTTCGTAAGCACCCTGCACGCCATAGCGGCGCATCACGGTCTGGATTGGCTCGGCCAGGACTTCCCAGGCGGCGTCCAAATCGGCGGCTAGCGCCTCTTCATTGAGTTCAAGCTTGTTCAAGCCGGTCATGAGAGAGGCATAGGCCAGCGCGGTGTAGCCCAGACCCACGCCCATGTTGCGCAGCACTGTCGAGTCGGTCAGGTCACGCTGCCACCGGCTGATCGGCAGCTTCTCGCTCAGGTGCTTGAGCACGGCGTTGGCCAGGCCCAAGTTGCCTTCGGCGTTTTCAAAATCGATCGGATTGACCTTGTGCGGCATGGTGCTGGAGCCGATCTCACCGGCTTTGAGGCGCTGCTTGAAATAGCCCAGGCTTACGTAGCCCCAAATGTCGCGCGACAGGTCGATCAGGATGGTGTTGCTACGGGCCACAGCGTCAAACAGCTCGGCCATGTAGTCATGCGGCTCGATCTGGATGCTGAAGGGTTGGAATGTCAAACCCAGACCCCATTGGCTGCTTTGTGTTTCGCTGATCTCAGGGGTTTCCACCACGTTGCGGGCAAAGGCTTCCCAGTCAAAGTCGGGCCAGGCCGACAAGTGGGCGTTGTAGTTGCCGACCGCGCCATTCATCTTGCCCATCAGTTGCACAGCGGCAATTTTTTCGCGGCAGCCCTTCAGGCGCACCACCACATTGGCCATTTCCTTGCCTACCGTGGTGGGGCTGGCGGTCTGGCCGTGGGTGCGGCTGAGCATGGGCACGTCGGCAAAGGTGTGCGCCATGTCACGCAGCTTGGCGATCAGGCCATCGAGACCCGGCAGGATGACCTGGGCGCGTGCACCCTTGAGTTGCAAGGCGTGGCTGGTGTTGTTGATGTCTTCGCTGGTACAGGCAAAGTGCACAAATTCGGCCGCTTTTTCCAGCTCGGGGCGATCCTTGAACTTGGACTTGATCCAGTACTCGACGGCTTTCACGTCATGGTTGGTAACCTTTTCAAAATCCTTGATGGCCAGGGCGTCGGATTCTGAGAAGTTCTTCACCAAGGCTGTCAAATAGGCGCGTGCGCCAGGGGTCAGGGGCTTGAATTCGGCAAAACCTGCATCGGACAAAGCGATGAACCAAGCAATTTCGACCTGAACGCGGCGGTGCATATATCCCTGCTCGCTCATGAGCGGGCGCAAGGCATTGAGTTTGCTGGCATAACGGCCATCCAGCGGCGACAGGGCAGAAATAGGGGTGAAATTCATGTGTGGATTGTAAGTGCCGCATTCTTGCTGTATTCGCCCCGGCACCCAGGCCATTACCCCATTGATTACCCAATTGGCTAATATCCAAAGACGCCCCCACCGGGATCACCTAGAATCGAGCATCTTTTTTGCTTGGCCCCAATGTCTATGAAACTCATCGGCTCTGTCACCAGCCCCTACGTTCGCAAGGTTCGCATCGTCATGGCCGAGAAAAAACTGGACTACCAGTTCGTCACCGAAGATGTGTGGTCAGCCCAAACCGTGATACACGCCTCCAACCCCTTGGGCAAAGTGCCCTGTCTGGTGATGGAGGGCGGCGAAGCAGTGTTTGATTCGCGCGTGATCGTGGAGTACCTGGACACCTTGTCGCCGGTGGGCAAGCTCATTCCATCGGCTGGTCGTGAGCGCGCGGAAGTCAAAACTTGGGAGGCCTCGGCCGATGGCCTGCTGGATGCGGCCTTGCTGGCCCGCATGGAGGCCGTTTGGACCGGCCGCGAAGACAGCCAGCGCAGTCAGGCCTGGATCGATCGCCAACTCGACAAAATTCAGCATGCCCTGCGGGCCATGAGCACTGGCCTCGGCGACAAAGCATTTTGTTCCGGCATTCACCTGAGTCTGTCCGATATTGCCGTGGTCTGCGCCGTGGCCTATCTGGATTTCCGCTTCCCGCAAATCGACTGGCGCACGCCCTACCCCAATCTGCACAAGCTGCACGACAAGTTGGCGCAGCGGCCCAGCTTCATCGACACCTCGCCGACTTGATGGCACTGCGGCCCAAAGGGTGGGCCATTCAGTAGTTCAATAAATTGCGCCGCACATGGACCAGATGTTCCGTGGCCAAGGCCTTGGCCAGCACCGGGTCGCGGGCCTTGATGGCCTGCAGCAAAGCGCGGTGTTCTGACTGGTAAGTCAAGCGCCGCTCGGGCGTCAGGCTGCGTTTTTTCAGCATGCCCCACTCCCCTTGGGCTCGGGCCTGGTTCATGAGCTTGAACAAACGGGCCACAAAGGCATTGTGTGCGGCACGGGCAATGATTTCGTGGAACATGCCATCCCAGACCTCGAACTCTTCGACACTGGTCGCCGCTTCGGCGCGTGTGCAGCAGTGGTCCATTTGCTCAAAATCAGCCAGGGTGGCGTTGCCAATCACCATCTCGATGATGGCGGGCTCCAGGGCCATACGCGCTTCCATGAGTTCGGCCGGACTGGTGTGCCAGGCGGCATCGGGCGCATTGACCGGCGTGGTCTTTTTCGAACTGACAGCGACCACCGCCTTGTCGGTGACATAAGTGCCACTGCCCACGGTCTGGGCGATCAGCCCTTGGGCCTTCATGTCGGCCAGCACCTTGCGCACCGTGCTGCGGCTGATCTGGTATTGCTCTCCAAACTCGCGCTCGGTCGGCAAGCGCTCACCAGCCTGCCACTGACCGCTGTGCAGCTGGTCAAGCAAAGTGGCGCGAAAGAGGTAAGTGGAGTCCACGGTGTGGGAAGTTGGCAAAAACCAAATCATACCAATTTAACCCCCGCGTTGACAGTCTTGGGCAGCACCCGTCTGACACCTTTGCGCACAAGGCACAAGCCCCACAAATGTCCTGTGTTCAGGACGAAAGCTCTGATGCAAGACCGACATCACCCCGTAAAAACCCTCATGCAAATTGTCCGGTACGGGTCTTGACCCGACAGCCTGACTCCGTATGATGGTTTGCATTGGTTGCACTGCAACCTTTTTTATTGAATAAGCCCAAACTGGTCAAACGCTCCAGGAGAAGAATTTTGCGCATCGCCACATTTGCTCACCACGGAAAACGCCATGTCGGCCAGGTATCAGCCGACGGTCTGCAGGTCACGCCTTTTGCCCTGAGCGAATCACAAGCCCATCGTGGGGCACAGCCCATCATTGAGGCCTTGGTTGCCGGCCAGCCCCTGCCTGCCCTGGCGGGTGCAGCTTTGGCCATGTCCTCGGTCAAACTCGAATCGCCCTTGCCCGTGCCCCGCCGCAACATCTGGTGCGTGGGCCGCAATTACCATGCGCACGCCAAAGAGCTGCAGGCGTCGGTGTTCAAAGACAGCAACACCGACACCAAGGCCTGGCCCATCGTGTTCACCAAAGTGCCCGAATGCGTGGTGGGTCCGACCGACGATGTGCAATTGCCCGGTGCCAACGTGTCCGAGCAGATCGACTACGAAGCCGAGCTGGCCGTGATCATTGGCCAAGGTGGCAAGAACATCAGCCAGGCCGACGCCATGAAGCATGTGTTTGGCTACACCGTGGTCAACGACGTGACCGCCCGCGACGTGCAGATGCGTCACCAACAGTGGGACATGGGCAAGTCGTTTGACACCTTTTGCCCCATGGGCCCGTGGATCGTGACCGCCGACGAAATCGACGGCCGCAACACCCGTGTGCGCTGCTGGGTCAACGGCGAGTTGCGCCAGGACGGCCCGACCGAAAACATGATTTTCGACATCCCCACCCTGATCGAAACCATCTCACGCGGCATCACGCTCTACCCCGGCGACATCATCGCCACGGGCACACCGGCTGGCGTGGGCATGGGCCTTAATCCGCCGCGCTACATCGCCAAGGGCGATGTGATCCGGGTCGAAATCGATGGCGTGGGGATTATCGAAAACCGTTTCGTTTGAGCCCATTCGAATGGCCAAAGCCTGGCTTTGGTCGTATCCCACCAAAAGGAGACTTCACATGAACCGACGCCCCCTCATCTGCGCTGCATTGAGCATCCCATTGGCCTTAGCCAGTTTCGGCCAAGCGGCTTGGGCGCAAGCCTACCCCACCAAACCCATCACCATGGTGGTGCCCTTTCCGCCCGGCGGCGTAGCCGACACCGTGGGGCGTCCAGTGGCCGAAGCCATGTCGCGGCACCTTAAACAAAGCAT
>CAMDFT010000073.1 GCA_945897795.1 Limnohabitans sp. Rim8 | reverse complement strand
TGCAGGTCAGCCTGGCCGATGCATCAGGCTGGTTGGCGAGTTTTGAATTGGCCGAGCAAGTGCGTCCCGAGGCCGCGGGTGTGGTGAGTGCCTTGGCGCAAATGGGCTTGGGCCTGAAGGTGCTGTCTGGCGACGGCACTGCAGCGGTGGCCCAGGTGGCCCAGGCTGTAGGCATTGCCGATGCACAAGGCGGCTGCAGCCCCCAGCATAAATTGCAAGCACTGCAGGCCCTGCAGGCCCAGGGACACAAAGTGGCCATGGTGGGCGACGGCTTGAACGACGGCCCGGTGTTGGCCGGGGCCGATGTGTCCTTTGCGTTGGGCCAGGCGGTGCCGCTGGCGCAGTCCAAATCCGATTTCGTGCTGATGGGTGGGCAGCTGCAGGTGCTGGTCAGCACGGTACAACGCAGCCGCCAAACCATGCGCATCGTGCGTCAAAACCTGTGGTGGGCGGCGGCCTACAACGCTGCTTGTGTGCCGCTGGCACTGATGGGCTGGCTGCCCGCCTGGGCCGCAGGCCTGGGCATGGCGCTCAGCTCTTTGCTGGTGGTGCTCAATGCTTTGCGCCTGTCGCAGGCCTTGCCTGATTCGCTGCAGCAGCAGGCGCTGGTCCTTCAACCCGTTTGAGAAAACAGCATGGACATTCTTTATTTGCTGATCCCCTTATCCGTGGCCCTGGTGTTTTGCATTTTGGTTGGCTTGTGGTGGGCCATCTACCGTGGCCAATTTGAAGACATTGAGGCCGAAGGCGAGCGAATTTTGCGTGACGATTGATTTCGATCAAGTGTTTCGGATGTACACCCAGACACAATTCATCAGTTGATTTTTAAAAAAAACAGAGGTGAAAATGAAATTTGCCAATATGCAGGCGACGTCCTACAACGACAAAGTTGTACGGCAGTTCGCCATCATGACGGTGGTTTGGGGTGTGGTGGGCATGCTGGTGGGCGTGATCATCGCGGCCCAGCTGACTTGGCCGGAGCTCAACTTCGGCATTTCCTGGCTCAGCTATGGCCGCTTGCGCCCATTGCACACCAACGCGGTGATTTTTGCGTTCGGTGGTTGCGGTTTGTTCGCTGCCGCTTATTACGTGGTGCAGCGCACCTGCAATGTGCGCTTGATCAGTGACAAGGTGGCCGCTTTCACCTTCTGGGGCTGGCAGCTGGTCATCGTCTTGGCCGCCATTTCTTTGCCTCTGGGCCTGACCCAAAGCAAGGAATACGCTGAACTCATTTGGCCCATCGATCTGCTGATCGCGGTGGTCTGGGTGGCGTTTGCTTTTGTGTTCTTTGGCACGGTGGGCATCCGTAAGGTGCGTCACATTTATGTGGCCAACTGGTTCTTTGGTGCGTTCATCATCGCCGTGGCTTTGTTGCACATCGTCAACAACATCCAGTTGCCCACAGGTCTGCTGCACTCTTACTCCGCTTATGCGGGTGTGCAAGACGCCATGGTGCAGTGGTGGTATGGCCACAACGCGGTGGGCTTCTTCCTCACGGCGGGCTTCCTGGGCATGATGTATTACTTCATCCCCAAGCAAGCCGAACGCCCCGTTTACTCGTACCGCCTGTCGATCGTGCACTTCTGGGCGCTGATCTTCACTTACATGTGGGCCGGTCCTCACCACCTGCACTACACCGCTTTGCCTGACTGGACACAGTCTGTGGGCATGGTCTTCTCGCTCATTTTGTTGGCGCCCAGCTGGGGCGGCATGATCAACGGCATCATGACCTTGTCGGGCGCTTGGCACAAACTGCGTGACGACCCGATCTTGCGTTTCCTGATCGTTTCCTTGTCTTTCTATGGCATGTCGACCTTTGAAGGTCCGATGATGTCCATCAAAACCGTGAACGCGCTGAGCCACTACACCGACTGGACCGTGGGCCATGTGCACTCGGGTGCCTTGGGTTGGGTGGGTTTGGTCACCATGGGATCGATGTACTACCTGATTCCTCGCCTGTTTGGCCAAAAGCAGATGTACAGCGTCAAAGCCATTGAAATCCACTTCTGGACCGCCACGATCGGCATCGTGATCTACATCGCTGCGATGTGGATTGCCGGTGTGATGCAAGGCCTGATGTGGCGCGCCATCAATGCCGACGGCACCTTGACTTACACCTTTGTGGAGTCTGTCAAAGCCACCTTCCCGTTTTATGCCTTGCGTTTGCTCGGTGGTTTGTTGTACCTGGGTGGCATGGTGATCATGCTTTGGAACACTTTCAAGACCGTTTCCATGGGCCGCTCTGTGGAAGTCCAGATCCCGACACTCGCACCTGCACACTGAGGAGAAATAAAACATGGCTCAAAACCCAAAAACAGGCGGCTTGTCGCATGAGAAAGTCGAGACCAACAACTTTTTGATGATCGTTTTGATCTTCATCGTCTTGTTGGTCGGCGGCATGGTCGAAATCGTGCCCTTGTTCTTCCAGAAGTCCACCACCGAACCGGTGGCGGGCCTCAAGCCCTACACCGCACTGCAAGTGGTGGGGCGCGATGTGTATGTGCGTGAAGGTTGCTACAACTGCCACTCGCAGATGATCCGTCCCTTCCGCGCCGAAACGCTGCGTTACGGCTCTTACTCCCTGGCCGGTGAATTTGTTTATGACCGTCCGTTTCAATGGGGCAGCAAACGCACCGGTCCTGATCTGGCCCGCGTGGGTGGTCGTTACAGCGATGAGTGGCACCGCATCCACTTGACCAATCCGCGTGATTTGGTCCCCGAATCGAACATGCCCGCTTACCCATGGCTGGAAAAGACGGCCGCTGACCATGGCACGGTGGTGGCGCACATGTCGGCTTTGCGGACTTTGGGTGCACCTTACTCCGATGAAGAGTTGGCCAAAGCGGCCGATGAAGTCAAAGGCAAAACCGAGTTGGATGCGGTCATTGCTTACCTGCAAGTGCTCGGAATTCACCGCAAATAAGGCATAGCCATGGACATCAATACTCTCCGATCCATCGTGACCGTCCTTGCCTTCTTGGCATTCATCGGCATCGTGGTCTGGGCTTGGTCGCGGCGCAACCAGGCCAGCTTTGATGAGGCGGCGCAACTGCCGTTTCGCCAGGACGACTGAGCGGTCCTCCAGAACTCTAAAAAATACTTCAAGGAAACTCCATGAGTGACTTCATCAGCAACTTCTGGCACTTGTATGTGGCCGGCATCACGCTGGTCAGCATCATTGCCTGTCTGCTTTTGTTGTGGTTCAGCGGCAAGGCCAAGGCCATGACCGCCAACGACAACACCACCGGCCACGTCTGGGACGGTGACCTGCGCGAAATGAACAACCCTTTGCCACGATGGTGGGTGGGCTTGTTCATCATCACCGTCATTTTTGCTTTTGTTTACCTGGCCATGTACCCGGGGGCGGGTAGCTTTGCGGGCAAATTTGGCTGGTCGTCCGCCGGTCAATACGAGGCCGAAGTGGCCAAAGGCAATGCCGAAGTGGCCCCGCTCTATGCCAAGTTCTCGGGCATGCCGCCCGAAGAAGTGTCCAAGGACCCACAGGCCCTGGCCATTGGCGACCGCCTCTTCATGAACAACTGCGCGCAGTGCCACGGCTCTGATGCACGCGGCAGCAAGAGCTTCCCCAACTTGGCCGATGCCGATTGGCTGTATGGCGGCACGCCCGAGGCGATCAAAGCGACTTTGGTGCAAGGCCGCGCCGGCAACATGCCCCCCATGGCCGCCGCCGTGGGCACGCCCGAAGACGTGCGCAACGTGGCGCACTATGTTCTGAGCCTGTCGGCCAGCCCACACGACTCGCTTCGCGCACAACTGGGCAAGTCCAAGTTTGGTGCTTGCGCAGCCTGCCACGGCATGGACGGCAAGGGCAACCACGCCATGGGCGCGCCCAACCTGACGGACGACATCTGGTTGCACGGATGGGGAGAGAACGCCATCGTGAACATCATCAACAAGGGCAAAGTCAACGTCATGCCCGCACAGGCCGACAAGCTGACCGAAGGCCAGATCCACGTGCTCGCTTCGTATGTCTGGGGCTTGTCCAACAACGCTGTGGCCAGTGCTGCAGTCGGTCCTGCCAAGTGATGTCACCCTCTGCAGCGGGCTGGACCTGGTGCAGCATTTGAACCAAGGTCTGTATTTTGTCTGCCCCTGAAGATCGCCCCTCTCGCAGCATGATTCCGATCATCCCCGTGCCCGCCGAGGGCGATGTGGAGATGGTGTCGCTGTACCAGTCGCACCAAAAAATTTACCCCCGCAGTGTTCAGGGCGTTTTCGCCAAATGGCGTTGGCTGATGGTGGTGATCACGCAGCTGGTTTTTTACGGTTTGCCCTGGCTGGAGTGGGGGCAGCGCCAAGCGGTGCTGTTCGACCTGGGCGCTCGCCGTTTTTACATTTTCGGCCTGGTGTTGTACCCACAGGACTTCATTTACCTGACGGCTTTGCTGGTTATCTCGGCGCTGTCGCTGTTTTTGTTCACGGCAGTCGCCGGGCGTTTGTGGTGTGGTTTTGCTTGCCCGCAAACGGTTTACACCGAAATTTTCTTGTGGATCGAGCGCCAGTTTGAAGGCGACCGTTCCGCGCGCATGCGACTCGATGCCGCGCCTTTGAGCTTCAACAAGGCCTGGCGCAAAACCGGCAAGCAACTGGCCTGGATCGTGTTGTCGCTCTGGACAGGCTTGAGCTTTGTCGGCTACTTCACGCCGATTCGCGAGTTGACGGCATCCATCTTGTCGCTGGGTTTTGGCCCTTGGGAAATTTTCTGGATTCTGTTTTACAGCTTGGCCACCTACGGCAATGCGGGCTTCATGCGCGAGCAGGTGTGCAAATACATGTGCCCCTATGCGCGTTTTCAGAGTGCCATGTTCGACAAGGACACCCTGATCGTGACTTACGACGAAGCGCGTGGTGAGCCACGGGGTGCCCGCTCCAAGAAGGCGGACCCCAAAGCCCTGGGGCTGGGCGCTTGTGTCGACTGCACCTTGTGCGTGCAGGTCTGCCCCACCGGCATCGACATCCGCAAAGGTTTGCAGTACGAATGCATCGGCTGTGGTGCCTGTGTGGACGTGTGCGACACCGTGATGGACAAGGTGGGCTACGAGCGGGGCCTGATCAAGTTCTCCACGCAAAACGCCATGGACAAGGGCTGGAGCTGGGCTCAAACGCTGCGGCGCATTTTCCGCCCTCGCGTGTTGGTCTACACCGCTGTGCTGTGGGCCATCATCATTGGTGTTGGCGTGTCCTTGTGGAACCGAGACCCGTTCAAGGTGGACATCGTGCGCGACCGCGCCACCATGGCCCGCATCGTGGCGGGCGGCAAGATTGAAAACGTGTACCGCCTGCAGATCATGAACGCGGCGGAACAAAACCTGACGTTCCACCTGCAGGTCGATGGCTTGCCGGGCTTAAACCTGGCCACCGAACCGCTGGTTGACGTGGGTGCCACCGAGTCTCGATGGGTGTCCGTGCGATTGCAAGTGCCTTATGACGCTGCGCCTGCTGGCTCGCACCCGATCCATTTCCGCATAGAGTCCCGTTCGCCTGATGGCCAATCGGTCGGTCAGTTGAGCGAAAAAACCGTGTTTCTGGTCCCTCGCTGAGTGACCCCCATTTTTGAAAGACAAGCATGAACAAGGTTCTCAATGCGCGCCAAGAGGGGCAACCCTGGTGGCGTTTTGGCTTGGTGTGGATGGTTTTTGGCGGCCCCGCCGTGGTGGTGGTGGCCGGTTTCATCACACTCTATATTGCCGTGACCAACCCGGACCCGGTGCTCCAAGTCACACCGCGCACAGCCTCGCAAGAGCGCCAGGGCATCACCCATGTGCCCGCCATGCAGGGGCGTAACCATGCGGCCACAGGCGAGTTGCCCGCTGCGCTGCAAGCGCCTGCTGCTGAACCCACCAAACCCTGATTCCGAAGGGAGACACCATGCTCGCTCAACGTTGGATGTGGATCACCTGGCCTGCTTTTTTGGTGGCGGGACTGCTGGAAGTTTTGGTTTTCGCGTTTGTGGACCCGCACGACCTGCATTGGTTCGGGCAAGACCTGGACCTGTCCAGGCAAGCGATTTACACACTGGCCTTTTTTGCGTTCTGGGTCTTGGCCATGGTGTCCAGTGCTTTGACTGCGCTGCTGGGCCTGTCCTCGGCAGAAGTGAACCGCTGAAAGCACCGAGCGAACTGTTCAATGCGTGAACTCAGGGCTCAGTGGCAATGGGAAGTGTTGTTGACCAAACGTTGCAGGCCTTCTGTGTCCAGAATGCGCACATGGCGTTGCTTGACTTCGAGGGTGCCATCCTCGACGAACTTGGAGAAAGTGCGGCTGACGGTCTCCAGCTTGAGGCCCAAGTAGCTGCCGATCTCTTCGCGCGTCATGCGCAAGACCAGCTCGGATTGGGAAAATCCACGGGCATTCAGGCGCTGCACCAGGTTCAGCAAAAAAGCGGCCAAGCGCTCTTCGGCGCGCATGCTGCCCAGCAGCAGCATCACGCCATGCTCGCGCACGATTTCGCGGCTCATGATCTTGTGCACATGGTGTTGCAAAGCGGTGACTTCGCGCGAAATTTCCTCGATCCGGTCAAAGGGCATCACACAGACCTCGGCGTCTTCCAGGGCGATCGCGTCGCAGCTGTGCTGGTCGTTCACGATGCCGTCCAGCCCAATGATCTCGCCCGCCATCTGAAAGCCCGTGACCTGGTCGCGCCCGTCTTCGGTGGCCAGGCAGGTCTTGAAGAAACCGGTGCGGATGGCGTACAGCGAAGTGAATTTTTCGCCGTTGGTAAAAAGGGTGTCACCCCGCTTGACCTTGCGGCGCACAGCCACCAGTTCATCCAGACGACTCAGGTCCTGGTCGCTCAGGCCCATGGGCATGCACAACTCGCGCAGGTTGCAGTTGGAACAGGCGACTTTGATGGCTTGGGGATTCATGGTTTATCTCTTGGTTGTGCAATGGATTTGCCTTGGATCAAGACTTGAGCTTATAGCGAAAATTGCGCCAAATTTGCGGGTATACCCTGTCTTTGCAGGAAATCCCTGAAAACCAGTAAAGGGTTTGACCTGAGTCAACAAACTGGCAGATGCGAACGGGCAAAGTGTGGTCTTGTTTTGACCACATTTTAATTAAGGGGCAGACACATGTCCGTCATCACGCCTGAGTTGCTGGCACGCTTTGACGTGCCCGGCCCGCGCTACACCTCGTACCCCACAGCCGACCGTTTTGTTGAAGCCTTTGGTGAGGCCGATTACGTGCAGGCGCTCCAGCAGCGCCAATCTGGCACGCTGGGCAAGCAGCCACCGCTGTCGCTGTATGTGCACATTCCGTTTTGCGAATCGCTGTGC
Organism: Limnohabitans sp. Rim8; assembly: GCA_945897795.1. Lineage (GTDB taxonomy): Bacteria > Pseudomonadota > Gammaproteobacteria > Burkholderiales > Burkholderiaceae_C > Limnohabitans_A. The sequence goes on along the minus strand of CAMDFT010000073.1, from coordinate 6,800 downwards.
TACTACTGCGCCTGCAACAAAATCATCACCAAACACAAAGAGCGGGCTGCGGAGTATTTGCGCTACCTGCGCAAAGAGGTCGAGTTGCACACCCGCCATTTGGGGCGCGGACAAGCCGTCAGCCAGTTGCATCTGGGCGGCGGCACGCCCACCTTCATGAGCGATGAGGAGTTACGGCAACTCATGGCCTTGCTGCACGAGCACTTCAAGTTTGTGCCGGGTGGTGAATATTCGGTGGAAGTCGATCCGCGCACCGTGGACGAGAACCGGCTGGCCGTGCTGGCCGAGTTGGGTTTCAACCGCCTGAGTTTTGGCGTGCAGGACTTTGACCTAGAGGTGCAAAAAGCCGTGCATCGTATCCAGCCTGCTGAGCAGGTGTTTGCCTTGGTCGAGGCGTCCCGCCGATTGTGTTTTGAGTCGGTCAATGTGGACCTGATCTATGGTTTGCCTTTGCAAACCCCCGAATCTTTTGACCGCACCTTGGCGCAAGTCAACCGTCTGCGCCCGGACCGCATTGCCCTGTATGCCTATGCGCATTTGCCCGAACGCTTCAAGCCGCAGCGCCGCATCCATGCGGAAGATCTGCCAGCTGGGGCGGCCAAGGTGGCCATGCTCTCGCGCTCGCTCGACGCCTTGACCGACGCGGGCTATGTCTACATCGGCATGGACCACTTCGCCTTGCCGGATGACGCTTTGGCTGTGGCCAAACGGCAGGGGCGTTTGCACCGCAACTTCCAGGGCTACAGCACGCAGGCCGATTGCGACCTGATTGCGCTGGGGGTGTCCTCGATTGGCCGCATTGGCTCGACCTACAGCCAGAACGCCAAGACGATGGAAGAATATGTCGACCTGCTTGACCAAGGCCATTTGCCGGTGGTGCGCGGCTTGGCGCTCACGCGCGACGACCTGATCCGCCGCTCGGTCATCATGGCGCTCATGTGTCAGGGGCATCTGCAATATGAGGCCATCAACCTGGCTTGGCTGGTCGACTTCAAGACCTTGTTTGCCCAAGAGCTGACCCAGCTTGAAGCGATGCAAGCGCAAGGCCTGGTGCAGTTGAGCGAGAGCGGCATTCAGGTCACCGCCATGGGCTGGTTCATTGTGCGCGGCGTGGCCATGGTGTTTGACCGTTATGTGCAAGCCGACCGCAACCGCTCACGTTTTTCCAAAATCATTTGATGTCATGCCCACATGGGTTGGGCCGCATCGGGAGCGTTCTGCATCGAGGCAGGCCGCCATCGCCGACAATGCAACTCTTGACATTCAAGCGAACAAAGCATGCAAAGTTCTTTGGCCATCACGGCCTTGATGATGGGGGTGCTGGGTGGCCCGCACTGCGTGGCCATGTGCGGTGCAGCCTGCGCGGGGCTGGGCCAGGCGGCGGGTGAGCGACGCGGCCAAGCTTTGCTGGCCTTTCAGTTGGGCCGCTTAGGCGGCTATGCGCTGCTGGGGGCTTTGGCTGCGGCCAGTGTGCAGGGCTTGGGTTGGTTGACCACGCAGTCAGCGGCCATTCGCCCCGTCTGGACCCTGTTGCACCTGACGGCCTTGGTGCTGGGCTTGTTGCTCATGCTGCAGGCTAGGCAACCCGTGTGGCTCGATGCCGCAGCGCGCCGTTTGTGGGCGCGCGTGCGGGCCTTCAACACCCGCTGGGGGCGCGCCGCACCCTGGATGGTGGGCGGGCTGTGGGCCTTCATGCCCTGCGGCTTGCTCTATTCGGCCCTGATGGTGGCGGCCTTGACCAGTCAGCCGCTGGAAGGCGCAGCCACCATGGCCTTGTTTGCCTTGGGCAGCAGCATCAGCCTGTGGGCTGGGCCATGGCTGTTTTTGCGCATGCAGACCTTGGGCGATGGGGCTTGGGGCATGCGTGTGGCTGGCCTGGCGCTGGCGTCTGTGTCGGCCTGGGCCTTGTGGATGGGGCTGGTGCATGACCAGGCGCCGTGGTGCGTCAGTTGACGAAACGAATGCAGGCTTGAACCCTGCCCTTCATGCAGCACCCATGCCTTTGTTGAACATGTAGGCCGCCAGAAACACCAAGAAGAAAGAAAACACCCTTTTCAGTTTCTTCACAGGCAGTCGATGCGCCGCTCTGGCACCGAAAGGGGCGGTCAGAACGCTGAAACAGGCAATGACCACCATGCCAGGCAACCAGATATAACCAAGTGACCAAGCTGGCAGATTCTCCAGTTTCATACCGCTGATGACAAAGCCGGTGACATTCGCCAATGCAATGGGAAATCCCAGGGCAGCGCTGGTGCCAATGGCGTTGTGTATGGCCACGTTGCACCAGGTCATCAAAGGCACACTCACAAAAGCCCCCCCAGCACCGACCAAGCCAGACAGCAAGCCGATCAGACCCCCCATGCCCAGTTGACCCGCGAAGCCCGGCATTTGACGCGTTGGCTTGGGTTTTTTGTCCAAGAACATTTGGAAGGCAGAAAAAGACACAAACAGGCCAAACAAAATAGCCAATGTGGTGCCTTTCACGGCCACAAAAATCCAGAGGCTGGCCATGGCACTGCCCAGCACAATGCCAGGTGCTAAACCTTTGACCAAGTCCCATCGCACAGCGCCCAACTTTTGGTGGGTTCTTACGCTAGAGACCGATGTGAACAAAATGGTCGACATGGACGTCACAATCGCCATTTTGATGGACAGGTCCTCTCCTACGCCCATGTTGCCGAGTAAAAAACTCAACACGGGAACCATCATCAAGCCACCGCCCAAACCCAACAACCCGGCCATGAACCCCACAACGGTGCCAGTCAGGGCCAGTTCCAAAAAGATTTGAGCTTCCACGGGGCTTAGACCAATCCGAGCTTTTGCGCCATGCCAATGCGTTGCAATTTACCGGTAGCCCCTTTGGGAATTTCATCCATCAGCAAAACTTTGCGCGGCACTTTGAAATCAGCCAAACGTGTTGCCGTGTATTCGCGCAGTTCTTTTTCAGTGGCCGTCATGCCCTCGCGCAAGACCACGGCAGCACCCACTTCCTCGCCCAATTTGTCATGGGGGATGCCAAAGCAAACCACCTGTGCGACTGCAGGATGGTCCATCAAGACTTCATCGACTTCGCGTGGGCTGATTTTTTCTCCGCCGCGGTTGATGATTTCTTTGAGCCTGCCTGTGATGCTGACATAACCCTGTGCATCCAAGACGCCTTGGTCACCGGTTCTGAACCATCCATTCGTGAAGGCTTCGGCGTTGGCTTTGTCATTGTTCTCGTAGCCAGGCGTGACGTTGCTGCCTCGGATCACAATTTCGCCCGTGCTCCCTGTTGGCAACAAGTCACCTTCTGCACTCATGATGGCAATCTCGGGGCCTGCGGCCAAGCCGACAGTGCCCGGTTTTCTTTGGCCAGGCGGCAGCGGATTGCAAGCCATTTGGTGAGCCGCTTCGGTCATGCCATAAGCTTCGATCACAGGGGCCTTGAAGGTGGCTTCAAGCTCTGCCAAAACCTGCGGTGGCAATGAGGAGGATGACGAGCGAATGAATCGAAGTGGCACCCTGGCGATGACTTCTTTGTTGTTGGTGGACCTGGACAAAATGGCCTGGTGCATGGTGGGCACTGCGGTATACCAAGTGGGCTTGACTTCGTCCATTTGGCTGAAGAACTTCAATGCATTGAAGCCACTGGTGCAAAACACTTCCCCGCCTTGAGACAGCGGTGCCAAGATGCCGGCAATCAGGCCATGAATGTGAAAGAGGGGCATGACATTCAAGCCGCGATCAGAACTGGTAAACCGCGTGCTGTGGGCAATGTTTTGCGCTGAAGCACTCACGTTGCGGTGGGTCAGCGGAACAATTTTGGGGCGTGATGTGGTGCCCGATGTGTGAAGCACCAAGGCCACGTCGTCAGGATGTGCCTGACCAGGATGCTGAGCAGCTTTGGGCGAGAGGCTGTTCATGTTCAGCGTGAAAGAGCCAGCGCCCATGGAGGGTGTGGGTTCGAGTTCGATGAGTGCGATGCCCATTTTGGCGGCCACGGCCACGGCGGGACTGTTCGAACCTTTTTCAACGACCAAGGCTTTGGCGTTCAAGTCATTCAGGTAGAACTCGAATTCATCGGCACGGTAGCTGGGGTTCAAGGGCGCTGACGTACAGCAGCAAGCCACAGTCACAAAACTGGCCGCCATTTCTGCGCTGTTGGGCAAAACGAGCGCCACCCGATCATTCCTGCCAATGCCAACTTGGTTGAAAGCGGTTTGAACGTACTGTGCCAGTTGACGCAAGGCTGAATAGGAAAGCGGGGCACTTTGGGCGGCACTCAGACAGGTCGCTTGGGCATTTCCATTAGCCAGAAGTTCGATCAGGGTTTTCATGGGTAAAGGTAAAAAATTGATTTGCGAGTGATGCAGCTCGACAAGCTGCGCAACATTCTATTGTGACGCTTGGCGGTCTTGATTCGTATGAAGAGGTTTTGAGCCAGTGTGAGGCGCTTCAAGTAACTCAGCCGAGGCTAAGCCCTTTGCCTTTTTTCATCACACTCTGTTCGAGCAAGCGCGTCAAAGCGTAAACCGAGTCGAGTGTGGGCGTGGGCATGTTGCAAATTTTGCCCAGCTCAATCACGCTGCCTAAAAGCGCCTCTAATTCCAAAGCTTTGCCATGCTCAATGTCTTGGAGCATGGAGGTTTTGTGAGCACCCACGGCTTGCGCGCCCGCAATCCGTTTGTCGATGCTGATTTTGAATTGAACGCCCAGTTTTTCGCCCACGGTTTGGGCTTCCGCCATCATGCGGGCTGCCAAATTGCGGGTGAGGTCAAAATTGCAAATGTCTTCCAATGTGGCGTGCGTCAAGGCAGACACCGGGTTGAAAGTCAGGTTGCCCCAAAGTTTCACCCACAACTCGCTGCGAATGTCGGTCGACACAGGGGTCTTGAATCCGGCGGCAATCATGGTCTGCGCCAACTTCGTGACACGTTCGGATTTTTCGCCACTGGGCTCGCCCAAGGTGAAGCGATTGCCTTCGATGAGTTTGACCACGCCAGGCGCGACCAATTCAGCGGCGGGGTACACCACAGCGCCAATCACCCGCTCAGGGCCGATGTGTTGCCATTGCGCGCCACCTGGGTCAATGGAAGTCAATTGACGGTCCTGATACTCGCCCACCAAGTTGTAAAAGTACCACCATGGCACGCCGTTTTGCAGGGTCACGACAGCCGTATGCTCATGGCACAGCCGACCAATTTGCTCGGCCACGGGGCTGACCTGGTGCGACTTCATGGTCAAAAAAACATAGTCGTGCGGTGTGGCTTCATCGATGGTGCAGGCCTTGACATGGGGTGCGTGAAAAGAGGTGCCGTCTTCTAGCGTGAGCGTCATGCCATGGGCTTGAATGGCTTTGAGGTTTTCACCTCGCGCAATGAAGGTGACGTTGCAACCCGACAAGGCCAACTTCACCCCGAGGTAACCGCCAATGGCGCCTGCACCCACAATGGCAATGTTCAAACTCATGCTGACGCTTTCATGGTGTTGGAGAGGGTGCCAATGCCCACAATGGTGACTTCGACAACGGCATCATTTTGCCAAGGCATCGCCCCGATGGATGTGCCGCAAGAAATGATGTCGCCAGGCTCCAGAGTCATCCCCCTGGAGAGTTTGGCGACCAATTCTTGGGGTGAAAAAAACATGTCACTCACAGGGTAATTTTGGCGCTCTCGCCCATAGACTTTGGCGGTCACGATCGCTTGGGTGCAATCCAGGTCGGTTTCGATCCAAGGACCGAAAGGGGTAAAGCCGTCAAAATTTTTGGCTCGTGTCCATTGCTCAAAGCTGGTGTCTGAGCGCAGTAACTCAACGGCTGTGACGTCGTTGACGCAGGTGTAGCCAAAAATATAGTGTGCGGCTTCTTCGAGTGGGATGTCGCGTCCGCGTCGACCTATGACGATGCCCAGCTCGGCTTCGTAAACCACCCGTCCTACATCGAGTTGGGGTCGAACCACAGCTTGTAAGTGGTGCGAATAGGAGTTGGGCGATTTGAGAAAGTAAAGTGGCTCTGAAGGGGCACTCCAGCCATTTTTTTCGGCAGCCGTTTTGAAATTGTTCCAAAGCGCCAAAACTTTGGTGGGTTGGCAGGGTGCCAGAATTTCAACGTCCGACACACTCAAGGTCTCGCCTGTGGGTAGCGGATGGTCAAAAAGAGAACCTTGATGAACATGAATGGTGTCTCCCACCAATTGACCCATGCCAGGCTGGCCTTGGTGTGAAAAGCGCAGCCACCTCATGCTGTTTCCTCGATCAATTCAAATGGCGTTAAAGGTGTCTGCAAGTGCCACCGGACCGGCATCCTGAACCGGGGTTCAGGTGGGCAAGGGCAGACTGGCGTTGGGTTCATCTGACGCGAGATGATCACGCTCACCAGCCAATGTTCCAAGCCCGGGCTCTAAGAGCATTGGTTCAAGGAAATATAAAGCCCGGCATGCACTGCAGACTAGGCCATTGTAGGGGCTAAACAGTGAACGATGCCGTCGCAGACGCAACAAGCTTGAGCTCAACGGCCCGAAGCATTACAACAACTGGCCGTCTTGCTCGATGACCCGGTCCAAGCGTTGCAGCAATTGCGCCAGCCGCGCTTGCGCATCGGGTGAGACATCGGCAGCAGAGGTGCTGGCGCTGTCCTGGTCCGTGGCGGCAGGGGCCTCGGCTTGTTCGAAGGCCAGGTTCAGCGCTGCCAATACAGCAATGCGGTCACGCGCCTTGATCTTGCCCGCATCGCGGATCTTGCACATGGCTTCGTCCACCTTGCGCACCGCGCCCAGCAAGCGCTCTTCGCCGCCTTCGGGGCACCCCAAAATGTAGCTTTG
>CAMDFT010000072.1:0-14231 GCA_945897795.1 Limnohabitans sp. Rim8 | reverse complement strand
GAAGCCGAGGCCAAGTTCAAAGAAGGCAAAGAAGCCTACGAGATGCTGTCGGACGCGCAAAAACGCGCGGCCTACGACCAGCATGGCCACGCTGGGGTTGACCCCAACATGCGCGGCGGGGCCGAAGGCTTTGGCGGTTTTGGTGACGCGTTTGGTGACATCTTTGGCGACATTTTTGGTGGCCAGGCCCGCGGTGGTCGCGGCGGTGGTCGCCAAGTCTTTCGAGGTGGCGACCTGAGCTATGCGATGGAGATCACCCTCGAGGAAGCGGCCAACGGCAAGGACTCGCAGCTGCGCATCCCCAGCTGGGACGCTTGCGACACCTGCAATGGCAGCGGTGCCAAACCCGGCACCAGCGCCAAGACCTGCGGCACTTGCCATGGCCAAGGTCAAGTGCAGATGCGCCAAGGCTTTTTCAGCGTGCAACAAACCTGCCCGCATTGCCGGGGCACCGGCAAGGTCATCCCCGACCCTTGCGGCACCTGCCACGGCCAAGGCAAACTCAAAAAACAAAAAACCCTGGAAGTCAAAATTCCCGCCGGCATCGACGACGGCATGCGCATCCGCAGCGCGGGCAATGGCGAGCCGGGCACCAATGGCGGGCCACCGGGCGACTTGTTCATCGAGATCCGCCTAAAGAAACATTCGATCTTCGAGCGCGATGGCGACGACCTGCACTGCGCGGTGCCGATCAGCTTTTCCAAAGCAGCATTGGGTGGCGAGATCGAAGTGCCCACGCTGGGCGGCAAAGCGGCCATCGACATCCCCGAGGGCACCCAGACCGGCAAGCAGTTCCGCCTACGCGGCAAGGGCATCAAGGGCGTGCGCGGCAGCTACCCAGGCGATCTGTATTGCCACATCACTGTAGAAACACCGGTCAAGCTGACCGAGCACCAGAAAAAGTTGCTCAAGGAGTTTGAGGAGTCACTGACCAAAGGCGGCGGCAAACACCAGCCCAGCGGAGAGAGCTGGACGGATAAGTTGAAGGGCTTCTTCGGAGGGTGAGGATCAGGTCGGACCTTCGAATGTCGCCGGGCGCAGGCGGCATTGTTGGACCGTAAAGGCCCAACCTACAAGAGAATGCCCTTTTGTAGGTCGTTGCCTTGAGGTCCGACGACAGAGCTTGCCTTTCGTAGGTCGGCGCCTTTATGGTCCGACGGTCATCCTTTCGCGAAGCGACACTTTCAAGGGCGATGGTGCACGGCGTCGGACCTGAAGGCACCGACCTACGAAGACCGATCCCCCGTAGGGCCTTTATGGTCCGACGGCCATCCTTTCGCGAAGCGACATTTTCAAGGGGCGGTGGTGCACCGAAGATGTCGGACCTGAAGGCACCGACCTACAGGTCCAATCCCTGACAGGTCGGCGGCTTGATCCCGGAGATGGACTTGCGAGAACCTGCAACGTTGGAGCTGCAGCGTTGACCTACAAAAAACGGTCCAGCAATTTGCGCGAGTGTTTGTCCATGGCCGCCAGATCGCGGATCATGTACTGCACGCCATTGGCGTCGTTGATCAGCAGCACGGTGCCGGTCAGTCGGCGGATGTCTTCTTCCCCTTTGAGCATGAATTGCGTGGGACCCCGGTCGGTTTGCACAGACCAGGTGCTGGGCGTGAGCAAGCTGCTCACGGTGTCCAAGCGCAGGATTTCTGGCAAAAATTCACGCTCGTCCAAAGCCTGCCGAAGCATGGCCTGCAATGCGGGCGTCAGCGCCAACAGGTCGGGCACCCACTGCAGCTCGTGGCCGTCGGCATCCATCAGGGCCACGCCTTGATCGGGGGCCGAAACTGGGTAGGCGCGCAGGGCCGTGACCGGGCTGTGGCGCGTGCCATCGGCCAAGACCAACACCCAGCGGCCAAAGGCGTCGCGTTGCAAATCAAACGGGTTCATGCGCTCACCTTGTTGTCATCGTCGCTGCCGCCCAGCACCGCCTCGGCCTCGGCCTGGCGCTGCTGCGCTTCGTACAAGCGCCAGTAAGCGCCTTGGGCCTCCATGAGCACATCGTGCGTGCCCTCTTCGACCACCACCCCTTTGTCCATGACCACCAAACGGTCGGCCTTGCGCAAAGTGGACAAGCGGTGCGCGATGGCAATGGTGGTGCGCCCGCGCACCAGGTTGTCCAGCGCTTTTTGAATCTCTTTTTCGGTCTCGGTGTCCACCGCCGAAGTGGCCTCGTCCAAGATCAGGATGCGCGGGTTGATGAGCAAGGCCCGCGCAATCGAAATGCGCTGGCGCTCACCGCCCGACAGGCCCTGCCCGCGCTCGCCCACCAGCGAGTCGTAGCCTTGGGGCATGCGCAAAATGAACTCGTGGGCATGCGCGGCACGGGCTGCGGCCACGATCTCTTCACGGGTGGCTTCAGGCTTGCCGTAGGCGATGTTGTCAGCGATGGTGCCGAAGAACAAAAACGGCTCTTGAAGCACCAGGCCAATTTGACGGCGGTAGTCGGCCACCTTGAGCTGGCGGATGTCGGTGCCGTCAAGTTGGATGGCCCCTTCGCTCAGGTCGTAAAAGCGGCAGATCAAATTGACCAGCGTGCTCTTGCCCGATCCGCTGTGGCCCACCAGACCGATCATCTGACCGGGCTGGATGTCGAGGTTGAGCTGGCGGATCACGGCGCGGTTGCCATAGCGAAAGCCCGCATCGCGCAGCGTGATGTGGCCTTGGACATGGGGCGGCAAAGCCACGGGCTTGAGCGGCTCGGGCACGCTGGAGACGTGGTCCAAAATGTCAAAAATCCGCTTGGCCCCCGCGGCTGCTTTTTGGGTGTTCGAGACGATGCGGCTCATGGCATCGAGGCGGCTGTAAAAGCGCCCGATGTAGGCCAAAAATGCGGTCAACACACCGACGGTAATTTGGTCGTCCGACACCAGCCAGATGCCAAATCCCCAGACGACCAGCAAGCCGATTTCGGTCATCAGCGTCACCGTGGGCGAGAACAGCGACCAGACGCGGTTGATCCGGTCGTTGACATGCAGGTTGTGCACGTTGGCGTCCTTGAATCGCTGGGCTTCGCGGTCTTCTTGCGCAAAGGCTTTGACCACCCGGATGCCGGGGATGGTGTCGGTCAGCACGTTGGTCACCTCGGCCCAGACGCGGTCGATCTTTTCAAAGCCGGTGCGCAGTCTTTCGCGCACCACATGGATCAACCAGCCAATGAAGGGCAGCGGCAACAAGGTCACCAGCGCCAACGTGGGATTGATGTAAAACAAGATGACGGCCGTCATCAAAATCATCAACACGTCGGTGGCAAAGTCCAGCAGGTGCAGTGACAAGAACACGTTGATGCGGTCGGTCTCGCTGCCGATGCGTGCGATCAGATCACCGGTGCGCCGCCCGCCGAAATACTCCAACGAAAGCTTGAGCAAATGCTCATAGGTTGTGGTGCGCAAATCGGAGCCGATGCGCTCGGACACCAGCGCCAGGATGTAGGTTTTGGCCCAACCCAGACCCCACGCCAGCAAACCCGAAGCAAACAAACCCAGCAGGTACAGGGACACCAGCCCAGGGTCGATGTCGGCCCCGTTTTGGTAAGGAATCAGCACCTCGTCCATCAGGGGCATGGTCAGGTAAGGCGGCACCAGCGTGGCCGCGGTCGAGGCCAAGGTCAGCAAAAACCCGATCAGCAAAGAACGTTTGTAAGGTTGTGCAAAGCGCCAGAGCTTGAGCAAGGTCCAGGTGGACGGGGGGTTCAGGTCTTCGCGGCTGCAGACGGGGCACTCGTCATCGTCCTCGGACAGGCTGGCTTGGCACACCGGACACACCGAGACATGGGCCAATTGCAAAGGCCGCCCTTGCAGGTCGGCGGGCACATGGTCTGGGCTTTGGGCACGCTGGCTTTGCTGCGCCTCGAACTGCGCCACCCAGCGAAACACCGCGTCTTGCAGGCCCAGGGTGAAACGCCACACGGCCAGGCGGCCTTGCGCATCACTCAACTCCAGCTGCCCAACCCCGGCGTGGTCCGTCTGGCGCAACCGCTGGCTTTCGGTCAAGGACCAGCTTTGCCAGTTTTTTTCATTCAAATTGGCTGTGAGGATACGCCGATCGGTCAAAATCAAGGCGATTTTGTGGAACTTCAGTGCCGCGTTCAAGTCAACCAAAACCCAGGCTGTAGCGTTTTCATCGGGTTGCAGCTTCGATTGCACTTCTGTTTGCCACTCGTCCGGCACAACCGAACGCCAAGATGCAGAAGAAAGTACTGAAGACATGAAGGCTGAACCCCAAAGAACCCGTCGAGCCCCGGTGGCGCGACGAAAAAAAACACTTCGAACCCGGTTGACACCGCCTGCCCAAACCATGCCCCTGTTGAACCTTGAGCTTTCCGCCCAAACGCTGGACATCCCCGCGATCGAGCGCCGATTCTATCGCTGCACCCCCCAAGCATGAGCGCACACCCCACACCCCACCAAATTCAGTTTCTGCGCATGACCCCTTTGCGCGGCCCCAACATCTGGACTTACCGCCCTGTCATTGAAGCGCTGATCGACATTGGCGACTTGGAAGACTGCCCCTCCAACACCCTGCCCGGCTTCGCCGAGCGCCTGGCGGCCTGGCTGCCCGGCCTGGTCGAGCACCGCTGCAGTGTGGGTGAGCGTGGCGGCTTTTTGAAACGGCTGGCAGAAGGCACCTGGCCTGGCCACATCCTGGAGCATGTGGCGCTGGAGCTGCAATCCCGCGCCGGCATGCAAACCGGTTTTGGCAAAGCCCGCGAGGCCGGGCCCCGGGGTGTTTACAAGGTCGTCATCCGCACACGCCATGAAGCGGTGAGCCGTCAGGCCCTGCACAGTGCACGCGATTTGGTTCTGGCGGCCATCGCCGACCAGCCCTTTGACGTGGCCAGCCACATCGCCCAACTGACCCAAATGGTGGACAGCCTGTGCATCGGCCCGAGCACTGCCAGCATCGTCGATGCAGCCGCAGACCGGGGCATACCGAGCATTCGCCTGAACGATGGCAACCTGGTGCAACTGGGCTATGGCCAGCGCCAGCGCCGCATCTGGACCGCCGAGACCGACCGCACCAGCGCGATTGCTGAGGGCATCTCCAAAGACAAGGACCTGACCAAACAGCTGCTGAGCATGTGTGGTGTGCCCGTGCCCGAAGGCCAGATCGTCGACAGCCCGCAAGCGGCCTGGACAGCGGCCCAGGACATCGGCCTGCCAGTCTGCGTCAAGCCCACCGATGGCAACCATGCCCGGGGGGTGTCGCTGGAGCTGTCGCGCCAGGAGGACATCGAGGCGGCTTACGGCATCGCCCTGGCCGAAGGCAGCGAGGTCATCGTCGAGCGTTTTATTTTGGGTGAAGAGCACCGATTGTTGGTGGTCGGCGATCAGGTCGTCGCAGTCAACAAAGGCGAAACCGCCAACGTGGTGGGCGATGGCGTGCACACGGTGCAACAACTCATTGAACTGCAAATCAACTCCGACCCACGCCGGGGTGAAGAAGAAGACTTTCCCCTGGACACCATCCGCCTGGAAGACCACACCACATCGGTGCTGGAGCTCAAGCGCCAGGGCCTGAGCGCAGGCAGTGTGCCCGAGGCGGGCCTCAGCGTGCTCATCATGCGCACCGGCAACATGTCGATGGATGTGACCGACCTGGTGCACCCCGATGTGGCCGCGCAAGCGGTGCTGGCCGCGCGCGTGGTGGGCTTGGACATTGCGGGGGTCGACCTGGTGGCGCAAGACATTGCCAAACCCCTGGGGCCGCAAGGCGGCGCGGTGGTCGAGGTCAATGCGGGTCCGGGCCTGCTCATGCACCTCAAACCCGCCACGGGTCAGCCCCGCCCGGTGGGCCAGGCGATTGCCAACCACCTGTTCATGCCCGAAGACAATGGCCGCATTCCAGTCGTTGGCCTGATGGGCGATGGCGACACCACAAAACCTGCGCAACTGCTGGCCTGGTTGCTGCACCTGATGGGTCTGCACACAGGACTGTCGTGCGCCAACGGCTTGTTCTTGAACCAACGCCAACTGCCCACCCAAGACGGCATGGACTGGGCGCAAGCCCAGCGTTTGCTGATCAACCGGGGCGTGCAAGCGGCCGTGTTTGAAAGCGATGCCCGCCACCTGCTGGCCCAAGGCCTGCCGTATGACCGCTGCCAGATTGGCATCGTCACCCGCATGCCCCGCGCCACCGGTCTGGACGACCTGTACCCCGGTGGTGATGAAAAAATGCCCGGCTACATCCGCACCCAAATCGATGTGGTGCTGCCCGAGGGCACGGCGGTGCTGAACGCCGCCGACCCCGAAGTTGCGGCACTGGCCGATTACTGCGATGGCAGCGTGCTGTTCTATGCCGACGATGAGCACAACACCCGCTTGCAAGCCCACCGCAGTGCAGGTCACCGCGTAGGTTTTTGGCGCGAAGGCCAGCTGGTGCTGGCCCAGGGCCCCAAAGAGCACCTGGTGTTGTCGAGCCAGCGCCCCGCCGTGGCACGGCTTTTGAAAACGGGCAGCCTGAACACCAGCGACATGCTGGTGGCCGCCTGCGCGGCCTGGGCGATGGACATTGGCACCGATCTGATCAAGGCCGGGATCAAAAGTTATGGCAACTTGCCCACCGCTTGAAACATCGCCCCTCGCCACCCTTCTCCCCCCTGGAAAAACCCTTCATGCAAGTCTCTCGTATTCGCGCTTTGCGTGGCCCCAATCTGTGGAGCCGACACACCGCCATCGAAGCCATCGTCAGCTGCAACCCCAAAGACAGCGGCCTGTCGGCGCAGCACCCGATCGAGCAGCAGCTGCGGCGTATCTTTCCTGCAGTTGGGCCATTTGACGGACAGCGTCCGGGCGAGGCCGTCACGCTGGCCCATGCCCTGGAGAAAGTGACACTGAGCCTGCAGGCGCTCGCAGGCTGCCCGGTATCTTTCAGCCGCACCATGCCCACCGAAGAGCCCGGCGTGTTTCAGGTGGTGGTGCAATACACCGAAGAAGTGGTGGGGCGTTTGGCGTTGAGCCTGGCCGAGCAACTGTGTCAGGCCGCCGCAGCAGGTGCCGGCTTCGACCTGGAAGGCGCCATCGCGCAACTGCACGAACTCGATGAGGACGTGCGCCTGGGGCCTTCAACCGGCTCCATCGTGGACGCCGCCATGGCACGCGGCATCCCGATCCGTCGACTCACTGATGGCAGCATGGTTCAATTTGGCTGGGGCGCCAAGCAGCGGCGCATCCAAGCCGCCGAAACCGACACCACCAGCGCCATTGCCGAATCAATTGCACAAGACAAGGACCTGACCAAAAGCCTGCTGCACGCGGCTGGCGTGCCCGTGCCCATGGGACGCCCGGCCAAGAGCCTGGACGAGGCCTGGGCCATCGCGCATGAAATCGGTCTGCCGGTCGTGGTCAAACCCCAAGACGGCAACCAGGGCAAAGGGGTCTCGGTCAACATCACCGCTCGGCAGGCTTTTGACAATGCCTATGCCACTGCAGAGCGTTATGGCACCGTGCTGGTAGAAAAGTTTTTGCCCGGCCACGATTACCGCCTGCTGGTGGTGGGCGACAAACTGGTGGCCGCCGCAAGGCGCGAGCCGCCGCTGGTGGTGGGCGATGGCAAGCACACCGTGCGCCAATTGGTCGACCTGGTCAATGCCGACCCACGCCGGGGTGAAGGTCACGCCACATCGTTGACCAAAATCCGTTTTGACGACATCGCCATCGGCCGCCTGCATGCGCAAGACCTGCAGCCCGAGTCGGTGCCCGCCAAGGGCCGACGCGTGATTTTGCGCAACAACGCCAACCTGTCCACCGGTGGCACCGCCACCGACGTGACCGACGAAGTGCACCCCGAGGTCAAAGCCCGCGTGATTGCGGCGGCACAAATGGTGGGCGTGGACATCTGCGGCGTGGACGTGGTCTGCGAATCGCTCTCGCGCCCGCTCGAAGAACAAAACGGTGGCGTCGTCGAACTCAACGCTGCGCCGGGCTTGCGCATGCACATCAGTCCCTCGTTTGGCAAAGGCCGTGACGTGGGCAATGCCGTCATTGACCTCATGTTCCCCGATGGGGACAACGGCCGCATCCCGGTGATTGCCGTGACCGGCACCAACGGCAAAACCACCACCGTGCGCTTGACGGCCCACCTGCTCAAAGCCCAAGGCCTGCGCGTGGGCATGACCAACACCGACGGTGTCTACGTCAATGGCCGCCAGACCGATTCAGGCGACTGCAGCGGCCCGCGCAGCGCCCGCAATGTGCTGATGCACCCCGATGTGGACGCCGCCGTGTTCGAGACCGCCCGGGGCGGCCTGCTGCGCGAGGGCCTGGCCTTTGACCGCTGCCAGGTAGCCGTGGTCACCAACCTGGGCGCAGGCGACCACCTGGGCCTGAACTACATCACCACCCTGGAAGATCTGTCGGTGCTCAAGCGGGTGATTGTGCTCAACGTGGACCCCAGGGGCATGGCCGTGCTCAACGCCAATGACCCGGCCGTGGTGGCCATGGCCAGGCACTGCCCAGGCGATGTGACCTTTTTTGCGCTCGACGCCAACCACCCTGTGCTGGCCACGCACCGCGCCCAAGGCAGGCGCGTGGTCTATGTGGATGACGGCGCCATCGTGGCCCAAAAAGGCAGGCAGGTGTTCCGCATCCCCCTCAGCCAAGTGCCGCTCACACGCCAAGGCCAAATCGGTTTTCAGACCGAGAACGTGTTGGCGGCAGTGGGCGCGGCCTGGGCCGTTGACGTGCACTGGGATGCCATTGCGCAAGGCCTGGCCACATTCATCAGCGACATTCAGGGCGTACCCGGTCGCTTTAACGTGTTTGACTACCAGGGCGCGACGCTCATTGCCGATTACGGTCACAACCCGGACGCCATCCAGGCCTTGGTGCAGGCGGTGGACAACATGCCCGCCAACAAACGCGTGGTGGTCATCAGCGGCGCTGGCGACCGGCGCGACCAGGACATCCGCGACCAGACCCAGATTTTGGGCAAAGCTTTTGACGAAGTGCTGCTGTACCAAGACGCTTGCCAACGCGGGCGCGAAGACGGCGAGGTGATCGGCTTGCTGCGCGAAGGTCTGCAAGGCGCGGCGCGCACCACCCATGTGCAAGACATCCAGGGTGAGTTCAACGCCATCGACACCGCCCTGTCGCGCCTGTCGCCGGGTGACCTGTGCCTGATCTTGATCGACCAGGTCGAAGAAGCTTTGGCCTACATCACCGAGAAGGTCAAGGCCAGCAACGTTAACGATTGACCCGGTCTGGGAATCAAGCCACCGGATTCATGAACAAGGCCAGCGCCACACTGGCCTTGAATGCCCCCACCCAAAACCACCAGCGCCACACCGTCGGTGGCTGCCGCTCCACCCACCGACAAAGCAGGCCACCCAGCAGCAGCGACAGCAGCAACGCCAGCAGCACGCCCAGCACATTGGCCCACAGCGCATCAGGCCAATGCTGCGTGACAACGGCACTGACGGCCAGGCTCACGCCAAAGTGGATGAGGAACACAGAGTAGGACACGCCCGACAACCACTCCAAGGACGAGCGCCAGCGAGAGGCCCCAAGCGCTTGGCCCCCGAGCCAGGCGCTTGGGGCCGTCATCAACAGGGCTGCCACACCCCACGCCAGTGCGATCCGTGCCCGTGGCTCTAGCCACCAGGCCACACCGCCAACGAGCACCATCAACGCACCCACCATCCAGCTGTGAACTGGGCTTTCTGAAGCGCCCGAGCCAGTGAACCGACGGGCCTCCCAAGCGAGCAAGCCCAGGCCATAAGAGCCCCAAAAATACACACCCCAATCGTCCAGATCGGTGTCCAGATTCCACCACCACAAAGAGGCGCAGACCAGCACCAACCAAAGCACCCAGCGCCTGGCATCCACCCCGTCCACGCCCGGATTCGCTGTCTGTGCACGTGGCCAGACTTTCACCACCACCAGGCAGAACAAAGTCATCGCGTACAGCTGCAAGTCAATCGCCACGTACCAAATGCCTGCCGACAAGGCCTCCAGGTTCAGCACATGCTGCAGCAGCGCAATGTGCGCCAGCGCCTGCCCCCAACCGGGCGGCGCCGACAGGCTGGCATGCGCAAAGTCAGGCCTCACCCATTCGCTGACCAGCACGGTGAAGCTGAGCGCGGCCAGCAAGGGAATGGCCAAGCGCAAATAGCGCTGCCAGGCCAACTTCAGGGCCTCGGACAAAGTCAGTGACTCGTACCGCGCCAAACTGCTTGCCGTGAGAAAACCCGCACACACCAAGAAGAACTGCACCGCCAGTCGGCCATGGTCATAAAACCAGTCCACCACAGCAGGCCAGGCCGTGGCCACCACATCCGACATGGGCCCGTAAAACGCCAAGTGGTGCAACACGATCAACAAACAACCTGCGGCCTTGAACGCATCGATCAATAAAGAACGCCCCGAAGGGCGTTGAGCGGTGTTGGACAAGGGCGGCTCAGGCAGACGCCATCACAGGGCCAAACGGTTGCGGGCCGCTTGGTATTGGGCCATGAGCTGGGCCACCAACTGTGCCGTGCTTTGCACCGACTGGATGGCGCCAATGCCCTGGCCGCAGCCCCAGATGTCTTTCCATGCTTTTTTGGCGTCACCGCCAAAGTTCATCTTGCTGGGGTCGGACTCGGGCAGGTTCTCGGGGTCCAGACCTGCGGCACGGATCGACGGCGCGAGGTAATTTCCATGCACGCCCGTGAACAGATTGCTCAGGACAATGTCGTCCGAATTGCAGTCCACAATGGCTTGCTTGTAATCGTCTGTGGCTCGCGCCTCTAGAGTCGCGATGAAGGCCGAACCAATGTAGGCAAAGTCTGCGCCCATGGCCTGCGCGGCCAAAATCGCGTCACCCGTGGCAATGGAGCCGGACAAAGCCACTGGGCCGTCGAACCACTGGCGGATTTCCTGGATCAAGGCAAACGGGCTTTTCACGCCCGCATGGCCACCTGCGCCCGCGGCCACGGCGATCAGGCCGTCAGCGCCCTTTTCAATCGCTTTGTGCGCGTGCTTGTTGTTGATGATGTCGTGCAGCACCACGCCACCGTAGCTGTGGGCGGCCTCGTTTATTTCTTCACGCGCGCCCAGCGAGGTGATGATGATCGGCACCTTGTATTTGACGCACATGGCCATGTCGTGCTCCAGACGGTCGTTGCTCTTGTGCACGATCTGGTTGATGGCAAATGGGGCCGCGGGCTTGTCGGGGTTGGCGGCGTTGTAGGCGGCCAAGGTTTCGGTGATTTCGATCAACCACTCTTCGAGCTGCGCTGCAGGGCGGGCATTCAAAGCGGGCATGGAGCCGACAATGCCGGCTTTGCACTGTTCGATGACCAGCTTGGGGTTGCTGATGATGAACAAGGGAGATGCGATGGCGGGGAACGGCAGATTGGCCAGAACGGGGGGCAGCTTGGACATGAGGTCTCCTAAAAAAATATCGGTCAATTGTGAAAGAACGAACGCATCAAACGGTGTCGGCACGGGAACAAGATGTCTGAGCGTCATGCGGCATCAGCGCCGAATGGGGCTTTCGCGGTCAGAGACCGCTCCTACAGAAGTCGCCCTGTAGGCGCGGTCTCTGACCGCGATGGGGTGTGGCACACGCCCCATGCACCGCTGTGCAACGGCTGATCAAAACGCATCGAGCGCCATTTCAGTCACGCTGCCTGCACCTTCCACAATGCTGTCGCGGATGCCGGGGGCTTTGGACAAAATGTGGTCGGCGTAAAAGCGGGCGGTGGTGACTTTGGCGGCCATGAAGGCGGCGTCTTGCGCCCGCGCTTCGGGCGTGAGGGCCACCAACAAGGCGCGGCCCATTTGCCAGCCCGCCATCAGATTACCGGCCAGCATCAGGTAAGGCACGCTGCCTGCAAACACGTCGTTGGGGTGGGCTTTGGTGTTGCCCGCCACAAACTCGACCACGTCCACAAAGGCATCGCGGGCGGCTTTGAGGCGCTTGGCCACAACTTGGGCATCTGCGTTGCCCGATGCCGTCAATTCGCTCTCGGTCTGCGCCACTTGCGCGGCCAAGGCCTTGGCAGTTTGGCCACCGTCGCGGGCCGTCTTGCGGCCGACCAGGTCGTTGGCCTGGATGGCGGTGGTGCCTTCGTAAATCGTCAAAATTTTGGCATCGCGATAGTACTGCGCTGCACCGGTTTCTTCGATGAAGCCCATGCCGCCGTGCACCTGCACGCCCAGGCTGGTGACTTCCAAACTCATCTCGGTGCTGTAGCCCTTGACCAGCGGCACCATGAATTCATAAAACGCCAGGTTTTGTTTGCGCACCTCGGCATCGGGGTGGTGGTGCGAGGCGTCGTAGGCCGCAGCGGCCGTGGCCGCCATGGCGCGGCAGCCCTCGGTGTAGGCGCGCATGGTCATCAGCATGCGGCGCACATCGGGGTGGTGAATGATCGGGCCAGCGGCGGGCAAGCTGCCGTCCACCGGGCGGCTTTGCACGCGGTCGCGGGCGTATTGCACGGCACGCTGGTATGAACGCTCGGCAATCGCGATGCCTTGAACACCCACCGCGTAGCGGGCGGCATTCATCATGATGAACATGTATTCGAGGCCACGGTTTTCTTGGCCCACCAGATAACCCACACCGCCGCCGTTATCGCCAAACTGCAGCACGGCCGTGGGGCTGGCCTTGATGCCCAACTTGTGCTCAATGCTCACGCAATGCACATCGTTGCGCGCGCCCAAAGAGCCGTCGCCATTGACCATGAATTTCGGCACCACAAACAAGCTGATGCCTTTGACGCCTTCGGGTGCGCCCACCACACGGGCCAGCACCAGGTGCACGATGTTCTCGGCCATGTCGTGCTCACCATAGGTGATATAGATTTTGGTGCCGAAAATTTTGAACGTGCCATCGGGCTGGGGCTCGGCGCGGGTGCGCACGGCGGCCAGGTCCGAGCCCGCTTGCGGCTCGGTCAGGTTCATGGTGCCGGTCCACTGGCCGGAGATGAGCTTTTCAAGGTAAGTGGCTTTGAGTTCATCGGAACCTGCGGTCAGCAAGGCTTCGATCGCGCCATCGGTGAGCAAAGGGCACAGCGCAAAAGCCATGTTGGCCGAGTTGAGCATTTCGCCGCAAGCCGCGCCAATGGTTTTGGGCAGGCCCTGGCCGCCAAAGTCGGCCGGGTGCTGCAGGCCTTGCCAGCCGCCTTCGGCGTATTGCTGATAAGCCTCTTTGAAGCCGGGCGTGGTGGTCACGCCGCTGCCGTTGTGAAAGGATGGGTTTTTGTCGCCTTCCCAGTTCAGGGGCGAGATCACGTCCTGGTTGAGCTTGGCGCACTCCTCGAGCACGGCTTGTGCCGTTTCCAGACCCGCGTCTTCAAAGCCGGGAATCTGCGCGATCTGGTCGATGCGGGCCAGATGCTCGATGTTGAAAAGCATGTCCTTCAAGGGGGCGATGTAGCTCATGAAAGTCTCCGGAATGTCTGTGAAAGGGTACAAAAAAGGCACCGCGAACGATGCCTTTTGAGAGGTGCGGACGAATCAAAGGGCCTGTGTCAACTCAGGCACAGCCGCGAACAAATCGGCCTCGAGGCCAAAGTCGGCCACGCTGAAGATGGGCGCTTCGGGGTCCTTGTTGATCGCGACGATCACCTTGGAATCCTTCATGCCCGCCAAGTGCTGGATCGCACCCGAGATGCCGCAAGCCACATACAGCTGCGGTGCGACGATCTTGCCGGTTTGGCCCACTTGCAGGTCGTTGGCGGCGTAGCCTGCGTCCACCGCTGCGCGGCTGGCACCAATGGCGGCGCCCAGCTTGTCGGCCAAGGGCGTCATCACTTCGTTGAACTTCTCCGAGCTGCCCAAAGCGCGGCCACCGGAGACGATGATCTTGGCGGCGGTCAGCTCGGGGCGGTCGTTCTTGGCGATCTCGCTGCGCGTGAAGCTGCTCTTGCCGCTGTCGGCTTGTGCTGCGGCGCTTTCCACTGCGGCGCTGCCACCCGTGGCGGCAGCAGCGTCAAAGCCGGTGGTGCGCACGGTGATGACTTTGGTCGCGTCGGTGCTTTGCACCGTGGCGATGGCGTTGCCAGCGTAGATGGGGCGCTCAAAGGTGTCGGCCGAAATGACTTGCGTCACATCGCTGATCTGCGCGACATCGAGCTTGGCGGCCACGCGGGGCGCCACGTTCTTGCCTGCGGCTGTGGCGGGGAACAAGATGTGGCTGTAGTTGCCAGCGATGGCCAGCACTTGGGCTGCGACGTTTTCGGCCAGGCTGTGGGCCAGGGCTTCGCTGTCAGCGTGAATGACTTTGGCAACGCCAGCGATTTGGGC
>CAMDFT010000071.1 GCA_945897795.1 Limnohabitans sp. Rim8 | reverse complement strand
TCGCGGTGGCGAACCCGGTCGGCGTTCAGGGCGTAGCGCGCGTCTTGCACCAGTTCGGGGCAGCCCGCCACGGTGCAGAACTTGGCAAACTGCCCGTCGTTGCCCACCGCCAAAATCAGGTGGTCGCGGCTACCGGGTGCTGAACCGGTCGGGGCCATGACTTCGAACACCTGGTAGGGCACGATGTTTTGGTGGGCGTTGCCAGCGCGGCCTGGCACTTTGCCACTGACGAGGTAGTTGGATCCCAAATTCGCCAGCATGGCCACTTGGGTGTCGAGCAAGGCCATGTCCACCTGCTGGCCTTGGCCGGTGCGTTCGACATGGCGCAGTGCCGCCAAGATCGCGACGGTGGCGTACATGCCGGTGAAAAGGTCGGCCACGGCCACACCCACTTTTTGGGGGCCACCACCCAAATCGTCCCGTTCGCCGGTCACGCTCATCAGGCCGCCGATACCTTGCACGGCATAGTCATAACCTGCCCGCTCGCGGTAAGGGCCGGTCTGGCCAAAGCCGGTCACGCTGCAATAAACCAGCTTGGGGTTCAGGCCGCTCAGGCTGGCGTAGTCCAGGCCGTAACGGGCCATGTCGCCAACCTTGAAATTTTCAACAAAGACGTCGCAATGCTTGACCAGTTCCCGGATCAGGGCTTGGCCCTCGGGTTGGGCGATGTCGCAGGTCACCGAACGCTTGTTTCGGTTCGCACCCAAATAATAGGCGGCTTCAGCGGTGTCCTGGCCTTGGGCATCTTTCAAAAAAGGCGGTCCCCAGGTGCGGGTGTCGTCGCCCGTGCCGGGGCGCTCGATCTTGATGACGTCGGCCCCCAGGTCGGCCAAGGTCTGGGTACACCAGGGGCCCGCCAGAACGCGGGAGAGGTCGAGAACGCGGATGCCGTCGAGTGAATTCATGGGGCACATTGTCGCCAAAACCCAGAGCGTCCGCTGATCAGGATAATCACCCCATGCGAATCTATTCCTCGGCCCTGGTGGCCAGCCTCTTCGGGGCCTTGACTTTGAGCGCTTGCAGCCCTGCCCAGAACTGGCGGGACGTCGCCTTTGAGGGCAGCGCGCTCAAAGTCCAACTGCCCTGCAAACCCGACCGAACCGCCCGCAGCGTGCCTTTGGGCGGCGTGCCTGTTGAGTTGCAAGTGATGGGCTGCGAGAGTGGCTCGGCCATGGTGGCGGTGATGAGCGCGGCCTTGCCTGCCGGGTCCGACGCCAGCGCGGTGATGACCGCTTGGCAAAAAGCCACCCTCGACAATGCCCGCGTGACCCAACCCTTGGCGGCCGGGCAGCAGCAGGCTTGGCATCGCCCTGGCCAGTTGCCCTTGGCGACTTCTTTGCGGGTACAAGCCCCGGGCCTGCGCGCCAATGGTGAGCCGGTGAACATGGATGCGGTGTGGGGAGCTGTGGCAGAGGGCGAGCGCGTGCGGCTGCTCCATGCTGTGGTGTACGACCGCAAAATCGCGGTGGAATTGTCGACAACCTTGTTTGAAAGCATCCAGCCATGAGCGCCACCACCGTGAGCAGCAACACCTTGGCGCATCCCGACCACTTGCCGCGCCGCATGGCCGTGGTGGTTTTTTTGGCCTTTGCGCTGGCCTATTTTTTCTCGGCCCTGGTGCGGGCCATCACCGCCACCCTGTCGCCCACCTTGACGGACGAATTCAACCTGAGCGCACAAGACCTGGGGCTCTTGGCTGGCGGTTACTTTTTGGGGTTTTCGCTCACCCAGTTGCCCTTGGGGCGCTGGCTGGACCAGCACGGGCCCAAAAAAGTGATCCTGGCTTTTTTGACCTTTGCTGTGCTGGGTTGTTTGGCCTTTGCCTGGGCCGACAGCTTTCACGGTTTGCTGGCCGCACGGGTACTGTGCGGCATGGGCGTGAGCGCCTGCCTCATGGCCCCGCTCACGGGCTACCGGCGCTGGTTTGACGCCAGCACCCAGCTGCGCACCAACTCTTGGATGCTGATGACCGGCTCTTTGGGCATGTTGGCGGCCACTTTGCCGGTGCAGTGGCTCATGCCCATCTGGGGCTGGCGCGCGCTGTTTGTGGTGCTGGGCGTGATGATCGCCATCGCCATGTTGCTGATCGCCTTGTTGGTGCCCGTGTGGCAAAAGGCCACGCCCACAGCCGCCACCCCGCAGACGCCTCCGGATGACGATGGCAGTTACCGCGAAATTTGGCGCAGCGCTTATTTTTGGCGCATGACGCCGATCGGCTTTTTCACCTACGGTGGCATGGTGGCCATCCAGACCCTGTGGGCGGGCCCCTGGATGACCCAGGTGGCGGGCTGGACGGCGTCTGAGGCGGCGTCCGGACTGTTCCTCATCAACTTGGCCATGCTGGTGACCTTTTGGTTGTGGGGCCTGATCACGCCGGGACTGGCACGCCGGGGCATCCCGGTCGAGCGCCTGATCGCCTGGGGCTTGCCATTGAGTTTCGGGGTCATCGCGGCCCTGGTTGGGATTGGCCCTGATATAGGCGACGCCGCTGCCGTGGGGGTGGCGTTATTTTGCGTCAGCAGCACCTTCGTGTCGTTGGCTCAACCTGCCGTGGGCATGGCTTTCCCCTCTCACCTGGCCGGTCGCGCCTTGTCGGCCTACAACCTGGTGATCTTTGCGGGCATTTTTGTGGTGCAGTGGGGCATCGGCCTGTTGGTCGATGCCGGGCGCGGCCTGGGGCTGGCCAACACACAGGCGTACCAAGTGGCATTGGCCTGTTTCGGCCTGAGTTCGTTCGCCTCGTGGGTCTTTTTCATGCTGAAAAAACCAGCGCAGAGTCGATAATCGGACCCCACCATGATCGGCATCCTCATCATCGCCCATGCCCCGCTGGCCTCCGCCTTGCGCGAGTGCGCCCTGCACGTCTTTCCTGATTGCGCCAATGGCGTTCTGGCGCTGGACGTTTTGCCCTACGACGCGCCCGAAGACACCTTGACCCGGGCGCGTGAAGCCATGGCCGCACTGGACACGACCGATGTGCTGCTGCTCAGTGATGTGTTTGGCGCCACGCCCTGCAACGTGGCCCAGCAGTTGGGCGATGGACTGCACACGCGCCTGGTGGCCGGGGCCAATTTGCCCATGCTGCTGCGCAGCGTGTGCTACCGCCACGAAAGCCTGGAGGCCTTGGCTGCACGCGCCCACGCAGGCGGCACCCAGGGCGTGATGCCCGTGGGCAGCACCGCCCCCCAAAACCAAACCGGACAGAGACATGCCCCAAACCACCGTGACCATCAGCAATAAATTGGGCCTGCACGCCCGCGCCTCGGCCAAGCTGACCAAATTGGCGGGCAGCTTTCCGTGCGATGTCTGGATGAACAAGGGCGAGCGCCGCATCAATGCCAAAAGCATCATGGGTGTGATGATGTTGGCCGCCGGTCTGGGCAGTGAGGTGATGGTCGAGACCCTGGGCGAGCGAGAAGACGAAGCCTTGGCGGCGCTGTTGGCCCTGATCAACGACAAGTTTGGTGAAGGCGAGTAAGCCATGACCTTCAGTATCCATGGCCTGGCAGTGGCGCGCGGCATCGCCATCGGGCGTGCCGTTCTGGTGGCCTCCAGCCGGGTCGATGTGGCGCACTACTTTGTGAAGCCCGACCAGGTCAACGCCGAAATCCAGCGCTTGCGCGTGGCCCGCGATGCGGTGGTTGATGAGCTGCAGCGCCTCCAAAAAGACATGCCCAAGGACGCGCCGCACGAACTGGATGCACTGCTGGATGTGCACTTGATGCTGCTGCAAGACGAAGAGCTGACCTCTGGCGTGGTGCAATGGATCAAAACCCGCCTGTACAACGCTGAGTGGGCGCTGACCAGTCAGCTCGACATCATCGTGCGTCAGTTCGAGGAAATGGAAGACCCTTACCTGCGCGAACGCAAGGCCGACATGGAGCAAGTGGGCGAACGGGTGCTGCACTGCCTCAAGGGCACAGGACCTTTGGTGGCTCAAACCAAGCGTCCACAGCGGCCCCAGCAAGAGTTGCAACTGGGCGACACCGATGTGCCCTTGGTGCTGGTGGCGCACGACCTCTCGCCCGCCGACATGCTGCAGTTCAAGCAAAGCGTGTTCACCGGCTTCGTGACCGATGTCGGCGGCAAGACCTCGCACACCGCCATCGTGGCGCGCAGCCTGGACATTCCGGCGGTGGTGGGTGCGCGCACCGCCAGCCAGCTGGTCAAGCAAGACGATTGGGTGATCATCGATGGCGATGCAGGCGTGGTCATCGTGGACCCCTCGCCCATCATCCTGGCCGATTACGGTTTCAAGCAGCGGCAGGGCGATCTGGAGCGCGAGCGCTTGGCGCGTTTGCGCCATACCCCTTCCGTCACGCTCGACGGACAAAAAATCGAACTGCTGGCCAACATCGAGATGCCTGAAGACACCGCGGCTGCACTCACTGCAGGTGCGGTCGGTGTGGGTTTGTTTCGCAGCGAATTCCTGTTCATGGGCCGCCAAGGCCATCTGCCCGACGAAGAAGAGCAGTTCCAGGCCTACCGCCGTGCGTTGGACGGCATGAAGGGTTTACCCGTGACCATCCGCACAGTGGATGTGGGGGCCGACAAACCGCTGGAGGAAAGCCGCCACGAAGCATCACACCTGAACCCGGCCCTGGGTCTGCGTGCCATCCGCTGGTGCCTGGCCGACCCGGCGATGTTCCTCACGCAGCTGCGCGCCATCTTGCGGGCGGCGGCGCACGGGCAGGTCCATTTGCTCATTCCCATGCTGGCGCATGGCAGCGAGATCCGTCAAACGCTGGCCCTGATCGCGCAAGCCCGCCACGAACTGGACCGCCGCGGCGCAGCCCATGGCCCAGTGCGCTTGGGCGCGATGATCGAGATCCCGGCGGCCGCTTTGTCTTTGGGTCTGTTCCTCAAGTACTTTGATTTCTTGTCCATTGGCACCAACGACTTGATTCAGTACACCCTGGCGATTGACCGGGCCGATGAATCGGTGGCGCACCTGTACGACCCGCTGCACCCAGCCGTGCTGCGCCTGATCGCTGACACCATCGCCGAGTGCCAGCGTCAGGGCAAGGGCGTGTCAGTCTGCGGTGAGATGGCGGGTGATGTGGCCATGACCCGTTTGCTGCTGGGGCTGGGGCTGCGCAGCTTTTCCATGCACCCCTCGCAGATCTTGGCGGTCAAGCACCAGGTGCTGCGCTCGAACACCACCAAACTTGCACCTTGGGCCATTCAGGTGCTGGGCAGCGAAGACCCGGCTGCCTGCCTGGACCCCTGAGTCGGCTTCGCTCCACCAGGCCAAGCCGGCCCGGCGACGGTGTCAAACGGCTTTGAGTTTGTCTTGCGTGCGGGTGTCGAAATCGCTGGCGTCGTGGCGTTCGTGCAGCTGCGATTCGGGCGCGCCCATCACGCGGTTGACCTTGCGCCCGCGTTGCACGGCAGGGCGTTGCGCCAGTTCTTCGGCCCAGCGCTGCACATGGGTGTATTCCTGCACCTGTAAAAATTCACCGGCTTCGTACAGCAAACCTTTGGCCAGTGCGCCGTACCAGGGCCAAATGGCGATGTCGGCGATGGTGTAGTCATCGCCCGCGATGAAACGTTGCTCGGCCAGGCGGCGGTCCAACACATCCATCTCGCGTTTGACTTCCATGGCAAATCGGTCAATGGCGTATTCGATTTTGACCGGGGCATAGGCATAAAAATGCCCGAAACCGCCGCCCAAATAAGGGGCGCTGCCCATTTGCCAGAACAGCCATGACATACATTCCGCACGTTTAGCAGGATCGGTGGGCACCAGGGCGCCGAACTTTTCGGCCAAGTACAGCAAGATGGCCCCTGACTCGAACACCCGAACGGGCTGTTCAACGCTGCAGTCCAACAACGCAGGTATTTTGGAGTTGGGGTTCACGCTCACAAATCCGCTGCTGAACTGTTGGCCTTCTTGAATGCGGATCAGCCACGCATCGTACTCAGCACCAGCGTGCCCCAGTGCCAGCAATTCTTCAAGCATGACTGTGACCTTGACGCCATTGGGCGTACCCAACGAATACAACTGAAGCGGGTGCTTGCCTCGTGGCAAGTCTTGCTCGAGCGTAGCCCCCGAGATGGGCCGGTTGATGTTGGCAAATCGCCCGCCATTGGCCTTGTTCCAAGTCCAGACTTTGGGGGGTGTGTAGGGGGTGGCGTCAGAGGTGGCGTCGGTCATAGGGGCCTTGATGTGGTGGGCGTGAGCGTCTTGATTGGTGGCAAGTTTAGGGGAAAAGCCCGTTCCTCGCAGCGCAGGCACCGGGCCCAGACGGAGACTGAATCCAGGCGTCATGATGCAGGCCTTGTGTTCACTAAAATCCACCTTTTAAAAAACCATTCACGCGCAAGTCGCCTTTGCCCCCATGAAAAAGCCACCTGCCAAAGGCCGACCTGCCAAACCATCGGGTATGTTGACCAAGCTCTTGGGGCAGGCCTCAGTGCCAGCGCCCAAGCCTTCATCTGCCTCCACCCCCGCTGCATGCCAAGCTTTGCTGGAGGAAGCGGTGAGCGAATACCAAAAAGGCGAATGGGCACAGGCCGAAATCCGCACCGATGCCTTGTTGGCGCAATCTGGCGTGCCGCAGGCCTACCGCTTGTCGGCTTTGAACCTGAAGGCCACCTTGGCAGCGCGCACGCATCGGCTGGTCGTGGCTGTGGCGCTGTACCAGGACCTGCTGCGCGAACAACCCGGACATGTGGAGGCGCTGGCCAATTTGGGCCTGAGCTTGCAAAAACTTCAGCGCCACGAGGAGGCGGTGGTGTACTTGCGCCAGGCGATTGCGCTGCGTCCGGGGCACGCCAACTCGCACCTGAATCTGGGCTTGACCTACCAATCGCTGGGCCGCGCCCAAGACGCCAAGGCGTCGTATCAGGCTGCGCTGGCGCTCGAGCCGGGTCATTTGCAGGCGCATTTCAACCTGGCCAAATGGTGGCAAGACGCCTTTGACTTTGAAGAAGCCAGCCGCGCTTACCAGGCCACGCTGGCGCTGGAGCCGCGTCACGCCGATTCGTTGGCCAACCTGATTTTTGTGCAGCACTACCGGTACCCGCCCGACGAGGCCGCGCACCAGGCCTTGCTGCGCCGCAGTGCGAAGTTGTACCCGGCCAACCCCAAGTGGCCGCGCCGACCGGTCCATGCTCAACCCTTGCGTGTGGGTTTGGTTTCAGCCGATTTGCACCAGCACCCGGTAGGCTATTTTTTGCGCGATGTGTTGCTGGCGCTGGCCAGTACCGCCGTAGACGTTGGTGAGCTGCGCTTGCTGGCCTATGCCAACAACCCGAGATCGGACGAGCTGACCGAGAGCATTCGACCGGTTTTCGAGGCCTGGCACACGGTGGATTTGTGGACCGACGAGCGGCTGGCTGAGCAAATTCGCAGCGACGGCGTGGACATTCTGGTCGACCTGTCCGGGCGCACGGCGGGCAACCGCCTGCCGGTCTTTGCTGCCAAACCCGCACCGCTTCAGGTCAGTTGGCTGGGCTACTTTGCCAGCACCGGTCTGCCGCAAATGGACGCCATCCTGGCCGACCCGGTGTGCGTGCCCGAAGGAGAAGAGTCGCTGTATGTGGAGCAAGTGGTGCGTCTGCCCCATACCCGTTTGTGCATGAGCCCGCCTGTGGCCGCCCCCGACCCGTCTGCGCCACCGGTCCTGAAAAATGGCTTCATCACCTTCGGTTGTTACCAGACGTTGCCCAAAATCAACCCGGGTGTTTTGGCCGCTTGGGCGCACATTCTGGCCGCTTGCCCGCAGGCGCGTTTGCGTCTGCAGGCACCGCAGTTCAGTGATGCGGGGCAGCTGGCCCGCTTTGGCGAGCGCTTGCACGCGGCGGGCATCGACGCGGCGCGGGTGGACTTGTTGCCACCGGTCAGCCGCGCGCAGTACCTGGACAGCTACAGCCAGGTGGACATCCTGCTCGACACCTTTCCTTACCCTGGCGGCACGACCACCGCCGAAGCCTTGTGGATGGGCGTGCCCACCCTCACGCTGGCCATGCCCGGCATGCTGGGCAGGCAAGGCCAGGCCATGTTGTGCAACCTGGGCCTGCACGATTGGGTGACCCACAGCGAGGCTGATTACATGATGCAAGCGGTGGCCTGGGGCCAAGGGGGTAGTCAGGTGGCCGAGCGATTACAACGCTTGCGCCAGCAAGTGCGTAGCCAGGCGGCCAGTTCGCCCCTGTTCGATGCGGCCCGCTTTGCCCGCGACTGGTGGGCTGCGATGCAGGGCCTTTGGCGGCAAAAGATGGCTGCTTGATGAACGGAGGCCTGAGAGGCAGGCCTGCCCGGTTACTGGGTGGGTGGTGTGTCAGCGAGCGGGGGTGTTCAGGAGTGCCGATAGCGCTTGCTGGTCTGCGTGGTAGCTGCTGCGCACCATCGCGCCAACTGCGGCGTGCGAAAAGCCCATTTCGTAAGCCTTGGCCTCGAACATCTTGAAGGTGTCGGGGTGCACATAGCGGCGCACCGGCAGGTGGCTGTTGCTGGGGGCGAGGTACTGGCCAATGGTCAGCATCTCGATATTGTGCGCACGCATGTCGCGCATGACGTCCAAGATTTCTTCGTCCGTCTCGCCCAGGCCGACCATCAGGCCGCTCTTGGTGGGCACATTCGGAAACAGCGCCTTGAATTTTTTCAGCAGGTTCAGCGAGAACTGGTAATCGGAGCCGGGGCGCGCTTCTTTGTACAGGCGCGGCACGGTTTCCATGTTGTGGTTCATCACGTCGGGCGGCGCGGCCTTCAGGATCTCCAAGGCGCGGTCGTCGCGCCCCCGGAA
Source organism: Limnohabitans sp. Rim8 (assembly GCA_945897795.1). GTDB lineage: Bacteria > Pseudomonadota > Gammaproteobacteria > Burkholderiales > Burkholderiaceae_C > Limnohabitans_A. The sequence continues at coordinate 6,711 of CAMDFT010000071.1, read as the reverse complement.
GTCGGGCACCAACACCTCGATCTGGGTTTGCGGAGACAGTTCGCGCGTTTTGCGGATGCATTCCACAAAATGGCCCGCGCCGCCGTCACGCAGGTCATCGCGGTCCACGCTGGTGATCACCACGTATTGCAGTTTGAGCTGCGCAATGGTCTTGGCCAGGTTGTCGGGCTCGTTCACATCCAGAGGGTCGGGGCGACCGTGGCCCACGTCGCAAAACGGGCAGCGCCGTGTGCACTTGTCGCCCATGATCATGAAGGTGGCAGTGCCTTTGCCAAAGCATTCGCCAATGTTGGGGCAGCTGGCTTCTTCGCAAACTGTGACCAGTTTGTTGGCGCGCAGAACGTCTTTGATCTCGTAAAAGCGGGTGGTGGGCGAGCCGGCTTTCACGCGGATCCATTCGGGCTTTTTCAGCACTGCGGCCTGTTCCACCTTCACTGGAATTCGCGAGAGCTTGGCCGCCGCTTTTTGCTTGGCCATGGGGTCATAGTTTTCAAGGGTCTGGACTTCGCGGACCACGGGGCGTTCGGTGGGGGTGTTGTTCATGGGTTTCTTTCGGTCGCCGCACGGCGGCGGGTCAGGTGCGTCAGTTCGTGGCGGTGTTTCACAGTCGGGCAGCGAGTTGACCGGCCAGCACCCGGGCGACTTCGTCCCAGGTGGTTTCTACACCGATTGTAAAAAGGTCCACGGTTTGTAACCCGGCATAACCACAGGGGTTGATACGCTCAAAGGGTTGAAGGTCCATGGCCACGTTCAGGGCCGCACCGTGGTAGGTGCAATGTCGGCTGACCTTGATGCCCAAAGCGCTGATCTTGCCCAGGCCCTTGAACGGGTCGCTGGCCAAGGCCGGGCCCACCAGCGCCGCATGGCTGAAAGGGTCGTTCAGGCGCACGTAAATACCCGGTGCGCCCGCCACGCGGTGGCCGGTAACGCCGAAGTGGGCCAAGGTGCGGATGATCGATTCCTCGAGCTTGAAGACATATTCTTTGACGTAGTAACCTGCGCGCTGCAGGTTGACCAAGGGGTAGGCCATGACTTGACCGGGACCATGAAAAGTGACTTGCCCTCCCCGATTGGTCTGCACCACTGGAATGTCGCCGGGCATCAAAAGGTGTGAAGCTTGCCCCGCCAGCCCTTGGGTGAATACGGGGGGGTGCTCACACAGCCAAAGTTCATTCGGGGTGTCACCTGTCCTGGCAGCCGTGAAGGCCTGCATGGCCTCGTAGGTTGGCAAGTACGCCACCCGCCCAAGCAGCCGGATGTCCATGCTCAAAGCACGATTTTGACCATCGGGTGCGAGGTCAGTGCGCGGTACAGGTCGTCGAGTTGTTCGCGGCTGGTGGCCGTGATGCTGAGTGTCACGCCCAAATAGTTGCCGCCCTTGCTGGGACGCAGTTCGATGGTGCGGGCGTCAAAGCCGGGGTCAAACTGCAGGGCGACTTGGCACATGGCTTCGGCAAAGCCGTCGACCATGGCGCCCATGACCTTGATCGGAAAGACCGAGGGGTACTCGATCAGAGTGTCTTTGTGCGGGTCAATGCCGTTGGGAGGGGTGGTGGAGGCGCTCATGGAGAATGAAGTTCGGTTAGCAAGCTTAACGCCACACCAGCACGGCCAACATCGCCAACCAACCCAAGGCGAAATTGGTCAGCACCATGGGGTGAATTTGCCCCAAAGCCTTGCCCGCCGCAGGCCAGTCGGACACCGACACGGCAACTTTCAGACGCCGAAACGGGACAAACCAAATATGCGCAAAAATCAAGCACATTAAGATACCCAGCCCCGACATGGCGTGCCAACCTCTGGGGGCAAGTTTCATGTCGGTCATGGTCAGCATCCAAAAGCCCGATGCCAAAATCAGAGCGACCGACACCCAGACCATGTTGAAAAAGCGCGACAAGACGCCCGCCATCAGGGTCAAGCGTTCAGGCGGTGCCATCTGGGCAATGACCACGGGGCGCAGCGCCAAAATGACCAAAGCCATGCCACCCATCCAAACGATAGCGGCGGCAAGGTGGAAAAATTTAATCCATTCGTACATAAAAAACCGATTAATTGCGCGTGAATAAAAGAAATTCTCAGCCAACGTGATGGTCCATTGTGGCCGCAGGGGCTGCGCTTGGCTTTTGCAAGGTCAAAAAATTGATGCAAATAAATCGAGCACACAAGGGTTTCTAGGTATAATTTTGAGCTCTGTGGTCATCGTCTTATCTGTAACCTGATTGTAATTTGAGATGGTCAAAATTGCATCATCGCAAAACAATCCGAAAGTTGAAGAAGGTGCCGTCGAGGTCTCGGAAGAAGAATTCAAGACTTTGACTGCTGAAGAGGCGGCGGCTTGGCGGTTAAGCCATCCTCAAACCTCACCATGGCATGTCTTATTCCTGCAAATAGGCATAGGCGCTTTGATGGTGTTGTTGACGGGATTGTTCACCCGAGAATTCCATTTGGCCGCATCTGTGGCTTGGGGTTGCGCATCGGCTGTGATCCCTGCTGTGGTTTTCATCAGGGCTTTGAGCAGACAAATGCGTCAAATTCAGCCCAAAGCTGTCTTGTTAGGTTTGTTCTTTTGGGAGTTGGTCAAGATCATCTTGACCGTGGCGTTGCTCTTGGTGGCGCCAAAAGTGATTTCGAATTTAAGCTGGCTTGCCCTGGTGGCTGGCTTTGTGGTGACGATCAAGGTGTATTGGCTGGCCATGGCGCTGGGCTACATGCAACGGAAGTCGAAGCCGACTATTTTTTGAACTGATTGGTGATTTATGGCTGCTGAAAACGCTGGCGCGCACGCCCCAACGGCTGGAGAGTACATCCAGCATCACTTGCAGCACTTGCAAATGAACTTTTCATTTGAAGGTGTTAAGCAAACAAGCATTGTGGATTTCAGTTTGTTCAACCTCGACTCGGTTGTTCTGTCGGTGTTTTTGGGCGTGGTGGGTTGCTTTCTTTTGTGGTCGGCTGCCCGCAAAGCCACATCGGGTGTGCCGGGGCGCTTCCAGGCGGCTGTTGAATTGCTGTCCGAAATGGTCGAAAACCAAGCCAAAGGCGTGATTCGCAACGCCAACAGCCGCAAGCTGATTTCACCGCTGGCGCTGACGGTTTTTGTGTGGATTTTTCTGATGAATGCCATGGACATGCTGCCAGTGGACTTGCTCCCAGGCGCATGGCATGCAGTGGGTCCTGCTTTGGGTTTCAAAGATTACATGCGTGTGGTCCCGACCGCTGACCTGTCCACAACTTTGGGTTTGTCGTGCTCTGTGTTGTTGATTTGTCTGTTTTACAACATCAAGATCAAGGGCCTCGGCGGATGGGTTCATGAGCTGATTTCGGCGCCTTTTGGCGACCATTGGGCGCTGTACCCCATCAATTTCTTGATGCAGATGATCGAGTATTTGGCCAAGACGGTCTCGCATGGCATGCGGCTGTTTGGCAACATGTTTGCAGGTGAGTTGGTGTTCATGCTGATTGCCCTCATGGGCGGTGGCTGGGCATTGTCAGCAACCGGTGTTGGCTTGGCCATTGGCCACATCATCGGCGGCACGGTGTGGACTTTGTTCCACATCTTGGTGATCACTTTGCAAGCTTTCATCTTTATGATGTTAACGCTGGTCTACACAGGCCAAGCGCACGACGCGCATTGATGACATTTTTTTCGTTTCTTGTTTCTTTTTTCCTCTCACTTTAGGAGCTTCACATGGAAAACATTCTCGGCCTGGTGGCATTGGCTTGCGGTTTGATCGTTGGTTTGGGCGCTTTGGGCGCCTCCATTGGCATTGGCATGATGGGTGGCAAATTCCTCGAATCCGGTGCACGTCAGCCTGAATTGATGAACGAGTTGCAGACCAAAATGTTTTTGTTGGCTGGTTTGATTGACGCCGCCTTCTTGATCGGTGTGGCCATTGCGTTGTTGTTCGCTTTCGCCAATCCCTTCATTCTGAAGTGATTCACGCACCTCTTCCCCTAGAAGAAGGACCGAACCGTGAACATTAACGCTACTCTGTTCATACAGATGATCGTTTTTGCGATTTTGGTGTGGTTCACGATGAAATTCGTGTGGCCCCCAATCACAAAAGCGCTTGACGAACGGGCACTGAAAATTGCTGACGGTCTCGCTGCCGCAGACAAAGCCAAAGCCGAACTCAGCAACGCCAATGCGCGTGTGGAGTCCGAACTGGCCCAGTCGCGCAATGAGTCCGCCTCGCGTTTGGCCGATGCCGAGCGCCGTGCAAATGGCATTGTTGAAGAAGCCAAAGCACGAGCCACCGAAGAAGCCAACAAGATCATCATTGCTGCAAAAGCCGAAGCCGAGCAGCAAGCTGTCAAAGTGCGCGAAAGTCTGCGAGAGCAGGTCGCAGCTTTGGCGGTCAAGGGTGCCGAGCAGATTCTCCGCAAGGAAGTCAACGCTGGTGTCCACGCTGATCTGCTGAGCCGCCTCAAGACCGAGCTGTAATAAGCTCCAGCCAGAGAAGACCATGGCAGAAATTGCTACCATCGCCCGCCCTTATGCCGATGCGCTTTTCAAAGCGCAGGCATCCGACCTTGCTGGCACGGCCGCTTGGCTTGACGAACTTGCGGCCATTGCCGAGAACGCACAACTGCAACAGTTTGTCGACAGCCCCAAAGTGTCCGATGAGCAGGCATTCGATCTGATCTCTGGCTTGCTGCGCGCAGCACTGCCCGAGGCTGGCAAGAATTTCCTGCAACTGGTGATCGAAAATGGCCGTCTCAGTGCGCTGCCTGTTGTTGCACAGCAGTACAGGGCCCTTGTGAATGCGCAAAGTGGCACCGCTGACGCGGTGGTCTACAGCCCATTCCCCATTGACGCATCGGCCTTGGCCGACTTGTCGTCCACGCTCGAGAAACGCTTTGCGCGCAAGCTCAATGTGTCTGTCGAGCTCGATGCCACCTTGATTGGCGGCATTCGTGTGGTGGTGGGTGACGAGGTGCTCGATACCTCTGTCAAGGCCCAACTGGAACAAATGAAATCGGCCCTCACCGCTTGAAGCGGATTGAGACCGGACATATTTAAAGAAAGAAGGAAAGAGTCATGCAACTCAATTCCGCAGAAATTTCTGAACTGATCAAGAGCCGCATTGAAGGGCTGTCCGCCAGCGCCGATATCCGCAACCAGGGCACTGTGGTGTCCGTGACCGACGGTATCGTTCGCGTCCACGGCTTGTCTGATGTGATGCAGGGCGAAATGCTTGAATTCCCATCCACAGCCGATGGCATCGCCACATTCGGCTTAGCCCTGAACCTCGAGCGTGACTCGGTGGGCGCCGTGATCTTGGGTGAGTACGAGCACATCTCCGAGGGCGACACAGTCAAGTGCACTGGCCGCATTCTGGAAGTGCCCGTTGGCCCCGAATTGATTGGCCGTGTGGTGAACGCTCTGGGTCAGCCGATTGACGGCAAAGGCCCGATCAACGCCAAGATGACCGACGTGATTGAAAAAGTCGCCCCTGGCGTGATCGCACGTAAATCGGTGGACCAACCCATGCAAACCGGCCTGAAGTCGATCGACTCCATGGTGCCCGTGGGCCGTGGTCAGCGCGAACTGATCATTGGCGACCGCCAGACCGGCAAAACCGCTGTTGCGATCGACGCCATCATCAACCAAAAAGGTCAGAACATGACCTGCGTTTACGTCGCGATTGGCCAAAAAGCCTCGTCGATCAAGAACGTGGTACGCGCTTTGGAGCAAGCTGGCGCGATGGAATACACCATTGTGGTGGCCGCTTCCGCCTCTGAATCCGCTGCGATGCAGTACGTGTCGGCCTACTCCGGCTGCACGATGGGCGAATACTTCCGTGACCGCGGCGAAGACGCTTTGATCGTTTATGACGACCTGTCCAAGCAGGCCGTGGCTTACCGTCAAGTATCGCTGCTGCTGCGCCGCCCACCAGGCCGCGAAGCCTACCCTGGCGACGTGTTCTATCTCCACAGCCGTCTGCTTGAGCGCGCAGCCCGCGTTAACGCCGACTACGTCGAGGCCTTCACCAAAGGTGCTGTGACTGGCAAGACAGGTTCTTTGACGGCTTTGCCCATCATCGAAACCCAAGCCGGTGACGTGTCTGCGTTCGTGCCCACCAACGTGATTTCGATCACCGACGGTCAGATTTTCCTGGAAACCAGTTTGTTCAACGCCGGCATCCGCCCTGCGATCAATGCCGGTATCTCGGTGTCTCGCGTGGGTAGCTCGGCTCAGACCAAAGTCATCAAAGGTCAGTCCGGCGGTATCCGTACCGACTTGGCCCAGTACCGTGAATTGGCTGCGTTTGCACAGTTTGCCTCTGACTTGGACGAGTCCACACGCAAGCAGTTGGACCGCGGTGCGCGCGTGACGGAGTTGCTCAAGCAAGCCCAGTACAGCCCGCTGTCCATCAGCTTGATGGGTGCCAGCTTGTTTGCGGTGAACAAAGGCTTCATGGACGACATCGACGTCAAGAAGGTCTTGGCTTTCGAACACGGCTTGCACGCTTACTTGAAAGATTCATGCGCTGCTTTGTTGGCCAAGATCGAAAGCAGCAAAGCGTTGGACAAAGAGGCGGAAGCCGAATTGCACGCCGCCGTGGCCGCTTTCAAGAAAAGCTTTGCTTAATTTCCACCTGATCAAAAGGAGCCTCTGATGGCATCGGGCAAGGAACTACGCACCAAGATCAAATCGGTGGAAAACACCAAGAAGATCACCAAGGCCATGGAGATGATTTCCGTCTC
>CAMDFT010000070.1 GCA_945897795.1 Limnohabitans sp. Rim8 | reverse complement strand
GGCTTCATGGCCTCGGTCGAGAACATGATCTCGCGCAACAAAGCGGGCAAAGCCTTCATCAGCCTGGGCGACGGCGAAACCGTCTGCGCGCCCAGCCATGTGAGCGGCTCCAGCGCCACTGTGCCGGCCGACAAGCTGGCCATGCCTGCGGCCACCAGCGTGTGCTGTGCGAGCACGGGCGGCCGCGTGCTGACGTTTGAAATCAGCGAACTCAAGACCATGGAAAAAGGCGGCCGGGGCCTGATGCTCATCGACCTTGAAGCCAAAGACAGCCTGGCGGGCGCGGCGGCTTACACCCGCAGCATCAAGATCGAAGGCATTGGGCGCGGAGGAAAAGATCGCGATGAAACGCTGGAAATCCGCAGCCTGAACAATGCCAAGGCTGCGCGGGCCAAAAAGGGCCGTGTGGCCGATCTGGGCTTCAAGCCGAACCGGGTGACGCGGGTGGAGTAATCAGGGCGGAGTGATGCTTTTTTGAGCAAGCCTCGCCAGCCCATACGGGTCGGGCCTTTGGCGGCTTGTCCCTGAACTTGTCCACAGCTTTGAGCACGAGGTTTGGGGACAATTAAACCAAGCGCAACATTTGACGGCCCGTCTTAAAAAGTGAATACTTTGTGAATATCTTTTTAAGAGGTTTTCATGCGGTTCAGCTTTCAAGGGATTATGTTTATTGGTATCTTGGCATTGATCACCGGATGCAACGGCACAGCACCCAAGGTGGTGGAAGACGCCGCCCCCGGGGTATTGGCTTGCAGTGTGGGTGATCAGTCGGCGGGGCGTGTCATTCAGGTGGAAGTGTGGCGAGGACGCGAAGACAACTTGTCTGAATACAGGATGGCCAGAGTTTGCCAACGATTGCTGGAGGTCAGTCAGCAATTGTTGGCTCAAGGGGTGAATTTGCGTTTCGAGGTGCTGGGTGCCGTGCAAATCCATTCGGGCCTGGGGCGCGCCAATAACCATTTGATGCAGTCCATTCAAGCCACGCAAGGGAAACTCAAGTTGGTGATTGTGGATGCGATTGCGCAATGCGGAGATGCTGCGGGTTACATCCTGGGGTGCACCCCTCAGTTGGGTCGTCCTGTTTTGTACGCCAAAAAACACGACCCCAACAACGACCGAGCGCCCGAATGGGTGATCTGGGCGCATGAAATGGGGCATGCCGCCGCTTTGTACCACCCCGATGCGCCAGGTATGGTGACTGTGCCCGAGCGGATCATGACCTACATGCCCTGCCGCAATCGACGGTATTGGCCGACTATGAGTCTGCTAGTTTTGCGCAACTGGGCTCGATTGTGAACATGCCAAGAATGCAAGCTGCAATGGGATCGCGGCAGGGCTCGGGGGGGCGCATCAACGCAGAGCAGTTGTTGCCTTTGGTCAAAGAAGCCGGGCCTCATGGTGTCTCATTGAGCCAGTTGACGCATCTGGACGATTCGGCCTTGTTGACTTTGGGCGCGCTGCTTGAGCCTGCACCCACTGCGGTGAACGCAGCAGCGTCACAAAGTCCCGGCTTGCCCGTTCGGATCAACGCGTTGGTGCTACTGGCAGAGCTGGGCAAGCGTGAGGCGCAGGCTTATGTTCGGCAATACCTGCGCAGTCAATCCGGTGCTGAAACACTGAATATTCGTCTGTATGGCTTGCAGGCCCTGGGGCGCGGTCAGCAGCGAAATCCTGCCGAAGAAAGTTTGACGTTTTTGGCACAAGCCACTGAGGAGAAGTTCTGGTGCGCCGCAGGTCAACAGTCGGCCCAAGATTGCGCGGCCTTGGCCGAGGCTGCTCGGGATGCCTTGCGTGATGCGCAGACCAGGCCTTAAAGCCGTGCGGGTTTGGCTTTGAAATCAACGAACTCAAGACCGTGGCAAAAGCGGGCCGGGAGGGAAAAAGCGCGAAGAATCGCTTGAAATCCGCAGCCTGAACAATGCCAAAGTGGCTCAGGCCAAGAAGGGCAAAGTGGCGGATCTGGGCTTCAAGCCGAACCGCGTGACGCGGGTGGCGTGATGCTTTTTTGAGCACGCCCCGCCAGCCCATGCGGTTCGGGCCTTTGGCGGCTTGTCCCTGCACTTGTCCACAGCTTTGGGCGCGGGCTGTGGGGATAAATCAGGCTTGAAGCCAGCCGCTCAGCCCTGAGCACCCAGCAGGTAATCGATCTTGCCCACTTCGACCCCGTTGTGACGCAAGATGGTGTAAGCCGTGGTGATGTGGAAGTACATGTTGGGCAGCATCCAGCCCGTCAGGTAGTTTTGCCCGTTGAGGGTGCGGGTTTTGCCAGGGCCTGCAGGGAAGGTGATTTCCTTGTCTTCGGTGCCATCCAGTGCAGAGGCGGGTACGGTTGCGATGAAGGCCAGGGTTTTGTGGATGCGTTCTTGCAGCTGGGCGAGGGTGATTTCGGTGTCCTCAAACTTCGGAGCTTCGACGCCGCTCAAACGGGCCACGCCGTTTTTCACCGCATCGCAAGCGATCAGCACTTGGCGGGTGAAAGGGAGCATGTCTGGCGCCAATCGGTAGGTGGTCAGCGCTGTGGGGTCGATCTTTTTGGCTTCTACGAACTGCTCGGCCTTGGCCAGAATATGGCTCAGGTTGGTGAGCATGCGGGTGCAGACAGGCAGGGTGGCGCTGGACATGGAAATGGTCATGAAGTTCTCCGGGTTTGAATGGGTGTTTTGCTCAATTCGATGGCCATGGCGTCCAAACTGTGGAAGTTCAGCCGATTTCGGCGATCATTTCGATCTCAACGCAAGCGCCCATGGGGATTTGCGCGACACCAAAGGCGCTGCGGGCATGCGCACCGACTTGCGGTCCAAAAACTTGCGCCAGTAATTCGCTGCAGCCGTTGGTGACCAAGTGTTGTTCGGTGAAATCGCCTGTGGAGTTGACCAGGCTCATCACTTTGACAATGCGCTTGACCTTGTTCAGATCGCCCACGGCCGCGTGCAGGGTGCCCATCAGGTCAATGGCCACGGCACGCGCAGCTTGCTGGCCTTCGGCGGTGCTGGTGTTTTTGCCCAGTTGGCCCGCCCAGACTTTGCCGTCTTTTTTGGCAATGTGGCCTGACAAGAACACCAAATTTCCAGTCTGCACAAAAGGCACATAGGCCGCAGCGGGTACGGCCACGGGTGGCAGTTCGATGTTCAGGGATTTCAGGGTGTCGTAAACGCTCATGGTGGGCTCTGGGTTGGGGTGGAGGGGTTCCCGCCTGGGCGGGAACGACAGCAATGGGTTTGAATTGTCGCTGAATCCGCTCCGGTTGCTGTCGCACCCGATTGGCCATGGGGCAGCGTGTGGTTGTACAGGTGTTGTGCAAAGGGCTACAGAGATATTGACAGCGGCGCAACAGGGGCAGTACCCATGACAAATGCAGCTTGTGCGGTTACAAGCAACACAACACACGCCAAGATCTTGGACAAGACGGGGCAAAGACCCACGGATGATCCACTCAGCCAAATCAGGGAGGCTGCCATGAAGCGAATCTGCTCGCAGGGAGACTGCCGATCGACAGCCCGGCAGGCGTGGCCATGCTGTCACTGAAGTGGGGGCGGGGTTTGGCTCTGGGCTTGCTGGCTTGGTGTGCGGGCGTGGCCTGGCAGTTGCAGCAGCAGGCGCTTTGGCCTGTCTGGGGCTATGCCGCAGGGCTGGGGCTGACTTGGGGCGTTGGCTTCGTTGTGCGCCGCGTGGTCCTGTCTGTAGGTTGGCGCGCCATGGCGCTGTGCCTGGTTTGGGGGGGCGCGTCTTTTTCGGTCGCCGGGCTGCACGCTTTGTCGCGCTGGCACAGCATCGACCCTGCGCTGGAGGGGCAAGACCTGGATGTGGTGGGCGTGGTGCAGGCCATGCCGCAACGCCAGGACCTCGGGTGGCGATTTCGCTTTCAAATCGAGCAAGCTTGGCGGCTCGACAAACTGGGCAAAGTGCAAGTCCTGGACTTATCAGCATCCTTGCCCTCGCAGGTTTATTTGGGCTGGTACGGCCGGGACGGCACGGACGACAGCGGCTGGAGTACGTCGGCATTGCCTGAACCGGTGAAGGCGGGTGAGCGCTGGCGCTTTCGAGTTCGCCTGAAGGCCCCTCACGGCCATCTGAACCCTCGGGGCTTTGACTACGAGTTGTGGTTGTGGGAGCAGGACATTCGCGCCACCGGCTATGTGCGCACGGGGGCGAAAGACCCCGCTCCGCTGCGGTTGGCATCGACTTGGGCGCATCCGATTGAGGCTTGGCGTCAGTCCGTGCGTGACCGTTTGCTGACGCATTTGTCGCCGACCGTCTTGCCTGGGTCAGGGGCTGCGGTGTCGGCCCCCTTGGCGGGGGTTGTGGCGGCATTGGTCACCGGCGATCAGGCGGCCATTGACCGTGCCCATTGGGATGTCTTCAGGGCCACAGGTGTGGCGCACTTGATGAGCATTTCCGGGCTGCATGTGACCATGTTCGCCTGGCTGGCTTCGGCCTTGGTGGCCTTTGCTTGGCGTCAATCGGCCTTGTGGGGTTTTGCGGGCGCTTTGCGTTGGCCTGCGGTCCATGTGGGGGCATTGGCCGGCCTGGCCTTGGCTGGGTTTTATGCTTTGTTCAGCGGTTGGGGTGTGCCCGCGCAGCGCACGCTGTACATGCTGGCGGTGGTGGTCTTGCTCAAAACTTCATCCCGTCAATGGCATGGGGCACTGATTTGGTTGTCGGCGGGTGCGGTGGTGCTGACACTGGACCCATGGGCTTTGTTGCAGCCAGGGTTTTGGCTGAGTTTTGTGGCGGTGGGCGTGTTGATGGCATCGGGCCAGCAAAGGGACCAGGATCGGACGCCACCCACGGGTCTGGTTGACCGTGATACAGGTCAGTTGATGGCCTGCCCAGAGCCCCAAGTTATTCAGCGCCGGTGGTTTGCACAGATGCTGCCTTTTTGGGGCGCAGCTTTGTTGCGGCAAGCTTGGGGCCTGCTGCGCGAGCAGGCGGCGATCACTTGGGCTTTGGCACCTTTGACGCTGCTTTTTTTTGGCCAGGTGTCTTTGGTGGGTTTGTTGGCCAATTTGCTGGCGATTCCCTGGGTGACCTTGGTGGTCACCCCGCTGGCCATGCTGGGTGTGGTTTGGCCTGACGCATGGGTGTTGGCGGTTTGGGCGCTGCAGCCGCTGGCGAGCTTGTTGGCCTGGTTTGCAGCCTGGCCAATGGCCAGCGTGTCCACCGCCACCCCGCCCTGGGCTTTGACCGTGGTGGCGCTGGCCGGGGCAGTGGGGCTGGTGCTCAAGCTGCCGCTGTCCTGGAAGCTCTTGTGCTTACCTCTTTTATGGCCCGTCCTTTTTTGGGAGCATCCGCGCCCGGCTGAAGGCACGTTTGAATTGTTGGCTGCAGATGTGGGCCAGGGCAATGCGGTGTTGGTCCGTACTGCCACGCACAGCTTGTTGTACGACACGGGGCCACGCTATTCGGCCGAAAGTGACGCCGGGCACCGGGTGCTGGTGCCCTTGCTGGCGCACATGGGCGAGCGGCTGGATGTGCTGATGCTCAGCCACCGCGACAGCGACCACACCGGCGGTGCGGCGGCGGTGTTGGCCATGCAGCCGCAGGCGCGCTTGTGGTCGTCGCTGGAAGATGCACACGCTTTGCATGCCTTGCGACCCGGTTGGACGCGTTGTCAGGCGGGTCAGTCGTGGGTGTGGGATGGGGTGTTGTTTGAGGTGTTGCATCCGCCCGTTTCGCAGACGGTCACCCGTCAGCCCAAACCCAATGAAACCAGTTGCGTCTTGCGCATCAGCCAGGGCGGGGTTGCGGCCTTGTTGGCGGGTGACATCGAGGCCGCCCAAGAGTTGTCTCTGGTGCGAATGGGCTTGGCGCCGGTAGACGTGTTGCTGGTGCCGCACCACGGCAGCAAGACCTCATCAACACCAGAATTTTTGCAAGCCTTGCAGCCCCGGCTGGCGCTGGTGCAAGCGGGCTACCGCAACCGTTTTGGTCACCCTGCCGAGCCGGTGGTGGACCGTTATCGGGCACAGGGCATCGCGCTGGTGGCATCCACACACTGTGGTGCGGCCACTTGGCGCAGTCAAACGCCAGCGCAAGTGCAATGCGAAAGGTCGCTGCGCCAGCGGTATTGGCACCATGTTTTGAAGCCTTGAGGTGTCCAATGGCCATGGGTCTCGATCCTGCGGTGCAACCCGATGTGGTGGTCACGATGACCGACATGTCGGCCGTGGCGACGGGCAGCATCGACGCGATTGTGTCAAGTCACAACATTGAGCATTTGTACCCCCATGAGGTCCGGCTCAAAAGCTTTTGCTGGTATGAGCCTTGGGCCTTAGATCAGGGGCTTGTCTAGCCAGTTGGCATTGCCGATGGGACAGTGTTTTAGCTGACCCATCTGCACTTAGAGGATCACTCTGCCAGTGTCAGCACCACCGGCGCATGGTCGCTGGGCCGCTCGTTTTTGCGGGGGGCGCGGTCGATAACGCAGGCATTGGCGCGGCCTTTGAGGGCTTGCGAAATCAAGATGTGGTCGATGCGCAGGCCCCGGTTGCGGCGGAACGCGAACTCGCGGTAATCCCACCAGCTGTAGCTTTTTTCGGGTTGCTCAAAAAGGCGGAAGCTGTCGGTCAGGCCCAAATCGGTCAGGGCCTGAAGTTTTTCACGCTCGGCCACGGTGCAGTGGATCGTGTCCTTCAGGCCTACCGGGTCCCACATGTCGAGTTCGTCAAAGGTGATGTTGTAGTCGCCCAGCAGTACCAGATTCGGGTGCTGCTGCATCTGGCTGCCCACCCAGTCGCGCAGGGCGTCGAGCCAGCGCATTTTGTAGACAAATTTGTCGCTGTCAGGCGCTTGGCCGTTCGGGAAATAGGCACCGATCATACGCACCGTGCCACCCGCGCCATCGGGGAAGGTGGCGGCGATCACGCGTGACATGTCGTCTTCAAAGCCGGGGATGTTCTTCACCACGTCCGCGCCTTCGGCCTTGGAAATCAGCGCCACGCCGTTGTAGGTTTTCTGGCCAAACCATTGCGCCTGGTAGCCTGCCTCGGCAAAAGCCGCTGCGGGAAACTTGTCGTCGGTCAGCTTGAGTTCTTGCAGGGCCAGCACCTCGGTGGGGTGGGCGGCCAGCCAGTCCAGGACTTGCGGCAGGCGCACAGACAACGAGTTCACATTCCAGGTGGCGATGTTCATGGGGAGTTTTGAGTCGGATGTCAGAAGTGGTGGGAGTTTAGCGGTGCCAAGTGTCTGTCAGGTGCATGCATACGGGTTTGGGCAATACACATTTGGTTGCGAATTCAAAAAAGGGATTCATTTCACGCGCCATGATGCGACACAATGTTGCTTTTATGAATTTCGGCGATCCTGATGAACACTCCCCAGTCCCCAGAGTCCAAGAGCACCGATGTCCAAACGGACAACGATGTTCGTGAGGTCAGTGCTGCTGCAGCCCAAGCGTTCAACCGAGGCAATGCCCATTTCAAGGCGGGGCAGTGGTCCCAAGCCTGCGCCGCTTTTGAAGCGGCCCTGAAAGAGACACCGCAAATGGAGCCAGCGGCTTTGCAGCGGGCGCGCTGCTTGGTCATGCTGGGCGAGCATCAGGCCGCACGGGATGGCTTTGCACAAATGCTCAAGGCTTTTCCGGGCAATTACAGTGCCTGGCTGGAAGCGGGTCATCTGTGCCGGCAAATGGGGGTGCACCAGCAGGCCTTGGCCAGTTACAGCCGCGCCATCGCGCTGGAGCCCCAACGGTTCGAGGCCCGCTTGTCCATGGCCCGAGTGCTCGAGGACCAGGGCCACATGGAAGCGGCAGCGGCTGAATACCACCGTGCCCTGTCGGCGGCGGGTGCTGAAAAAAATCACCAGGTCCATTGGCGCATGGCCAAGTACCGTTTGGAGCGGGGCGATGCGCCTCGGGCACTGGAAGCCATGCGCCAGGCCCTGTTGGTGATGCGCCTGCACAAGGAGCCGCAAGACGAGAACGAGCGCGCCGAGATGCAAATGGATCTGGGCGACATCTTCATGCGCCTGGGCATGACCGAAGACGGCCACCGGGCCTTTGAGCGGGCCAGCGTGGGCACGTCTGAGGCCACGCTGGTGCGGCTGGCCGATTTGTCGTTCCGCTACAACCTGTGGCAAGAGGCCCAGGCGGTGCTGCGGCGCAACGTCGAATTGCACCCGGACAGCGACCTGGCCCACTGGAACCTGGCCCATTCGCTGGCCGAGAGCTGGCACATGCAAGAGGCGCTGGAGTCGCTGGCCAAGGCCGAAGCCATTGCACCGCAGCCCGGTGCCAAGTCCATGCGCGCCAGTGTGGCGGGCCGCTCGGGCGACGCCGATATGGCTTTGACTTTGTACAAGGCGCTGGCCGACGAAGAGGGCCCCGGCTCCAAGATGCATTCCAGCGCGGCCATGAGCTCGCTTTACAGCGACAAGTTGAGCCCGCAAGAAGTGGCCGATTTGCACCGCGAGATGTTTGCGCACCTCGGGCAGAACGCCCGCGCGGTCAGCAGTTTCAAGAACGACAAGTCGCCCGATCGCCCCTTGCGTGTGGGTTTGGTGTCGGCCGATTTCCATCACCAGCACCCGGTCAATATCTTCATGCAGCCGGTGCTGGCGCGCCTGGACCGCCGGGCGGTCGAAGTGACGATGTATTTCACCGGCGTGTCTTACGACGAGCAAACCCAGCTGGCCAAACGCCGTGTGGCGCGCTGGGTGGAAGCGACGAGTTGGAACGACAGCCAGCTGTCGCGGCGCATCGAAGAAGACGGCATCGACATCTTGCTGGACCTGTCGGGCCACACCAGCATGCAGCGTATGAGCTTGTTGGGCCACCGCGCAGCGCCCGTGCAAGCGACATTTTTGGGCTACCCCGGCTCGACCGGCGTGCCCAACATCGACTGGTTGATCGCCGACAAGGTGGTCGCCCCCGAGGGCAGCGAAGGCCTGTTCAGCGAACGGCTGATGCGCTTGCCCCACAGCGTGTTCTGCTTTGCCCCCGAGACCGACTACCCCTACCCGGACTACGGCCAGGCGCATGCCCAGCGCCCCTTGACCTTCGGTTCGTTCAACAACGTGCCCAAACTCACGCCGCACACCGTCAAGCTGTGGGCAGCGGTGTTGCACGAGGTGCCCGATTCGCGCCTCTTGCTCAAGGCCCCCAGCTTCAAGGACGAGGGCGCCATCGAGGCGTTTGCCCAGCGCTTCCAGGCCGAAGGCATCGCACGCGAGCGCCTGGTGTTCCGTGGCCCGGTGGGGCTGACCGACATGATGGCCGAGTACGCCGATGTGGACATCGCCTTGGACACCGTCCCTTACAACGGTGGCACGACGAGTTTGCAGGCGCTGTGGATGGGCGTGCCGGTGGTCGTCAAAGCGGGCGGTAATTTTGTCTCGCGCATGGGGGCCAGCTTCATGAGCGCAGCAGGCCTGAACGACTGGGTGGCCGAAACTGACGCCGACTACGTGCGCATTGCGGCGAGCATGGCGCGGGACCGTCAGGCTTTGCTGACCCTCAAACGCGGTTTGCGCGAACGTCTGCAGGCCGCCCCAGCCTGGGACATCGATCAATACTCCCGAGATTTTGAAGCTGCGCTGCGCCAGATGTGGCTGGCGCATGCCGAGTTTGCGATGCTTGGGTGATGTGAATTTGCAGATGTGTGCGAAGTAGGAGCGGTCTCCGACCGCGATGCATTTATCGCGGTCGGAGACCGCTCCTACAAGGAAGTGGTTCAGCCGCGGTTTTTGTGCATGTCCAGTCGGTCAGTGCGCTTGGTGGTAAGTCACAAAACTGAAGGTCAGGCCGCTGGCGGCCACATGCGATTCGCGCGCTGTTTCTTGCCAAGCTGGTGTCAAGGTGGGCGCGAAAGCATCGCCTTCAAAGTCCGCATCGATCTCGGTGACGACCGCTGTGCTGGCCAGTGGCTCTGCTTGGCGGTAAATCTCGGCACCGCCCATGATCCAGGCATCGGGCGCATCGCCACACAGGCGCATGGCGTCTTCAATCGATGCCGCACGCAATGCGCCTTCGGCTTGCCAGTCAGTTTGGCGGGTGATCACGATGTTGACGCGACCCGGCAGGGGACGAAACCGTGCAGGCAGCGAGTCCCAGGTTTTGCGCCCCATGATGACTGGCTGGCCCAGCGTGACGCGCTTGAAGTGCGCCAGGTCTTCGGGCAAGTGCCAGGGCATTTGACCGTCTTTGCCGATCGTGCCGTTGCGTGCACGGGCGTAAATCAGGTGCAGTTTCATGCGGTCTGGTCTCACACAGCCACTGGCGCTTTGATGGCCGGATGGTGCTCATAGCCCAGCACCTCGAAGTCTTCGTATTCGTAGTCGAAGATCGATGCTGGCTTGCGCTTGATGTTCAGCGTGGGGTAGGCCATGGGCGCTCGGCTCAGTTGCAGTTCCACCTGTTCATGGTGGTTGGCATAGATGTGGCAATCGCCGCCCGTCCAGATGAAATCGCCCACGTCCATGTCGCACTGCTGCGCGATCATGTGGGTGAGCAGGGCGTAGCTGGCGATGTTGAAGGGCACGCCCAAGAAGATGTCGGCGCTGCGCTGGTAGAGCTGGCAGCTGAGTTTGGCTTTTTCGCCAGGGTTTTGCGGTGGGGCCACATAGAACTGAAAGAAAGCATGGCAGGGCATCAATGCCATTTGGTCCAGCTCGGCCACGTTCCAGGCGCTCACGATGATGCGACGCGAATTAGGGTTGTTTTTGAGCGTGTCCATGACCTGCTGGATCTGGTCGATGTGGCCACCGACCGGCGTGGGCCAGCTGCGCCACTGAACACCGTAAACAGGGCCGAGCGAGCCATCTTCACGTGCCCATTCGTCCCAGATGGTGCAGCCGCGTTCTTGCAGCCATTTCACATTGCTGTCGCCACGCAAAAACCACAGCAGCTCCACGATGATGGCCCGCAAAAACACCTTTTTGGTGGTCACCAGCGGGAAGCCTTCGTTCAGGTCAAAGCGCATTTGGTGACCAAAAACACTGCGCGTGCCGGTGCCGGTGCGGTCGCCTTTTTGCACACCGGTCGTGTAGACGTGGCGCATGAAGTCTTCGTATTGGCTGCGAACAGGGCGCGATTGGGGGCGGGGTTGGACAGGGGCGTTCATGGCTGACGAGTGTAAATGTTGCGGCTCAGGCCAGGACGCGCCCCGGATTGAGGAGGTTCTGCGGATCCAGTGCGGTTTTGACGGCCCGCATCATGGCAAGGGAAGTGGGGTCTTTGTAGTGCGGCAGCTTGGCCGCTTTGAGTTCGCCCACGCCGTGCTCGGCGCTGATGGAGCCCTTGAACTTGAGCACTTGGTCAAACACCAGGGTGTTCACTTTGTCTTCAAAGTCGCGCAAGAAGGCTTTGCCATCGGCTCCTTCGGGCGCTTGCACGTTGTAGTGCAGGTTCCCGTCGCCCAAATGGCCAAAGTCGACCATGCGCACGCCGGGCACTTCACGCGCCAGCAGGGCATCCGTCTCGGCCACAAAGGCCGGAATGAGAGACACCGGAATGCTGATGTCGTGTTTGATGTTCAGGCCTTCTTGCACCTGGGCCAAGGTGATGCTTTCCCGGATGTGCCACAGGCCTCGGGCTTGCGTCAGGTTTTCGGCGACCACGGCATCGCTCACGCAGCCGGCTTCCAGTGCGTCTTCGAGCAAGGCTTCAAACTGTCCGCGTGCATGGGTTTCGCTTTCGCTGTCGGAGTTTTCCAGCAGGACACACCAGGGAGTTTCTTTCCACAGCGGCACGCGAAGCTGGGGGTAGTGTTTGTCAACCAGGCTCAGCGCAAACTGGCCCATGACTTCAAAGCCCGTCAGGCCCGGGCCCAGGCGTTGGTGCGCCAGGCCCAGCAGTTGCACTGCCGCTTCCATGCTGGGCACGGCAGCCCAGGCGGTCAGCTGCGCGGCGGGCAGGGGGTAGAGCTTCAGAGTGGCGGCGGTGATGATGCCCAGCGTGCCTTCGCTGCCGATCATCAGGTTGCGCAGGTCGTAGCCGGTGTTGTCTTTGCGCAGGCCTGTCAGGCCGTGCCAGATGTCACCTTGTGCGGTCACGACTTCCAGACCCAGGCACAGCTCTCGGGTGTTGCCGTAGCGCACGACTTGCGTGCCGCCCGCGTTGGTGCCCAGGTTGCCGCCGATGGTGCAGCTGCCCTCAGCCCCCAGGCTCAAGGGGAATAAAAATCCTGCGTTTTCGGCTGCGGCCTGCAGGTTTTGCAGCACACAACCGGCTTCGACGGTGATGGTCAGGTTGGCCGGATCGATGGCGCGCACCGCATTCATGCGGGTCATGCTCAGCACGATCTGGGTGCCCGAGCCGTTGGGCACGCCGCCCACCACCAGACCCGTGTTGCCGCCTTGGGGCACGATGGATGTACTGGCCGCAGCGCACGCTTTGACCACGGCGGCCACATCTTGCGTGTTGCCCGGGCGCACCACGGCAAGCGCCCGACCCTTGACGCGTTTGCGCCAGTCTTGCTCCCAGGGGCTCAGGTCAGCGCCGGGGTCGGCGTGGGTGAGCACGTTGGCATGGCCACAGAGGGCGCGCAGCTGCGCGATCAGGGCGGTTTGGGATGGGGTCAGATCGGTCATGGCAATCAGAAGTGAGTAGACAGGCTGTGGCGGTCACCGCTCAGTCTCGGGGCACAGGCACAAAGTTCCCCGTGGCTTTGGCGGCCTTGAAGCGGATGCGCACATGCAGTGCGCACGCTACAAACAAGGTGGTGCAGAGCAAGGTTTGCAGCGCGGCCAAGCCTGAGGACGGCCAGGCATCACCCCAGGCGCGCACCACGCCTTCGGTGAAATACAGCCACACCAAAAGGCTGACCCAGCGGTAGGTGTACATGCGGTTTTTCAGCAAGCCGGCCACCGGGATGCACAAGGGCAGCACTTTGATGGCCCACCAGCTGCCCCCTTCGCGCAGTGGGGCCAGCCAGATTTCCCAGGCCAGGCCCAGCACGATCAGGCCCAGCAAGCTGCCCACGGCCAGCCAGCGCGTCAGGTCCAGGCCCGCTGGGGCTGTTTCTTGGGGGGGGAGGGGGGAAGTTTCGGGGTTCGGATTCATTGCGATGGCATCATACCGGGCATGCAATCATCCTTGTCCAAGACCGGCCTGATCGACCACACCCGTTTGTGGTGGCGGGAGCTGTCGGATTTTCCCTGGCGACAAATGGGCGGCGTTTTGGCCGAACGCTTTCGCGACGCGCGTTTGGGGCTCAGTGCCAGTTCGCTCACCTTCACCACTGTGTTGGCCTTGGTGCCCTTGTTTGCGCTGGGTTTGGCGGTGTTTTCAGCCTTTCCCGTGTTTGGCAAGTTCCAGGACACGATCCAGCGCTGGCTGATCGAAAGTCTGGTGCCCGAGAGCATTGCCCGGCAGGTGCTCAGTTACCTGACCCAGTTTTCCCGCAAGGCCAGCCGCCTGGGCACAGCGGGTCTGGCGGCTGTGCTTTTGTCGGCGGTTTTTCTGATGGTGACGATCGAGCGGACTCTGGGGCAGATCTGGCGGGTGCAGCGCCAGCGGCCCTTGCCGCAAAAGGTGTTGCTGTATTGGTCGTCCATCACGCTGGGGCCGTTGCTGTTGGGGGCGAGTCTGGCCATCAGCTCGTATGTCATGACGGCGTCGCGCGATGTGGTGGATGTCTTGCCAGGCTCGGTGCGCTGGGTGCTCGACAGTTTTGAATTTTTGCTGCTGACCGCTTGTGTGAGTGGCTTGTATTTTTATGTGCCCTACACCCGGGTGCGTTGGCGACATGCCATCACCGCCGGTTTTTTGGTGGCCGCGTCGCTCGAGTTGGCCAAAAAAGGCATGGCTTTTTATTTGCTGGAAGTGCCCACCTATTCACTGGTCTACGGGGCCTTTGCTGCGGTACCGATTTTGCTGGTCTGGATTTATGTGACCTGGCTGTTGGTCTTGCTGGGGGCGGTGTTGGCGTCCAGCTTGCCAGAGCTGGGGCGTGAGCATTGGCGCACACCCGAAGGCGCGGGCTGGTCTTTCAGGTTGGCCCTGGAGGTGCTGGCCGAGTTGAATGCCGCCAAGTTGACTGAGCAGAGAGGCTGGAGTGCCGGGGCTTTGGCCGCCCGCTTGCGGGTGGAGCTGGGCGAGTTGCAGCAAATTCTGGTGGTCTTGCACGCACTCGATTGGGTCGGCCGTCTGACCGAGCAAAACGACCAGGCCCAGGCTCGGCAGGTTTTGCTGATCGACCCGGCCCAGGCCCGAGTGGCCCCCCTGGCCGACCGCTTGCTGGTGCTGCGGGCCTCGGCAGCCGACCCGCTGTGGCTGCAAACCGGTTTGGACCAGGTTCGGCTGGCGTCCTTGCTGCCTGCAGTGCAGCTTGAAGTTCCGTCTTCTGGGGTTTAACGGGTCGAAAAAGGGGCGTGCAAAAAGCCGCGAAAACGGGCCCGGCCGCCGCGCTCGGGCGCTTGGGAGAGTTGGACATCGGGAAAGCGTTGCAAAAAGCGGCCGATGGCGATGCGGCCCTCCAAACGTGCCAGGCTCAGGCCCGCGCACTGGTGCACGCCAAAGCCAAAGGCCAGGTGTTTGTTGCCGGTGCGGCGCAGGTCCAGTTGTTCGGGGTTTTCGTACACAGCCGGGTCTCGGTTGGCCGCGCCAATGCACAGCGTGACCAAGGCCCCCGCAGGCAGATCGACACCATTGACCTGTGTGGCCTGCAAGGCGCGGCGGTTGCTCAGTTGGTTGGACGATTCAAACCGCAAGAACTCGTCCACGGCGAGCCCCATGATCTGATCGCGTTCTTCGTCGTTAGCCGCTTGCTTGAGGTCGGCCTTCAGTTGTTCACGCTGCTCGGGCCATTCCTGCAAGCTGATGAGCGCGTTGCCGATCAGGTTGGTGGTGGTTTCATGCCCGGCGTTGAGCAAAAACACGCAGTTTTGCAGCAGTTCGACTTCGCTCAGGGCGTCGACACCCTGTTCGTTATCTTTCTCGCCCTGGATCAGCCGTGTCAGCACGTCGTGCTCCGGGTCTCCAGGGTGCTGGCGGCGATGTGCCACCAACTCTCGCAGATAGGCCAGAAACTCGTTCACGCTGCGGTTGCCCAGTGCTTCTTGTTCCGGAGTGAGCGATGGTTCCAGCGCGCCCAAAATGGCCAGCGACCAACCGCGCAGGGGCTCGCGCTCGGCGTGCGGCACACCCAGCAGGTTGCCGATGATCTCGACCGGAATGGCCGAGGCGAAATCCTCGATCAGGTCGCCGCCGCCTTGGGTCTCGATCTTGTCCAGCAGGCTGTCGACCAACAGCACCAAGCCCGGCTCCATGGCTTCAATGGCGCGGCGGGTCAGCGCGCCCATGATCAGGCGTCGCACCCGGGTGTGCAGCGGCGGGTCGTTGAAGACCAGGCTGTTCGTGTGGTGCTCGAACAGCGGGGCCACACCACTGGCTGTAGCGAAAGGCGGCTGGTTGAACGGGGCGTGGTTGTATTTGGGGCCGAACTCGACTTGTTTGTCTGAGCTGAACACCTTGGCGTCGCGGTACACCGCCACCAGATCAGCATGGCGCGTCAGGAAATACGAGCCATCGGGCATGCGCTTGAAGGGCTCGGCCTCGCGCAGCGCGGCGTAGACCGGATACGGGTTGTCCAGAAAGTCGCGCGGCAAAGCCCTCAGGTCCAGCGATTGGGCTATTTGCTTGGCCCTCTCGGCCGACAAGGGTGGGGTGATGTGGGCATTCAGTGTGTTCATGTTTTAAAAAGCGCACCCCTGTGCGCAAATGGCCGTCCATCTCACGGTTTCAAAAAATCCTTGAGCGCTTGCAACACGCCCTCGGGGGCTTCGGTCATGAGCGAATGGCCTGCGGGCAGCTTCACCACTTTGGGCTTGGTGCACAGGTCAATCAGGCTTTGCGCGGCCTTGGGTGGCGTCATCTGGTCGGCGCTGCCCAGCACAAACAGGGTAGGGCA
>CAMDFT010000069.1 GCA_945897795.1 Limnohabitans sp. Rim8 | reverse complement strand
TGCCAATACTGGCCGATCAGGGCCTCAATGGCGTCTGTGTTGGGTGCAGCCAAATCAATGTCTTCGCTGAAGATCAGCTTGTTGCCTGCAATAAAGTCCACAGTGCCCCAATGGCGCGGGTTGGGTAGCTTGCAGTTCAATACATTTTATTGATTATATTCAAAGGTTAAATAATTCTAAAATAATTAATATCAATGTTGGACTATTACAGCCTTGATAATAGTTTTGTAAAGATTATCCACCTCATCGGCCACCGCTTGCGTACTGCCGCTAGTAATTTTTTTAATAGTAGTTAAGGTATTGATTTTGTCACCGGGGACTATGCGCTCGGGGCTGTAGCCGCAGAAGAAGTCCTGATTGAATTTCAGGCCGCTGAACTTTTCAAGTACGGGTACGCACACTTCTTCGGTGGCGCCGGGGTAGACGGTGGATTCGTAAATGACGATGTCGCCCGCCTTGAGCACCCTGCCCACGGTTTCGCTGGCTTTAATCAGCGGGGTCATATCGGGACGATTGGCTTGGTCAACCGGGGTGGGCACGGTGACGATGAAGATTTTTGCTTTTTGCAGATCTTGGGTGTTGGCGCTGTAATGCAAGTGTTTGGCGCTTTGTAGTTCTTCGGGACTGCATTCCAGCGTGTGGTCTTTGCCCGATTGCAGTTCGGCAATGCGCGCTTGGTTGATATCAAACCCGATAGTAGAGCGGTGTTTGCCGAATTCAACGGCAAGGGGAAGCCCCACATAGCCAAGTCCAACGATGGCAATTGTTTTTTGTGAATTTGTCATTTGATTGAAGAGAATTCAAAGTTACCACAAGAGACTTCAGACTTAAGTGCCTCGATCTCTAACTTGAGTGCCTCGTACTCTTCCATCTTGCGGCTGAGGAATCGGGTGGTCAGGTCCACTTTTTCTGCAATGCCCATGGGCGTGAGCAAATACACGTACTTGAACTTGTTCTTGCTGTTAGAGAAGTTTTGCATCTTCACCAGGCCCTTGTCGATGAGGGCGTTGAGGCAGTAGTTCAGCCCGCCAACGCTCATGCCCAGCTTATCAGCCAGCTCGCGTTGGGTCAGGTCGGGGTTTTCTTGCAAGATGCGCATGATCCGAAAATGGGTGTCTTCTTGGATCTTGGCTTGACGGCTTGTCATTGGGGTAGCTTTAAAGTGGTACGAAAGAGAACGAAAATATACTTTGGGCAGGCTACCGCAGTGCAGTGTCTCGATCGGCAGTGCGTTTTTGGAGTCGGCCAAGCTGATAAGTGGCGACTTTTGTTAGAAGCTGAACTGTACCGTATTTCAGCCGTCCGTTCGAACTTTGAACAAAACAATTTATCGATTGCAGAATCTTTTTGAGTGGCCGATTTGACTTCAATGCCGTGGGCACCTTGCGCGATGGACAGAGAGCTTCCAGACTTTCGGGACATTCAGGCTGCGGTTGCCCTGCCCTGCTGCTGACACTAAATTAGTGCTTTAAACCCTCGCGCTGTCCATGAATGTCCGAGCTTGTAGCTGCTGCCGCCCTCGATGAATTGCTGATTCTTTCCAGAGGGAAAGTCCGCCTGCACGGCATTGATTTTGATGAAGATTTCTTGTCAGAGCTGGTTGCCCGGCACTTTAGAAGGCAACAGTGGCTGGCCAAGCCCATGTTTACGGATGCATTTGGCATTTACATGCGAGAGAACCCGTCCGCACACCGCCGCAAGTTCAAGACCGTGGCGCTGCAGGCTTACGCACTTTTTGTGGCTCAGTTCGGCGACTTGCCCTTGGACGACTTGCGCCATGTGCACATCACCAAGTTCAGGGACAGCCAACTGGCCCGTGGCCTGCACGCCAACAGCGTGAGGCGGCACATCAACATGCTCAATGCCATGGTGAACATGGCGTTCAAGCACCTGGACATGGATCGCCTCAGCCCTTTCAGGCGCTTGTACATCCGTGGCGAGGGGGAGTTGTCGCGCACCATGGCACCCATCACCGTGGAGCACCTGCGCAAGGTCAAAGCGCATTTGCTCAGCCACCCGATACCGTCGCGCCTGGCGGCGTTGATACAGCTCAACACCGGCATGCGCATTTCAGAGCCCGTGCTGGCACGCTTGGATGACTTGGTGCTGGACCATGACATTACGCACCTGTGGGTGCGCAAAAACAGACTGACCGACCGCAAAACCCAAGCCAGCATCCGCTGCGTGCCGCTGCTGGGCGTGTCGCTGGAGGCTGCCCAAGAACTGCATCGCCGTGCGGTCAGGCAAAAAAGCGACTGGCTGATGCCCCAATACGCATCAGAGATTGGCAACACCTCGTGCGCAGCCACGCTGAACAAGACCATGCGGCACCTGGACTTCAGGACCCATATGTTCAGGCATGCCTTCATTGACCGGCTTAAGGCCTGCGGGGATGTGCCCGTGCCCATTGCCGAAGCCATCACAGGCCATGGGCGCAACGCCTCAGAATTCGCCCGGTATGGATCGGTGGGCTACACGCTGGAGCAGAAAAAGGCGGTGATTGAACGGGTTTTGGTTTGAGCGATGGGTTGGCTCTTTGCGGCCGGTTGAAGTTTTGGGGTATGGTTATTGGCTTAAAACCAAGTTAACTGCCTAAACAGGGCTCCAGTTACATTATGTAACTTTGGCTCAATTACACGGAATATTACACACCCATCAAAAAACATCATAAGTCATTGATTTATATAGATATTTTACGAGCCTTGTTTTCTGTTAATCCGTAGGTCCCTGGTTCGAGCCCAGGTTGAGGAGCCAAAAAATCGAATGAAGTAAAGGGGTTATGTGAAAACGTAGCTTTTTTTTCTTTGGTAATTCACTACACATAAAGCATGGATTGCCACCTCACTACGCTCCTCGCCATGACGGAGGGCGGTCTAGTTATTGTGAGGCCGATGTTCGGCGTCCAATGCCGACAAAGTCAGAGCTGGACTGGTGTTGCGGGCAGTGCGTTGCCCAACAAAAACGAAATAGGTGAGCACCAACGGTGTTTGACCATGCGGGCATAAATGGCCACATAACCCATGCTCAAACCCACAAACGCAGCAACAGACCCAGCCACAGAAGCATGGGTAAGGCTGGCCAAAACAACGGCAGTCAGGGTCATGAAACCGATCAATACACCCGTGATGGAGTTGCGCACGTCGTTGGAATATTGGCCAAACCAGCGGGCCACATAGCGGCGCTTGACCAGGCTGTGAAAATGCAGGCGATCGGGCATGCCGGGATGATCTTTGCGGACTTTGCGGCGGAAGATGCTGAACAGCACTTCGGTCACCGGGTGCACACAAACTGTGAGCGCGGCAAAGGGCGAGACGCCGGGGTTGCGCTCAATCAGCAGCACCGCCACCCAGGCCAGCGCAAAACCAATGAAATAAGACCCGCCGTCGCCCAAAAACAGTTTGCCAAAGGGCCAGTTGACCCAAAAAAAACCCCACACACAGGCCCCCAAAATGAGTGCCACGCTGGCCAGGGTGGTGTCGCCCACTTGCCAAGCGATGAGCGCATAGCCCATAAAGCCCAGGGTGACCATGGTGCTGGCCAGGCCATTGAAGCCATCGATGATGTTGATGGCGTTGGCAACACCGCCCACAGCAAAGGCTGTGAAGATGACGGACACGATTGTGAACTTGAGCAATGCATCGACACCCCAAACGTCAATGCGACTGATGGAGTAGTCGGTGATCCACCAAGCCAACAGCCCCGATGCCATGGTGGCCAGCAGGCGCTGCATCACGCCCACGCGCTTGGTGATGTCTTCGACCACGCCAAACACAAATGCCGGCATGCCCGCCAGCAAAATGGGGAACAGCATGTCTTTCACGTCTACCGTGGCCACCCACCAGGCCACACACACCGCCAAAACGATGGGGATGCCGCCTACACGCGGGGTGGGTGCGGTGTGAAACTTTTGGATACCGTCGGTAACGTCCATGGTCAAGGTACCATGCCAGCGCTTGGTGATGACCATCAGCACGCACAGGGCAAAGCAGGCGGCAAAGCCCCACGCAGCTGCAGCAGTGGCTGGTGATTGGAAAACGCCTTGCAGGGCGGCGAGGGGGTTCATGTTGCCGGCAATTCAGTCATTTGGTTTTGCTCGCAGGCTCAGAGCTCTTGTTCAATGAGGCTAGAGTGCGTTGGGTGGCCAGATGCGCACGCACTTGATCTGCACTGAGACCGCGAGATGGATCTGCCTGCATGGCGTCGAAAGCTGGCCCAACTTGCTGATGCAACCAGCTTTCTAAGGCACGTTCACGGGCCATAAGCGCCCGCAGACCTTCTCGAATGACTTCACTTTCACTGGCGTAATCGCCAATACGAACTCTGGCCTTGACTGCGTCGGCCATGTCATTGGGCAGCGTGATACTCATTTGTTGTGTGGTTCGCATGTGTATACCCAGTTGATCTAGAAGGATTGAATCCTACTATGCGCCTAATTGTTCGTCCATAGATTCCAGCGACGGCGTGTGCGACAGAGATACCGGTACGCTTTTACGCAGAACGGAGATAGCGATGCTTTTGATGTTGTTCAACTTGTTTTGCCGAGCGCTTTGCGCCAGCTGGTCTTGAGTGCGGCCATCTTTTGTGCGGATTCACCATCCTGGCTGGCGTTACGCAGGGCTTGACGGATGAAGACGAACAGAAGCAAAGCAAACCCAGAGGCCAGGGTGGCGATGATGGCGATGAGGGCTTTTTTGGGCTTGGACTTTTTCTCTGGGGGCTGGGCCGCGTCCAGCACCTGGATGACAGCGCCTTCGCGCGATTCGTCCACCTTGGCCATTTCAAACTGTTTGGCAAAGAGTTCAAACAAGGTTTCCTGGTATTTGAATTCGCGGAACTTGGCGACGTAGTCCCCCTGCCCCGTGGCGGCGGGTTGGTCTTTTTCTTGTTTGGCCAGTTGGGCGCGCAAGCTGGCCAGCTCGTTCATGGCTTGCTTGAAGTCAGGGGCCGTTTCGGCCAAGTAACCGCGCATGGCGCCCACTTTGACTTCTTGCGCGGTGACTTGGGCTTGCAATGCCGCCACGCCCGCCACAGCTGCGGTGGGGTTGGATTTGAGGGCGCTGCCGCTCACGCCGGTGGCGCGCAGGGCTTGCTCGGCGGCGATCATTTTGTCTTTGACTTGGCCCAGCTGCTTTTCAAAGAACATGCGGCGTTGCTGGGCTTCGGTCACGGCCAGTTTGCCCAGCAGTTTTTGCAGTTCGTCCACATGGGCGTTGGCCAGGTCGGCGGCAAACTTCGGGTCTTTGTCGTCAATCTCCACGGTGATCAGGCCGTCTTTGCCGCTGGTGGCTCGTGTGCTGCCCGTCAGCGCGGTGCGGGTGTCGACTTTGAATTTGGTTTCGTAGCGCTCTTGCAGTTTGAAGCGCTCGATCAGTGCGTCTTGCACGCTGTTGCTTTTCATGAAGGCCAGGTATTGGTCAGCGGGGTTTTTCAGGCCGGTTGCGGCTCCGGCCAAACCACCCAGCCCGCCCAAGCTGGCCAGCATGCTGGCGGCGGCGCTTTGTTGTTGTTGTGGGGGGAGGAATTTGACGGTGGCGGTGTAGGTGGGGGCAATGGCAAAGCTGATGCCCAGGGCGGCCAGGCCCACAAGCAAGGGGCCCAGGATGAGCAGGCGCAGGTTGTCGACGATGGTTTGCAGTAGGTCGAGCAGACTGATCTCGTCGTCTTCTGCGGTGTCGGGGATGTGGGTGTTGTCGGTCATGCGGGGGGCAATGGCGTTGAAGGAGTGACTGAACTAAGTCGAACCTGGCCTAAACGGGTTTTGAATTTGAATGCCCAAAAGCGTTTGTCCGTTGTGCATGTCTTCGGTCATCAGCGTTTGGGCACCAGCCGCCTTGGCGGCTGCCAAGATGTGGGCGTCATAAAAGGAAACTTGATGCATTTGTGCAATTTGCACGGCTTGCGCGTGTGTTGCGGCGGTCAGCGGTTCAATTTGGCAAGTGGCTTTGACCACGGCCAGCAAATCATGAATTTCAGACCAACTCATCTTGAGTTTGCGAAGGCAAACCGATGTGACTTCGTTGAGCACTTGCACACTGATGCAGGGGGCGTGGGAGAGCAAACTTTGGGCAGTGTCGGCTTTGTGGGTGTCGGCCGATAACAGATACAAGATGATGTTGCTGTCCAAAAAAATCCGACTCATCGGGGTTGATTGGCTTCAAGCCGGTCGAAATGAAAGTCCGTTGGCAGTTTGCCGCGCAGCTGGCGCAGCTTGCTCAAGAGTTCTTCATGGCTTGGTTTTTTGATCACTTCGAAGTTCTTCTCTCCCACCATGTGCAGCTCGATTTCTTCGCCTTCTTTCAGGTTAAGTGCAGCAACAAGGCTGGCAGGAAAACGCACCGCAAGAGAGTTTCCCCATTTAGCGACTTGCATTAAAGGCTCCTGATTGATATACATTTTTTAATTGTATATCCAAGTCCCCGCCCTTGCGCTGGTCATCCGCCCTGGAGCCAAACAACAAGACTTCAGCCTGCGGATCTACAGATCGCAAAATGCTGGAGATGGCTAGTTGTTGGGATGGGGTCAGGCGCATGGCGGGTGGGTGGTCAGGGTGTTGTGTGGTGTCTTGTAGGTCGGTGGCTTTAGCCCCGACATGGGGTCAATTTCGGGCGTAAGTGCTCTGGCAAAACCGGCTCAACTGGGAATGCCAATTCAACAGCGTTGGAGAGGACAAAATCATTTGCTGAAAGAATTCATGCAAAACCACGGAATCGTCTTCGTATTCCAGCTTTTTCCAGATCAAGGCCATGTGTTCGTTCACAGCCGAATGCCCTCTTGTTTGGCGATCAAGGAGATAGGGCTTTGGTCACCATAGGGTTTGACGATGAGGTCCACCGGCATGTCGAGTTGGTCTTGAAGGCTAACTTTGCAACGGATTTTTTTCATCAAATCGGGTTGCACGGTTTCTACATACAAATCCACATCACCGCCCTTTTGCTCGTCGTGCACCCGCGAGCCAAACAAGGTGACTTGCGCGCCCTCACCCAGCACAGCTTGCGCGGTGCTTTTGATGGTGTCGATTTGGGCGGGGGTCAGGCGCATGGCGGGGTCGTTGGTTTTAGCTTGCAATTGTCGGGGCTGAAGCCGCCGACCTACGGGGTAATTGGGTACAGCAAGAACTGCACTTGCAATTGGTATTTTTGTTCTTTGACGAGTGTTTCGATGACAGTCATGTCCACGTTCAGGTAGTCATGCACGATGCGATTGCGCAGGCCAATTGCGGCTGTCCAGTTGCGCATGGACTCGTCGTCAATCAGCTTGTCGCGGTGCAATTGTGCGAATGCGTCATAAGCCGAGACAGGCACGGTTTTATGGCTTTGTTTGATCCAGAGTTTGGCTTTGCCAATGGCGTTTTCTGTCAGCACTTGCAAAGCATGCAAGACACCCGCTTGCTCCAGTGCTGACAAGGTTTTTTGTTGTGACAACCGTTGAGCCACTTCATCGAGCATGGCTTGCAGGTCGCGAGCCAGTCGTTCTGTTTCTTGCTGATAGAGCTCAAGCCGCATGTCGAGCACGCCAATCGTTGTCTTCAATCTGCGCCCATGTGCTCTGCAAAAAACGTACCCAGGCCAGATCGTTTCCGATGTGCAATGGCAAGCCCTCTTCTGCCACCAGGGCTCGCATGGCCAGCCGCGCGTCAGCCAGATCAATCAGGTCAATGTCTGTTTCGGGCACTTGTAAGGCTTGACGCAATCCTTGGCGCAGTTGTTCGGTAGCCACCCATTTGTCTGCATCAGCCATCAGGGCAGTCCATTGGATGGCGATGTCCCAATCGCTGTCTGGATGGTCGGTGCCATTGGCCCGACTGCCCACAAGCACCGCAAATGACAAGCCCAAAGCGCGCCCCAGCACCGCGTGTACGGTGCTTTTGATGGTGTCGATTTGGGCGGGGGTCAGGCGCATGGCGGGTGGGGTGTGTCAGTTGCGCAGGGTTCGGAAGGCGGCGGCGCCGATGCCGAATTGGTAGAGGATGGCGGTCCAGTCTTTGGCGCCTTGGATGAACTGCGTGTAGGCGGTTCGGCGGTCCAGCACTTCGGGGATGAAGATGGAGTCGCCCGGTTGCAGGCGGGTGCCCATAAAGTCCGTGTTGCCCATGCCGATCCAGCTGCGCTGGGCACGGTTGGCCAGCACGGTGCCGTCGCTGCGGATGAGCATGGTCGCTTGCAGGTCGGCTTCGCGGGTGGGTCCGGCTTTGTCGATGTAGTCGCCCACAGTGGCCGTGTCGCGGTGGATGAAAGAGTTCTCTGCCGTGACCGCACCAAACACAGCCACAAAGCTGGGCTTGCTGGGCACAGTGATGCTGTCACCATCTTGCAGGGCCAGGGGGGGCAGTTCGGGGCGGTTGGCATCCATCTCCAACGCGATGCGGCCGCTGGCCCGCAGGCTGCGCAGGCGATCGAGCATCATGCGTTGGCCGGCCAGTTGGGCTTGCATACTGGCCCCCTTTTCTTGGTCGTAGACGTTTTGCAGGGACGTGGCGGTCTGCGAATTGATTTGCGCTTCCATGCGGCGGATGGCTTGGTTCAGGTTTTCTTGCTGCTGGGCGCGGGTGCTTTCGCGGCTGAAAACGGTGCCATACAGGTAAGCATCGCGGCTCAGGCCGCCCGCACGCTGGAGCAGCTGGGGCAGTGTTTCGCCGGGGGTGAGCTGGTAGATGCCAGGAATTTTGACTTCGCCGCCCAGGCGCACAAACTGGGTGCGCTTTTCCAGCGGCACAGGGATGTCGTCCACACCAAAGATGGTGACCACGTCACCGGGCATTAGCTCGATGTTGTTGGCGGGGTCTTTGTCTTTGATGGCCTTGCCCAGGTTGAAGGGGATCAGGATGGTTTTGATGGCTTTGGGGTCCAGGCGTTCGATGGAAGCGTAGTCCCAGTTGATTTCGGTCAGTTGGGTTTTGACGTCGTTCACCACACGTTCACCCGAGACGCTGCGGCCGGTTTCGAACTGGACCGAGCTGTTTTTGCGGCTGTAGTAGTCGGGCAAGATCAGGGCAGCGGCTTCGGGCACCAGGTCGGACACGCGCATGCCGGGTTTGAATGAATAACGCAGGGGCGATGCCACGTTGCCGCGCAGGGTGACGGCGTTGGCAAACTGGCTGCTGATCTTGAACAGGATGAGCAAGTCGCCGTCGCGTACGGTGGATTTCAATCCGGCGGCGTCAAGGGTGCGTTCTTGCACTTCGCGGGGGGTTTTGGCGTCTTGTTTGTTGACGCGCTCGAGCAGGGCTTTGTAAGGGGTGGTCAGGGTTTGCGATCCGGCGCTGTAGCTCAGCAGTTGGCTGATGCTTTCTTCGGCGCTGGCCAGCTCAAAAATGGCGGGGGTGTCGGTGGAGCCGGTCACGGCCACGCGGGGGCCTGCGGGGGGCACCACGATCACGTCGCCTGGCAGCAGGCGGGCGTCGTCACTGGTCACACCTGCGTGGATGAATTTGTACAGGTCGATGGTGGTGACGGTTTTGCCGGCGCGCACCAGTTGCACAGCGCGCATGCTGCCGTTGGCGGCGGGCCCACCGCTTTCAAACAGGGCGCTGATCAGCGTGGACAGGCTGGACACCGTGTAGGCGCCGGGATTACGGGCTTGGCCGACCACAAAAATTTGCATGGAGCGCAGGCGGCCCATGGTGGCGCTGAGCTGGAAGTTGTTGAACACGCGGCTGACTTGTTTCTTCAGGTGCGCGTCAAGCTCGCTGGCGGGGGTGCCGGCCACGGTGATGGGGCCAACTTTGGGCACGGTGATTTGGCCGTTGCGGTCCACCGGCAGGCGCATGGCCACGTCCACCGCGCCCCAGATTTTGAGGTCGATTTCGTCACCGGGGCCGACCACGTAGTTGGCGGGCACGGGCACGTCGGTCAGGCTGGGGAAGCGGCCGCGGTCAAACAGGTTGTAGCCGTACAGCGGCAGGGCTCTGCCGGTGGCTTCTTGCACAAAGCGCTGGAATTGGGTTTGGCTCAAGGCAGGCGATGCGCCCAAGTCGGCTGTGGTGTTTTGGCTTTGTGCGCCAGCACCCACTTGGCCCTGCGTGCCCTGAAGCGCGGGTCGACCACCCAGGCTTTGAATGCCCGTGTTGCCGGTGTTGCCTATGTTGCCGGCATTGCCCATGCCACCGGGCAGGCCCGCGGCCGGTGCAGCTGCCCCACCGCCCATGGCGTTGACTTCTGCTGCACCCAAGGAAGGCGCTGAAACTGCAGGAGCCGCCGCCTGAAACTGCGCCTGAGATTGAAAGCTCAGGCCCGCCATGCCAGCAAGCATCAAAGCGTTGAGCACGTGGCGGATGTTAAGCAATGGGGTCTTGTGCATCATGTGAATCGAGGTCGTGGGGTGGTGCCGCGCAGGCTACCGCAATGTTTGTAGTCGCAAAAGGACAAAAACATTGACAAAATTGTTAAAAACGACATTTCCCTCAAGAAAAATAAGGGCGTTGTAGATTCTATTGTAGGTGCATGACACCCGCATTCCGGACAAAAGCTGTAACGGCAGTAACAAATCGGGCTGGCCACATTGCCCCGCAAGGTGACGGCATTGGCGAACTGGGGCTGATGCCAAGCTGCGAAGGGCTGCTCAGCGCGACTGCCCTTTGTGGCCATAAGGGCAGTGGTTGGGACGCGGCCCAATCTGGGGATGCAGTCGGCAGGTGTTGGGGCGCTGGGCATACACCGTGCAGCGCCGGGTGGTCGCATCCAAAAACTGGCAGTCGCCGCTGGCGCGGCGGGCCAAGCTGAAAATGCTGTTCTTGAAATTGAAGTGCTCGATCACGCCGGCTTTGCTCAGGCGTTTGGCAATGTGTTTGGGGTCTTCATGCTCAGCCTCAAACGGGTCGACCAAGCCTAACCGCACCAAATCGGCCAGCTTGACCTCGACCGGCATGGTGCAACAGTTGGCAGCGCAGGTGTCGCACAAACCGGCTTTGTAGCGGGTCCAGGTTTCACAACGGTCAACGTCGACGACGGCAATGGGGGATCTCATGTGTGAATTGTGACCGGGCTTTTCAGAAGATGGGTTCCCCGGTCAAGTCGGGGAATGACAGTGGTGAGCTTGGAATAGTTGTCATCCTCGGGCTTGACCCGAGGATCCATGAACCAGCGGCATCAGCCTTTCTTGGCCACCAGCGTCAAGATGTCGTAACTGGCCACCACCTCACCCAACTGGTTGGTGACTTCCACGTCCCACGCCACCACGCCTTGGCCCACGCCGTTGGCGTCTTTCTTGTTGCGGTCGATCTTGCGCTTGGCGGTCAGGCGCGCCTGGATGGTGTCGCCAATGCCCACGGGCTTCACGAAGCGCAGCGTGTCCAGTCCGTAGTTGGCCAGCACCGGGCCAGGTGCGGGCGAGACAAACAAGCCAGCCGCGGCCGACAACACAAAGTAACCGTGCGCAATGCGTTTGCCGAATGGAGAATCCTTGGCCGCGATTTCATCAAAGTGCATGTAGAAATAGTCGCCCGACAGGCCACCAAAGGCCACGATGTCGGCCTCGCCCACGGTGCGACGGTGGGTCAGCAAACTCTCGCCAATTTGCAATTCTTCGAAGTAGCGGCGGAAGGGGTGAACCTCGGTTTCAATCAACTTGGCACCGCGCATGTATTCGCCCGTGACGGCGGCGATCATGGTGGGCGAGCCTTGCAGCGCGGTGCGTTGCATCAGGTGCTTGACGGCGCGGATGCCGCCGAGTTCTTCACCACCACCTGCGCGGCCGGGGCCGCCGTGCTTGAGCTGGGGCAAGGGCGAGCCGTGGCCGGTCGACTCGACAGCCGATTCACGGTCCAGGATGTGCAGGCGGCCATGCAAAGCGGCGGCCACGGGGATGATGCGCGCCGCGATTTGCGGGTCTTTGGTGACCAGGGTGCCCACCAGGCTGCCCTGACCGCGTGCGGCCAGTTGCAAGGCTTCGTCGATGCCGTCGTAAGGCATGAGCGTGCTGACGGGGCCAAAGGCCTCGACGTCGTGCACGCTGTCGGTGTGCAAAGGCTTTTGGCACAGCAGCAACGTGGGTTGGAAGAAGGCACCGCCTTCGACGCCCTGCCCCACTGGGCTGAAATCGGCACCGCCGCCAAACACCAACTCGGCGCTTTGGCGCAGCAAGGCCACGCGCTCGGCCACGTCGGTTTGTTGCGAATGCGAAGCCAAAGCGCCCATCTTCACGCCTTCGACCGACGGGTCGCCCACCACCACTTTGGCCAGGCGTGCCTTGAGCTTTTCAGCCACGGCGTCGAGGTGCTGGCGCGGCACGATGGCGCGGCGAATCGCTGTGCATTTCTGGCCCGCCTTGACGGTCATTTCGCGGGCGACTTCTTTCACGAACAGGTCAAATTCTTCGTCATCGGGCGAGACATCGGGCGCGAGGATGGCGCAATTCAGCGAGTCGGCTTCAGCGTTGAAGGGGATGCTGTGTTTGACCACATTGGGGTGCACACGCAGCATGGCAGCGGTGTCGGCAGAGCCGGTAAACGTCACCACGTCTTGGCCATTCAGGCGGTCCAGCAGATCGCCAGTAGAGCCGATCACCAGCTGCAAAGCGCCCGCAGGCAAGATGCCCGATTGCTCGACCAAGCGAACCATCGCTTCGGTCAGGTAGCTGGTCGAGGATGCCGGTTTGCCGATGCAAGGCATGCCCGCCAAAAAGCTGGGCGCGAACTTTTCCAAGAGGCCCCAGATGGGGAAGTTGAAGGCGTTGATGTGCACCGCGATGCCGCCACGTGGCACCAGAATATGTGTACCCGCAAAGCCGCCTTTTTTGCCCAAGGGGAAAGCCGGGCCTTCGTGGATCAGGTTGCCGCTGGGCAGCTCGTTGCTGCCCATGCCGGCATAGGCGAACAAAGTGCCCGCACCGCCTTCGATGTCCACCCAGCTGTCGGCGCGCGTGGCGCCGCTGTGGGCAGAAATGGCGTAAAGCTGCTCTTTGTGCTCACCCAGGTACTTGGCCAGGGCTTTGAGGCGCTGGGCGCGTTCCTGAAAGTCGAGCTTGAGCAAATTGGGCAGGCCCACGGTGCGGGCGTAGTGCACCGCGTCGCCAAAGTCGATGGCTTCGGCGTGGGTTTGGTACACGGTCTGACCATTGAGGGCGCTGCGCAGAGCTTGCGCGCCTTGCTGGCCGATCCATTGGCCACCGATGAAACTTTGCAGGACTTGGGACATGTGTGTGCTTTCTTTCAGTAGATCAAGAGGTTGTCATTGCAACTGCCACGCCCGCAAGCGGGCTCGCAGTGACAGTAGCGTGGCAATCCATGGATCGCCACGTCGCTTCGCTCCTCGCGATGACGGGTAGTACTGTCATTGCGACTGCCACGCCCGCAAGCGGGCTCGCAGTGACAGTAGCGTGGCAATCCATTTCGTGGTTCGTCATTGCGAGCGAAGCGTGGCAATCCATGGATCGCCACGTCGCTTCGCTCCTCGCGATGACGCAAGAATTTTTCGCTTCGCTCCTCGCTATGACGAAGTAATTTGTCACTTCGCTCCTCACGATGACGGGGTTTATGGGTCAGCCCCAGCGCTGCCAATCCTTTAGCCAACCGGGCGGTCGGTTAATTCTAGTCGCAATGACAAGGGGGAATGAATCCCGAATGCAGGCTGGCCGAACTGGTATTTAATAAGTATACTTATCGAATGACTGTTTTTTCTTTGAATGTCCCCCACAAGGAACAACCATGAGCCCCTCGAACAACCCCCTTCCCGTGATCGTCGCCGGTGGCGGCATTGGTGGCCTGGCTGCCGCATTGGCGCTGGTGCGCCAAGGCTTTCGGGTCATCGTGCTAGAGCAAGCCCCCGAAATCGGCGAGATCGGCGCGGGCATCCAGTTGGGGCCCAACGCCTTCCACGCCTTTGACGCTTTGGGCATCGGCGACAAAGCCCGGGGTCGGGCCGTCTACACCGACTTCATGGTGATGCACGACGCCATTGACGAGTACCAAGTCGGCAAGATCCCGACAGACGACAAATTTCGCCAACGGTTTGGCAACCCCTACGCCGTGATCCACCGCGCCGATGTGCATTTGTCTTTGTTCGAGGGCGCGCAAGAAACCGGGCAAGTCGAGTTTCATACCCACACCCGTGTGGTGCGCATCGAACAAGACGCGCACAGCGTGACCGTGTGGGACCAAAACGGCAAAGCTTTTCAGGGCTGCGCCCTGATCGGGGCCGATGGCGTCAAGTCGGTGGTGCGTGAGCAGTTTGTAGGCGACCCGGCCCGTGTCACGGGCCATGTGGTGTACCGCGCCGTGGTTGACAAAAAAGACTTTCCGGTCGACCTGCAATGGAACGCCGCCGCCATCTGGGTCGGCCCCAACTGCCACCTGGTGCACTACCCGCTGCGCGGCGGTGAGCAATACAACGTGGTGGTCACCTTCCACAGCCGCGAACAAGAAGAATGGGGCGTCAAAGATGGCAGCAAGGAAGAAGTGCAAAGCTACTTCCAGGGCATTTGCCCCAAGGCACGCCAGCTGATCGACCTGCCCAAAACCTGGAAACGCTGGGCCACCGCCGACCGCGAACCCATTGGCCAATGGACTTATGGCCGCGTGACCTTGCTGGGCGACGCCGCCCACCCCACCACGCAATACATGGCCCAAGGCGCCTGCATGGCCATGGAAGACGCTGTGACCCTGGGCGAAGCCTTGCGCACACACAGCAACGACTGGCCCCTGGCGCTGGAAATGTACCAGCGCGCCCGCGTGGCCCGCACCGCACGCATCGTGCTGTCGAGCCGCGAGATGGGCCGCATCTACCACGCCAAAGATGTGGAGCGCCTGGTGCGCAATGACCTGTGGCGCGGCCGCAGCCCCGAGCGCTTTTATGATGCGATGGCATGGCTGTACGGCTGGAACGTGGGCAACTGCCTCGATGCCGCACAGCACCACTGAATAGAACGGAGACACTACATGAACGACCTCGGACGCATCGAAGACCTGCCACCAGACTATGTGCAAGACCTGCGCAATGTGAACCTGGTGCCGCTGTGGCCCAGCCTGCGCGGCGTGCTGCCGCCCAAAGTGCCCACCCGTCAGACCCAGCCCACTTGCTGGGCCTACAAAGACATCAAGCCCCTGCTGCTCAAAGCGGGCGAGTTGACCCCGATTGAAAAAGCCGAACGTCGCGTGCTGGTGCTGGCCAACCCTGGACATGGCTTGGACAAGATGCAGGCCAGTGCCGCCATGTATTTGGGCATGCAACTGCTCATGCCCGGCGAGTGGGCCCCCAGCCACCGCCACACGCCCAACGCGGTGCGCATGGTGGTGGAAGGCGAAGGCGCATGGACCACGGTGGACGGCGAAAAATGCCCCATGAGCCGGGGCGATTTGATTCTGACGCCCACCGGCCTGTGGCACGAGCATGGCCACGACGGCACAGACCCGGTCATCTGGCTCGATGTGCTGGACCTGCCCCTGGTCTATTACATGGAGGCCAGCTACCACATCAACGGCGACCGCCAGGCCGTGGTGCCTGGCCGCAGCGACCAGCAATACGCCCGAGGCGGCGTGGTGCCCTCGCATGTGTTTGACCGCAGCAAAAAGGCCTACCCCATGCTGCGCTACGCCTGGAAAGACGCCAAAGCCGCGCTCGAATCGCTGGCGTCTGACGATGCCGGTTTGGAGCAGGTGCAAGTGACTTACACCAACCCGGAAACCGGTGGCGACGCTGAAAACATTTTGGGCTTTTATGCCCTGATGCTGCGCCCCGGACAAAGCCTGCGCTTGCCAGCGCGTTCACCCGCCCAAGTGTTCCACGTCATCGAAGGCGCGGTGCAAGCGCAAATCGTGGCCAGCACCTTCACGCTGGCCGAAGCCGACACCTGCTGCGCGCCCGGCTATGAATCTGTGACGCTGAAAAACCTGCGTGCCGACCAGCCCGCCTTCGTCTTCATCGCCGACGAATCGCCGCTGCACCGCAAGCTGGGTGTTTACGAAAACCGCGGTTGATGCGGTCGATTGGATTGCCACGCTTCTGTCACTGCGAGCCTGCTTGCGGGCGTGGCAGTCGCAATGACGTTCCCTGGAACCACCGTCATCGCGAGGAGCGCCGCAACGTGGCGATCCATGGATTGCCACGCTACTGTCACTGCGAGCCCGCTTGCGGGCGTGGCAGTCGCAATGACGAACCACGAAATGGATTGCCGCGCTTCGCTCGCAATGACGAACCACGAAATGGATTGCCACGCTTCTGTCACTGCGAGCCCGCTCGCGGGCGTGGCAGTCGCAATGACATTCCCTGGAACCACCGTCATCGCGAGGAGCGCAGCGACGTGGCGATCCATGGATTGCCGCGCTTCGCTCGCAATGACGAACCACGAAATGGATTGCCACGCTTCGCTCGCAATGACGAACCACGAAATGGATTGCCGCGCTTCTGTCACTGCGAGCCCGCTCGCGGGTGTGGCAGTCGCAATGACGGATTTAAAAATCACACCCAACACCCAACACCAACACCCCTGACATGACCACTTACCTCTTCACCCCGCCCGCTGTCCCTTCCCTGCCCGTCCGTGGCCAACAAGAGCGCTTTCCCATCAACCGCATCTTCTGCGTGGGCCGCAA
>CAMDFT010000068.1 GCA_945897795.1 Limnohabitans sp. Rim8 | reverse complement strand
GCCTGGGCCAACCAGCGCAGGGTGTCACCGGTGGCAGCTTGGTCGGCAGCACAGTAAATTTCGGTGCGGTTGCAGGTCGAAAGAATAGCCGCTTCGGGCGCTTGAGCCGTGTGACTGGCCAGGTCCTGGCGCAAACCGTGCAGCGCGGGCACCAGTTTGTCCACGGCGAACGCGAACCGCCCGCGCAGATCCAGCGGTGCAGTGGTGTGGTTCAAACCCAGGGTCCATACAGCCATGAAAGTCATTATAGGCAACGGCTGTCAACCTCTATTGACACAACGCAAGGGAGGTCAGTAGACGTGGTTTTGCATGCACAATTTCAGGATGTGGCGCACCTTGAAGGCGTGCTCGGAACAACCGGAGCGAGATTTCATGACGTTTTGGCAATTGGGATTGCACCTGTTTAATTTTCTGCTGCCCGCTTTGGCCTTGGCGATCTTCATGCCTTTGGCCGGGCGCTGGGTTATGGGTTCGGGTCGGGCCAGCCTGGGTCGCCGCATGGGGGTGCATGTCTTGAGCGGGCTGGCCGTGCTGGTCACCGGGCTATGGTTGCACGGCCAGGATGGCAAGATGAGTACCTACATCGCCCTGCTGCTGGTGGCCGCCACGGCCGAGTGGCTGATGCAGCGGGGCTGGGCCAGCAAGTAACCGAGTCAGCACGAGACGCCCGCGGGCAGGGTCGGGTTGACCCCATTGTCAAATCGGACTGAACAAATCCACCTGGTCGGTGATGATGCCGTCGGTGCCCAGGGCCAGCAGGTGCTGGGCGGCCCAGTCGTCGTTGACGGTGTAGCTCAGGCACTTGAGCCCTGCGCTGTGCACGCGGGCCACGGTGGCGCTGTCCCACAGCGCGTAGTTGGCAACCACGGCCACACAGTCCAGGTTCAGGGCTTTTTCCAGCCAGCCGTCCCACAGCGTATCCACCAGCAGGCCACGCGGCAACTCGGGTGACGCTGCTTGCGCTGCCGCTAGCGCGTCGGGTTTGAAAGATGTCAGCAGGGGTGGGGTTTCGGCGCCTTGCCACAGTTGCGCCGCCAGCGCAGCCACCGCTGCACCGGTCGCTGTTTCGGTGCCCGGCGTGGGCTTGATTTCGATGTTCAACAAGTAGCGGTTCGCCAGACAAAACCGTGCCAAGGCTTCCAGAGTGGGCAGGGGCTCGCCCGCAAAAACCCGCGAATGCCAGCCGCCCGCATCCAGCTGCGACAGGTTATGCCAAGGCAGGTCACCGCCCGTGCCGTTGCCGTTGGTGGTGCGCTCCAGCGTGGCGTCGTGCATCAAAAACACCACACCGTCTGCGCTGAGTTTGGCATCGCATTCGAACATGCGGTAGCCGTGCGCCGCGCCCAGCCTGAAGGCGGCCATGGTGTTTTCCGGGGCGAGCTTGCCAGCGCCTCGGTGGGCGATCCAGCGCGGGTAGGGCCAGTGTTTCATGGTGCTCATCAGGCGATGCGTTTTTGAGAGGCCCTGTCAAACCAGTGCAGCCGGTCGGCGCGTGGCGTGGCGTGGAAGGTGCTGCCCGGTTGAGGCGCGGGCACTGATTCTTCCAGTCGCAGGGTCAGCGTTTCTTGGCCGAGGCGGGCGTGCACCAGGCGCTCGGCGCCCAGCAATTCCACGGTGTCCACGGTTAATGTCCAGCCACCGTTTTCGGGTACAGGCGTGAGGTCCAAGTGCTCGGGGCGGATGCCCAGAATTTGCCCTGCGGGCGTGCCCGGTGCGTGCTGCAGCAGGTTCATGGGCGGTGAGCCGATGAAGCTGGCGACAAACGTGCTGGCTGGGCGGTTGTAGACCTCTTCGGGGGTGCCGAACTGCTCCATGTGGCCGCCGTTCATCACGATCATGCGCTGGGCCAGCGTCATGGCTTCGATCTGGTCGTGCGTCACGAACAGGCTGGTGATGCCCAATTCGCGGTGCAGCTTTTGAATCTCGAGCCGTGTCTGGGCGCGCAGCTTGGCGTCCAGATTCGACAGAGGCTCGTCAAACAAGAACACCTGTGGCTGGCGAACGATGGCACGGCCCATGGCCACGCGCTGGCGCTGGCCGCCCGACAGTTCGCGCGGCTTGCGCTGCAGCAACTGGGACAGCTCCAAAATCGCGGCAGCCTTGTCCACGCGGGTTTTGATCTCGGCCACCGGCACTTTGGCGATTTTCAGGCCATAGGCCATGTTGTCGAACACGCTCATGTGCGGGTAGAGCGCGTAGTTCTGAAACACCATGGCGATGTCGCGCTCGGCGGGTTCTAGGTCGTTGACCACGCGTTCACCAATCGAGACGGTGCCGGCCGTGATTTCTTCGAGGCCCGCCACCATGCGCAGCAGTGTGGATTTGCCGCAGCCCGAGGGGCCGACGATGACGACAAATTCACCGTGTGCGATTTCGGCACTCAGGTCGTGGATGACGGTGTTGGCTTTGTCGCCTGCACCGTAGGTTTTGAGGATGTGAGAGAGGGTGATGGAAGCCATATGTTTCTTGATCAGACGAGGACAGAGCAACGCTTCGCATTGGTCTGTCCCCGGATAAATTATTTCTCCGTATCAACCAGGCCCTTGACGAACCATTTTTGCATCAGGATCACGACCAGCGCCGGGGGCAGCATGGCCAAAATGGCCGTGGCCATGACCACGTTCCATTCGGTGTAAGCCTCACCCGCGATCAGGCGCTTGATACCCATGACCACCGGGTACATGTCTTCGTTGGTGGTCACCAAAAGTGGCCACAGGTATTGGTTCCAGCCATAAATGAACTGGATCACGAACAGGGCCGCGATCGAGGTGCGTGTCAGCGGCAACAAGATGTCGATGAAAAAGCGCATCGGCCCCGCGCCGTCCATGCGGGCGGCTTCGACCAGCTCGTCAGGCACCGTGAGGAAAAACTGCCGGAACAAAAAGGTGGCCGTGGCCGAGGCGATCAACGGGACTGTCAGGCCCGCGTAGCTGTTGAGCATGCCCAAGTTGGAAACCACCTCATAGGTGGGGCCAATGCGCACTTCGACGGGCAGCATCAGGGTGACAAAAATCATCCAGAACACCAAATTGCGCAGCGGAAAGCGGAAATACACGATGGCAAAGGCCGACAGCAAAGAAATGGCGATCTTGCCAATGGCAATCACCAGTGCGCTGACCAGGCTGACCCACATCATGGGCGCTGCCGCCGGAATGCGGCTGCCAGCGCTGGTTTCGCCGCCAAACAAGGCGGTTTTGTAGGTCTCCAGCGCGTGGCTGCCGGGCCACATGGACATGGGCACCGATTGGGCGATCTCGGTGGCGCTTTGGGTCGAGGCCACAAAAGTCAGGTACAGCGGGAAGGCCACGATCACCACCCCCAGGATCAGCATCAGGTGGGACAGGACCGTGAGGCCGGGGCGTTTTTCAATCATGGGGCGGGCTCAGTACTGGACTTTTTTCTCGACAAAACGGAACTGCACCACCGTCAGCGCCACCACGATCAACATCAGGATCACCGACTGCGCGGCCGAGCCGCCCATGTCCAGCGCCTTGAAGCCGTCGTAATAGACCTTGTAGACGAGGATGGCGGTGTCCTTGCCGGGGCCGCCTTGGGTGGTGGCGTCAATGATGCCGAAGGTGTCAAAAAAGGCATAAACCACGTTGATGACCAAGAGGAAAAACGTGGTGGGTGACAAGAGCGGAAACACGATGGTCCAAAAGCGGTGCCAAGGGCTGGCTCCATCGATGGCTGCCGCCTCCAGCAGGGATTTGGGGATGGACTGCAGCCCAGCCAAAAAGAACAAGAAGTTGTAGGAAATTTGCTTCCACACGGCAGCCAACACAATCAGGGTCATGGCGTGGCCAGAGTCCAGCAGGTGGTTCCACTCGATGCCCACCGAGCGCAGGTAAAAGGCGATGACACCCATGGGCGAGGCAAACATGAACAACCACAGCACGCCTGCCACCACCGGGGCCACGGCGTAAGGCCAGATCAACAAGGTTTTGTAGATGGCCGCACCCTTGAGCACGCGGTCGGCCATGACGGCCAGTAAGAGCGAAATGACCAGGCCAGAAACGGCCACCAGCAAAGAAAAAACAGCCGTGGTTTTGAAGGATCCGAGGTAAGTGCTGTCAGCAAACAGGCGTTCGAAGTTCTCCATGCCGACAAATTCGGTGCTCAGGCCAAAAGCGTCTTGCGACAACACGCTTTGGTACAAGGCCTGACCGGCAGGCCAAAAGAAGAAAACCAGCACGATGGTCATTTGCGGCGCTATGAGCAGCCAGGGCAACCATCGGGATTGGAATCGAACGCGTTTTTCCATAAGGACAGAGTTTAGGCGAGCCAGAAAATAACAAAATCAGGGGCGCGTGGCCCCTGCTTTCAAGACAAGACCCGGGCAGATGGCCCGGGCAGCCGGCTCACTTGTTGGCTTTTTGGAAGCGCTCGAGTTGCTCGTTGCCACGTTTGACAGCGGCATCCAGGGCTTCTTTGGGGGCTTTCTTGCCCGCCCAGACTTGTTCAAGTTCCTCGTCGTTGATGGTGCGGATCTGCACGAAGTTGCCCAAGCGGATGCCGCGTGACTTTTCAGTGGTCTTGCGGATCATCTGCTCCACGGACACGTCGGTGCCAGGGTTTTGCTTGTAGAAGCCCGATTTCTCGGTCATCTCATACGAAGCCTTGGTCAGAGGCAGGTAGCCTGTGCGTTGGTGGCTCTTGGCCGCCTCTTCCGCTTTGGACAGGTGGGCGAAGAACTGGGCCACGCCCTTGTATTCGTTGTCCTTCTTGCCCGACATGACCCACAGGCTGGCGCCGCCAATAACGGTGTTCTGGGGCGCGCCCGTCACATCAGGGTAGTAAGGCAGGGCGGAGATGCCCGACGCGAATTTGGAGTTGCGCTTGATGTTGCCGTACAGCGCAGACGAGCCGGTGGTCATGGCGCACTCGCCCGACACAAACACCGCATCGGCCGCGTTGCCCCGACCCTTGTAGACGAACAAACCGGTTTTGGACATGTTGGCCAGGTTCTCGATGTGGCGCACATGCAAGGGGCTGTTGAAGTTCAGGCGGGCGTCGATGCCGCGCATGCCGTTGCCCTTGGTGGCGAATTCGGTGTTGTGCCAGGCCGAAAAGCTTTCGAGCTGCGTCCAGCTCACCCAGCTGGTGGTGAAGGGGCACTTGTGGCCCGAGGCTTTGAGCTTGCCAGCAGCCAGCGCCACTTCAGGCCAGGTTTTGGGTGGGTTCTCGGGGTCCAGACCGGCGGCCTTGAAGGCGTCCTTGTTGTAATGGAACACGGTGGTCGAGCTGTTGAACGGGAAGCTCAACATCTGGCCATTGGGGGCGGTGTAATAACCCGCCACAGCAGGCACGTAGGCATTGGCGTCAAAGGTGACCCCGGCTTTTTTCATGACTTCGCCCACGGGCACGATGGCGCCCTTGCTGGCCATCATGGTGGCGGTGCCTACTTCGAACACCTGCAGGATGTGCGGCGCATTGCCTGCACGGAAGGCGGCGATTGCGGCGGTCATGGACTCGTCATAGCTGCCCTTGAAGGTGGGCACGATTTTGTAATCTTTTTGGCTGCTGTTGAAGTCTTTGGCCAAGTCGTTGACCCACTCGCCTAGGGCGCCGCCCATGGAGTGCCACCACTGGACTTCGGTTTGGGCCTGGGCGGACAAGCTGGCCAGACCCAGAGTCAGGGCGGTCAGAGTGAGTTTGAGTTTCATGGTGGTTCCTGTAAAAG
This sequence comes from Limnohabitans sp. Rim8, assembly GCA_945897795.1. GTDB lineage: Bacteria > Pseudomonadota > Gammaproteobacteria > Burkholderiales > Burkholderiaceae_C > Limnohabitans_A. The sequence goes on along the minus strand of CAMDFT010000068.1, from coordinate 11,383 downwards.
TGGCAATGAACGTGCAAAACGAGCTGTCAAATGATCATAAAATCACACGTACTGTGCCTTTTGAAGATGACAGAAGTATTAAAACGGCATGAAAATATTGTGACAATCCGGGCTTTCCATGAGTCCGGACCCCTCTGTGACAGGTGCCCCCACCCCCGGCGCGTGTTTGTATCACTGCGGTAACATTCACTCTCAGCCGCTTTGATACCTTTTCGGGTCTGGCTGACAGCGTCTTCAGCGACGCCTTTGACTGCGCCACACCCATGAATGCACCCACCACGCTCCAACATTTGATGCAAGCCGACGCCGATGCGCCGCGCTTGCGCGAGATTCCTTACAACTACACCAGCTTTTCAGACCGCGAAATCGTGCTGCGCTTGCTGGGCGATTCCGCTTGGGACCTGCTGAACCAGTTGCGCCAGGAGCGCGGCACGGGCCGCTCTGCTCGGATGTTGTACGAAGTGCTGGGCGACATTTGGGTGGTCGAGCGCAACCCTTATTTGCAAGACGACCTGCTGGACAACCCCGCCCGCCGAAAACTGCTGGTCGAGGCCTTGCAGCACCGCCTGGGCGAGGTGCAAAAGCGCCGCACCCCAAGTGTGGACGCCGCCCGCGACGCCCTGGTCGGCCAATTGCTGGCCATGGCCACCCAGGCCGTGACGCAGTTCAATGAGCGCTTTGGCCGCATGGCCAAGCTGCGCAGCCAGGTGCAAAAGACCTTGGGCCGCTTGACGGCCAAAGACAACATCAAGTTCGACGGCCTCTCCCGCGTGAGCCATGTGACCGACGCCACCGATTGGCGCGTGGAATACCCCTTTGTGGTGCTCACGCCCGACACCGAAGAAGAAATGGCGGGTCTGGTAAAGGGCTGTATCGACCTTGGCCTGACCATCGTGCCCCGGGGCGGCGGTACGGGCTACACCGGTGGCGCTATTCCATTGACCTGGAAGAGCGCGGTGATGAACACCGAAAAACTCGAAGCCATGACCGAGGTCGAGATGTTCGACCTGCCCGGCGTGGCCCACCCGATTCCCACCATTTGGACCGAAGCCGGGGTGGTCACCCAGCGAGTGGCCGATGCGGCCGAGCGCGGTGGTTTTGTATTCGCCGTCGACCCGACCTCTGCCGAAGCCAGCTGCATTGGCGGCAACATCGCCATGAACGCGGGCGGCAAAAAGGCGGTGCTCTGGGGCACGGCTCTGGACAACCTGGCCAGCTGGCGCATGGTCACCCCCGATGCCGAATGGCTGGACGTGGTGCGCATGGACCACAACATGGGCAAGATCCACGACGCCGAAGTCGCCACGTTTGAGTTGCGCTATTTTAAAGCCGACGGCAAAACCCCGATCCGCACCGAAACTCTGGTCATCCCTGGCAAATCTTTCCGCAAGGAAGGCTTGGGAAAGGACGTGACCGACAAATTCCTCTCGGGCTTGCCGGGTGTGCAAAAAGAAGGCTGCGACGGCCTGATCACCAGCGCCCGCTGGGTCATGCACCGCATGCCCACCCACACCCGCACGGTGTGCATGGAGTTCTTTGGCCATGCCCGCGAGGCGGTGCCCAGCATCGTCGAGATCAAAGACTTCATGTTTGCCGAGCAAAAGCGCACCGGCACCGTCATGGCGGGTCTGGAGCACTTGGACGACCGCTATTTGCGGGCGGTGGGCTATTCCACCAAGTCCAAGCGCGGCGGTTTCCCCAAGATGGTGCTGATCGGCGACATCGCCGGTGACAACGCCGACGACGTGGCCAAGGCCACGTCCGAGATCGTGCGCATCGCCAATTCGCGCAGCGGCGAAGGCTTCATCGCCATCAGCCCCGAAGCGCGCAAAAAGTTTTGGCTGGACCGCAAGAAAACTGCGGCCATCTCGCGCCACACCAACGCCTTCAAGGTCAACGAGGATGTGGTGATTCCGTTGCCGCGCATGGCCGAGTACACCGATGGCATCGAGCGCATCAACATTGAACTGAGCTTGCGCAACAAGCTCAAACTGTGCCGCGAAATCGAAGCCTTTTTGGAGCGGGGCAATCTGCCGTTGGGCAAACAAGACGACGCCAACGACATTCCGTCGGCCGAGTTGCTGGAAGACCGCGTGGCGCAAGCCTTGACGGTGGTGCGCGATGTGCAGGCGCAGTGGCAAGGCTGGCTCACGCAAGTCGATGAGCTGTTCCCCCAGCTGCAAGAACACACTTTGCGCGCCAGCTGGAAGACGCAAATCCGCCCGGCTTTCCAAAACATCTTTTCGGGCTCGGCTTTCCTGCCGATCCTGAACGAGGTCATTGCCATCCACCAGCGCGTGCTCAAGGGCCGCGTGTGGGTGGCGCTGCACATGCACGCCGGTGACGGCAATGTGCACACCAACATTCCGGTCAACTCCGACAACTACGAGATGCTGCAAACCGCGCACGAAGCCGTGGCCCGCATCATGGTGCTGGCCCGCAGCCTCGACGGCGTGATTTCGGGCGAGCACGGCATTGGCATCACCAAGCTGGAGTTCTTGACCGATGCCGAGCTGGCCAACTTCACCGCCTATAAAGTCAAGGTGGACCCCGAAGGGCGCTTCAACAAAGGCAAGCTGCTGCGCGGCGCGGCCCTGACGGGCTTGGGCGACGATGTGCACGCCGCCGACCTGACCCACGCTTACACCCCCAGCTTTGGCCTGATGGGCCACGAATCGCTGATCATGCAGCAGTCAGACATTGGCGCCATTGCGGCCAGCGTGAAAGACTGCCTGCGCTGCGGCAAGTGCAAACCCGTATGTGCCACGCATGTGCCGCGCGCCAATTTGCTCTACAGCCCGCGCAACAAAATTCTGGCCACCTCTTTGTTGGTTGAGGCTTTCCTTTACGAAGAGCAAACCCGCCGCGGTATCTCCATCAAGCACTGGCAAGAGTTTGAAGACGTGGCCGACCACTGCACCGTGTGCCACAAGTGTCTGTCGCCTTGCCCTGTGAACATCGACTTTGGCGAGGTGTCGATGAACATGCGCAACTTGCTGCGCAAGATGGGGCAAAAGACCTTCCGTCCCGGTAATGCAGCGGCCATGTTCATGCTGAACGCCACCAACCCCGAAACCATTAAGCTCGCGCGCTTGGCCATGGTCGATGTGGGGATGCGAGCGCAGCGCTTCGTGGCTGGCTTGCTCAAAGGCGTGGCCCGCAAGCAAACCAGCGCACCGCCCGCTTCGGTGGGCACGGCGCCCATCAAAGAGCAGGTGATTCACTTCATCAACAAGAAGATGCCGGGCAATTTGCCCAAAAAGACAGCGCGTGCGTTGCTCGACATCGAAGACAACGATTACGTGCCGATCATTCGCAACCCCCAGACCACCACGTCGGAGACTGAGGCGGTGTTTTACTTCCCCGGTTGTGGCTCCGAGCGCCTGTTCAGCCAAGTGGGCCTGGCCACACAAGCCATGCTCTGGCATGTGGGTGTGCAAACCGTGTTGCCACCGGGTTACCTGTGCTGCGGTTACCCGCAAAAGGGCTCGGGCCAGTTTGACAAGGCTGAAAAAATCATCACCGACAACCGGGTGCTGTTCCACCGCGTGGCCAACACGCTCAACTACCTTGACATCAAAACGGTGGTGGTCAGTTGCGGCACCTGTTATGACCAGCTGCAGGGCTATGAGTTCGACAAAATCTTCCCTGGCTGCCGCATCATTGACATCCACGAGTTCTTGCTGGAAAAAGGCATGAAGCTGGACGCGGGCGGGGTCTACCTTTACCACGACCCTTGCCACACGCCCATGAAGCTGCAAGAGCCCATGAAGACCGTGAAGGCCTTGATGGGTGACAACGTGATCGAGAGCAAACGCTGCTGCGGCGAGTCGGGCACTTTGGGCGTGTCGCGCCCGGACATTTCGACCCAAGTGCGCTTTCGCAAGGAAGAAGAGCTGCTCAAGGGCGAGGCCGCCCTGCGCAGCAGCGGTGCGCTGGCCCCCCAGGCGAATGTGAAGATTTTGACCAGCTGCCCCAGCTGCCTGCAAGGCTTGTCGCGCTTTGGCGATGACATGAAAAACGGCCTGCTCGAAGCTGACTACATCGTGGTCGAGATGGCCAAACACATCCTGGGTGAAGCGTGGATGCCCGAGTACGTCAGTGCCGCCAATGCCGGCGGCATCGAGCGCGTGCTGGTTTAACCCCCTGAAAGAACAAGATGGCCGGATTGAAAAAAGACATGCCCCACCCCGAGTCGCTGACCCTGCACGGTCAGACCCGGGTGCTGGAAATCGGGTTTTCTGACGGTGCTCAGTTCCGCATCCCGTTCGAGTTGATGCGCGTGTACTCGCCCTCGGCCGAAGTGCAAGGCCATGGCCCCGGCCAGGAAGTGTTGCAAACCGGCAAGCGCGAGGTCGGCATTGCCGAAATCGAGCCTGTGGGCAATTACGCCGTGAAACCCACCTTCACGGATGGGCACGAGTCGGGCCTGTTCACCTGGGAATACCTGTACTTTTTGGGCGACCAAGAAGCCGCTCTCTGGAAACAGTATGAAGACCGCCTGCAAGCCGCCGGCATGAGCCGGGATGCGCCCATGATCGAAGCCTCGGCAGGCGGCAGTTGCGGTCACAAGCATTGAAGGCACGGGCATGAGCAGCACCCACTTTGGTTTCAAAACCGTCGACGAGACCGAAAAAGCCAAGCACGTGCGCGGCGTGTTCGACTCGGTCGCGTCCAAATACGATGTGATGAACGACCTGATGTCCATGGGTCTGCACCGCGTCTGGAAGGCTTACACCGTGCAGGTGGCCAACCTCAAAGAGGGCGACCAAGTGCTGGACATTGCGGGTGGCACGGGCGATTTGTCCATGGCCTTTGCCAAAAAAGTGGGCGCCACAGGCCGCGTGGTGCACACCGACATCAACGAAGCCATGCTCTCCACTGGGCGTGACCGCCTGGTCGACCAAGGCTTGGCCTTGCCCACGCTGGTGTGCGATGCCGAGAAGCTGCCCTTTCCAGATGGCCACTTCAACGTGGTCAGCGTGGCCTTTGGCCTGCGCAACATGACACACAAGGATGTCGCGCTCAAGGAAATGTGCCGCGTGCTCAAGCCCGGCGGCAAATTGCTGGTGCTGGAGTTTTCCAAGGTGGCCAAGCCGCTTGAAAAAGCCTACGACTGGTACAGCTTCAAGATCTTGCCCAATTTGGGCAAGCTGGTGGCGGGCGACGCTGACAGTTACCGTTACCTGGCCGAATCGATCCGGATGCACCCTGGCCAGGAAGATCTGAAAACCCTTATGAAAAATGCCGGATTTGGGCATGTGGATTTTCACAACTTGTCGGCGGGGGTGGTAGCCTTGCACATGGGCATCAAATGTTGACGCCCGAAAACTGAATTTACTGAGATGGAGACACCATGAACAGCAAACTTGTGACCCTGATGCTCGCTGGCGTGATGGCCTTGGGCAGTCTGAACGCCGAGGCTGCACGCCGCATGGGTGGCGGCAAGTCTGTCGGACAGCAATCCAACCAAGTGACCAAGCGCGACGCCGCGCCCCAAACACCGGCTGCACCTGCGCAAAACGCGGCACCTGCCAACGCCGCCAAACCCGGTGCTGCGCCTGCCGCGGCCGCACCCAAGCGCCCATGGGGCGCGATGTTGGGTGGCTTGGCTGCTGGCCTGGGTTTGGCATGGTTGGCCAGCTCTCTCGGTATGGGTGAAGCCTTTGGCAACATCTTGATGGCTTTGTTGATTGGCGTCGCCGTCATCGCCGTGATTGGCATGATTTTGCGGGCCCGCCGAGGGGGTGCTGCGCAGACAACGGGTAACGGAGGTCTGGCTTACCAAGGCGCAGGCGCCTCGGCTGAAAACCCTGCCGCCTACAAACAATACAGTCCCCAAAACGTGGGCAACGACGCTTCGGCCCGGCCATGGGAAGGTCAAAATACCCGTTTTGACAGTTCAGTTGCTGCATCATCGACCGGCTCCATGATCGGTTCGGGCATTGGCTCTGGCCTGGGTGGTTCGCAGACCTGGGGCATCCCCGCTGGCTTTGACGTCGACAACTTCTTGACGGCCGCCAAGCGCAATTTCGTGACTTTGCAAGACGCCTGGGACCGTTCGGACATCAGCGCCCTGCGTTCCATGATGACCGATACCATGGTGCTGGAAATCCGCAACCAGTTGTCTGAGCGCGAAGTGCAGTTCCCCGGTCAGCCCAACAAGACCGAAGTGGTCATGCTCGAGGCGCAGCTTTTGGGGATTGAGGAGCAGGCCGATGCCTACCTGGCCAGCGTCGAGTTCAACGGCATGATCCGCGAAGACGCCGCTTCCGGCCCCAGCCCATTCCGCGAAGTCTGGAACATGAGCAAAGCCAAGCAAGGTGGTGGCTGGTTGGTGGCTGGCGTGCAAGCGCTGCAATAAAGCCCGCCCCCTAGGGGGTGGCCTGTACTTTCGGGAATAATCGGGGACTATGGCAACACAGTCCCCTTTTTCATGGGCCGCTCAGGCTCTCCCCGATGTGGTCAACCGCTTTGCGGCCAACTTCCAGCCTCCGGCTTGGGTGGTGGACGAGAGCGTCAACCGCCTTGTTTTGTTCCTCAACCATGTGCTGATGAGCGAGCCTGAGGCCATGGCCCGATTGGCCCGCCAAAAAGGGCAACGCATCGAGCTGGTCTGGGACCGCATACAACTGCAACTGACGCCAACACCTGCAGGTTTGCTGGAGCGAGGCCGCTTTGAAGGCTTTGACCTGCGCCTCACGGTGACCGAAGAATCTCCTGTCTCACTCGCCTCCGCTTTGGCCCGGGGTGACAAACCCAAAGTCCGCATTGAAGGCGATGTGCAACTGGCTGCCGAGGTCAACTGGTTGATCGACCATGTGCGCTGGGATGCCGAAGAGGATCTGGCCCGCTTGATCGGCGACGCCCCAGCCCACACCCTGGCTCAAGCCGCGCGTCAGGCCATGGCTGCTTTGCGCAGTTTTGTTGCCCAGCGCCCTGGCACCGGGCTGCGCACGGGCAGCGCAGCATGAAGCGCTGGGGCCGTTTCGGGCGAGGCGCTTTCATCGTTTTCATCGTCTTGCGCTACGGCCTCGACGAGTTGGTGCTGTCGAGCTTTCAAAAACCCTGGATCCGCCTGTTGGCCCGCGTGCTCTCGGTAGGCCGTGACTTGCGTTCGCCCCGGGCGGTGCGTCTGCGTGAAGCGCTTGAGCGCCTGGGTCCGATTTTTGTGAAATTTGGCCAGGTGTTGTCCACGCGCCGTGACTTGCTGGCGCCCGATATCGCGGAGGAGTTGGCCAAGCTGCAAGACCGGGTGCCGCCTTTCAGCTCGGCCATCGCGGTGGCCTCTATCGAGCGGGCTTTCAACCGCAAGGTGGATGACATTTTCGAAACTTTTGAGCGCGAGCCTGTGGCCAGTGCTTCGATCGCGCAAGTGCACTTTGCCACTTTGCGCGGCAAAGGAGGCGTGGTGCGCGAGGTGGCGATCAAGGTCTTGCGCCCAGGCATGCTGCCCGTGATCGACAAAGACCTGAGCCTCATGCGCATGATGGCCGGCTGGGTGGAGAGCCTGAGCGCTGATGGCAAACGCCTCAAGCCTCGCGAGGTGGTGGCGGAATTTGACAAATACCTGCACGACGAGCTGGACCTGGTGCGCGAAGCGGCCAACGCTGCGCAGTTGCGCCGGAACATGCAAGGGCTTGATCTGGTGCTGATCCCCGAGATGATCTGGGATTTTTGCCACCCCGAGGTCATCGTTATGGAGCGCATGCATGGCGTGCCCATCAGCCAGGTGGACCGTTTGCGTGCAGCGGGCGTGGACATCCCCAAATTGGCCCGCGATGGCGTGACCTTGTTTTTCACTCAGGTGTTTCGCGATGGCTTTTTCCACGCCGACATGCACCCCGGCAACATCCAGGTCAGCTTGGCCCCTGAGACCTTCGGCCGCTACATCTCGCTGGACTTCGGCATCGTGGGCACGCTCACCGAGTACGACAAGGAATACCTGGCGCAAAACTTCACCGCGTTTTTTCGCCGTGACTACAAGCGCGTGGCCGAACTGCACATCGAGTCCGGCTGGGTGCCGCCCGAGACGCGGGTGGATGAGCTGGAGTCGGCCATCCGCGCCGTCTGCGAACCTTACTTTGACCGCCCGCTGAAGGAAATTTCGCTGGGCATGGTGCTGATGCGTCTGTTCCAGACCTCGCGCCGCTTTCAGGTCGAGATCCAGCCGCAGCTGGTGCTACTCCAAAAAACTCTGCTCAACATCGAGGGCCTCGGTCGCGATTTGGACCCCGAGCTGGACCTGTGGAGCACAGCCAAGCCTTTCCTTGAAAAATGGATGCTGGCGCAAATCGGTCCCAAAAAGCTGTGGGAAGAACTCAAGGCGCAGGCCCCGCTCTACGCCAAACTGCTGCCGCAGTTGCCTCGCTTGCTGCACGGCTATTTGCAGCAGCCGCAGAAAAACGACACGCGGCAGATCGAGCAGTTGTTAACCGAGCAACGCCGAACCAACAAGTTGCTGCAAACCCTGATTTACGCAGGCCTTGGCTTTGTGGTCTCCTTATTGGTTTTGCAGGTGGGCATGCGCCTGCACCTGTTCTTGTAAGTCCCATTTATGGAGGGTACGAAGGTGTTACTGACTTTTGTGATCGCTTATTTGGCCGTGACCATCGGCATTGGCTTGTGGGCTGCGCGCCGGGTTCACGGGGCCAAGGACTATTTGGTGGCTGGACGCAGTTTGCCGCTTTACATGAACGTGGCCACAGTGTTCGCCACCTGGTTCGGGGCAGAGACGGTCTTGTCGGTGTCGGCCACCTTTGCCAAAGACGGCCTGAACGGCATTCCCGGTGACCCGTTTGGTGCCACCGTCTGCCTGGTGCTGGCGGCTTTGTTGTTCGCCAAGTTGTTTTACCGCCTGAACCTGCTGACCATCGGTGACTTTTACAAAGTGCGCTACGGCAAGTCGGTGGAAGTGCTGACCAGTGTGGCGATTGTTCTGTCTTATTTGGGCTGGACCTCGGCGCAATTGACGGCACTGGGCCTGGTTATCCATGTGCTGTCTTCCGGGGCCATTGACCTGAACCACGCCATCATGATGGGTGCGGCCGTGGTGCTGTTCTACACCGTGTTTGGCGGCATGTGGTCGGTGGCTTTCACCGATTTGTTCCAGACCGTGGTGATCGTGGTGGGCCTGATTTCGGTGGCTTTACTGGTGGGCGGTAATGCGGGCGGCTTTGACAAAGTCATTGCCCAAGCCGCAGCCGATGGCAAGTTCGACATGTTTCCCGCTGACATGGATGCCGCCGCCTGGTGGGCCATGGCCGGGGCTTTCTTTGCGTTTGCGTTTGGCTCCATCCCGCAGCAGGATGTGTTTCAGCGCATGACCAGTGCCAAGGACGAAAAAACCGCTGTGCGCGGCACCGTCATCGGGGCCTTGATGTACTTTGTGATCGCCTTCATCCCCCTGTACATCGCTTACGCCGCGCTGATCGCCCACCCCGAACTCAAGGCCTTGTTCGAGTCGGAAGACGCCCGCACCATCCAGCGCATCTTGCCCGATCTGGTGCTGGGCAAAATGCCCATGTGGGCGCAAATTTTGTTCTTTGGCGCTTTGCTCTCGGCCATTTTGTCAACCGCCAGCGGCGCTTTGTTGGCCCCCACGGCCACTTTCACCGAGAACGTGCTCAAGCCTTTTGTGCCGCACATGAGCGACCGCCAGTTCTTGCTGCTCTTGCGCGTCATTTTGGTCGCCTTCACGGCTTGCGCCTTATTGTTCGCCATGAACAGCACCAGCACCATGTATGAGATGGTGCAAAACGCCTACAACGTCACCCTGACCGGCGCCTTTGTGCCGCTGGTGGCGGGCGCTTTTTGGCGGCGCGCCAATACCCAAGGTGCTTTGTGCTCGGTGGTGCTGGGTGTGGGCACTTGGCTGGCGTTCAACTTCCTGGCACCCGAGACCCTGGTGCCCGCCAACTTGCTGGGCTTGGCCGCTTCCTTTGCCGGCATGCTGCTGGGTTCTCTCGCCCCGACGCTGATTGTGAATCGGGGACAGTCCATGGCCAGCGCTTTGGGTCACGCCGATAAAGCCCCTCCTGGCCATTGATTCGCCACAGCCGATTCACATTCGAGCGCTGGCAGCGAGAATTGGCCAGGCCTTGAATGGCCATGCCAAGCCTATAATTGAAGGTTTTCTTGCATCACCTTCAAAGGCTCTTCACATGCCCATTTACGCCTACAAATGCGACGCCTGCGGCCATGCCAAGGATGTTCTGCAAAAAATGAGCGACGCCACGCTGACCGATTGCCCTGTTTGCGGTGCGCCCAAATTCAACAAACAGCTGACAGCGCCAGGCTTTCAACTCAAAGGCACGGGTTGGTACGCCACCGATTTCAAAGGTGGCGGCACTGCAGCCCCTGCGGTGCCCGCTGCTGCCGACGCTGTGGCATCACCTGCAGCACCTGCACCTGCCGTCTCTACGGGCGGTGACGCGGCGTCGCCCTCGACCTCGACCACCTCCAGCAGTGCCGGGGCCTGTGCGGCCTCTTGCGCCTGCCATTGATTTTTTTGAGCCCTGACCTCACCGACTGACCCTCCCCATGAAAAAACGCAGCTTCAAACAGTACTTCATCACCGGCTTGCTGGTGTGGCTGCCCATGGGCATCACGGTGTGGGTGCTCATGTGGTTGGTGGGCATGCTCGACGCCATTTTCCTGGTCGTGCTGCATGCTGCCGATACGCTGATTCCCGGCGTGCACGCCAGTGCCGAATACCTGCGCAGCGTGCCCGGTTTGGGCGTGGCCATCGTGGCCTTGGTGATCTTCGCCACCGGCGTATTTGTGGCCAACATGTTTGGCCAGTGGTCACTGCGCAAATGGCACGGCCTGATGAACCGCATTCCCGTGGTGCGCAGTATCTACACCAGCGTCAAGCAGGTGGCCGACACCTTGTTTTCGGGCAGTGGCCATGCCTTCTCGAAGGCCTTGCTGGTGCAGTATCCGCGGCATGGTTCTTGGACCATCGCCTTCCTCACGGGAACACCCGAAGGTGAAGTGGCGAGCCACTTCGATCAACCCTTGGTCAGCGTTTATGTGCCCACCACGCCCAACCCGACGTCTGGCTTCTTTTTGATGATGCCCAAAGCCGAAGTGATCGAATTGGATATGAGCGTTGACGATGCTTTGAAGTACATCATCTCGATGGGCGTGGTCGTGCCCGGCACCCCTGTCCCCAAGCCACCTGCAACTCAGCCCCAGTTGGGCTGACGCCTTTTCCCGAATCCTGTTCCTGAGAATCCTGAAAGTCCCACAACATGTCCATGCGTTCCCACTATTGCGGTCTGGTGACCGAAGCCCTGACCGGTCAAGCCGTGAGCCTGTGCGGCTGGGTCAACCGCCGCCGTGACCACGGCGGTGTGATCTTCATCGACCTGCGCGACCG
>CAMDFT010000067.1 GCA_945897795.1 Limnohabitans sp. Rim8 | reverse complement strand
TGCGACCCTTACCTGGGGAGATCTCGCCTTGTTTCTGAAAGGAAGACGGCATTGCCGGAGCGAGAAGTCAGCAGAGGTCGTAGTAGCTGCGAGCTGGGGCCGCTGAGGCCACAAGGCAAGAGCGAAGGACCGAACGAGAGTAAGTGAGCGAGGACAAGAGGATGTCTAAGGCCATGCGTCAGATGCTGGGGCAACCCGGGCGGGCAAGCGTAGCAAGCGGTGAAGCCGCGAGCGATCTTGCCAGCGACGAAGCCTGCGGCCCGCCTCTTGAGCACCCGCGCACAGGGTCGGCAAAGCAGCTGGCAGGCACTGGTGGTCTGCTGGAGGCGGCGCTGACGAGACAGAACCTGCAGGCGGCATGGAAGCGGGTCAAGGCCAACAAGGGCGCGGCCGGGGTGGATGGGCTCAACATTGAGCAAACCGCCCATGTGCTGCGCACGAGCTGGCCAGAAATCTGCCAAGCACTGCTGGCGGGAAGCTACCGGCCCAGTCCGGTACGCAAGGTATTGATTCCCAAACCGGACGGTAGCCAGCGTGAGCTGGGCATCCCGACGGTGACAGATCGACTGATTCAGCAGGCCCTTTTACAGGTGCTGCAACCGCTGATCGACCCCACGTTCAGCGAACACAGCCACGGGTTTCGACCGGGCAGGCGTGCACACGATGCGGTCAAGGCCGCACGGGCGTACGTCCAATCGGGCAAACGCGTGGTGGTGGACGTGGACCTGGCCAAGTTCTTTGACCGGGTCAACCACGACATCCTGATCGACAGGCTGTGCAAACGCATCGATGACGTTGGAGTGATCCGGCTGATACGGGCGTACCTGAACGCAGGGATCATGGATGGCGGGGTGGTGGTTGATCGTCATCTGGGCACGCCGCAAGGCGGGCCACTATCGCCCCTGCTGGCCAACGTGCTGCTGGACGAAGTGGACAAGGCGCTGCAGGTGCGGGGCTACAGCTTCGCGCGCTACGCTGACGACTGCAACGTCTACGTGGGCAGCATCAAGGCTGGCGAGCGGGTGATGTGCTACCTCAGAAAACTGTACACAGGCTTGAAGCTTCAGATCAACGAAGCCAAGAGCGCGGTGGCCAGCGCCTTCGGGCGCAAGTTTCTGGGCTACGAGTTGTGGGTGGCCAAGGGCAAAGAAGTCAAATGTGCGGTGGCCTACAAGGCACTGGACAACTTCAAAGCTCGCATCCGGCAACTCACGCGCCGCTCGGGCGGGCGCAGTATGGCACAAGTGGTGGAAAAGTTGCGACCCTACATGTTGGGCTGGAAGGCTTACTTCGGTATGGCGCAAACGCCCAAAGTTTGGCGAGAGCTGGACAAGTGGCTGCGCCACCGATTACGAGCGATCCAACTCAAGCAGTGGAAATGGCCTCGGACGATCTACCGGGAAATCAAGGCGCTGGGGGCGAAGGAAAACGTGGCATTGCAAGTGGCGGGCAACAGCCGTCGCTGGTGGCGCAACAGCGACCGGTTGCTCAAGACGGTGCTGACGATTGCGTACTTTGATGGGTTGGGAGTGCCAAGGCTGTCATGACCTCAAGCTCTCGAACCGCCGGGTGCGGACCCGCATGCCCGGTGGTGTGGCAGGGGCGGCTGCAATAATTGCGGCCCCCCTATGCCGATTTTGCTCTGTTCCAGACTATATACAGTCCGCGATGCTGGGTACTTTGCATTGCGAGAGAAAAAAATTAGCCTGCCTTTAGGCCACGGGGACGCAGCTTGAAACCCGTTAACAGCAAACCGGCTTCAAACGGTTTCCACTCCTTAAACTCCCCGTACCGCTGAGCAGCATTTGCAGCCAGTTTTTCCATTTGCACCGCCCTTCAAGTGCCCTTCATTTAGGCGTCCCAGCCTGCCGGTGAAAGTGTCCGAATTTTTGCCAGCGGTGATTAGTAGCTGGTTAGGTTACGGTAAATTGCTGAGCACTCGCAGTTGTATTTTATTTAAATGCTTTATCTAGAAATGCTTTTGTTCGGATGCGGGAATTTTTTGTCGCCTGCTGGTCGTATATTAACCAGTGCCGCTTGCCCCTTAAATCAGGAAAGGAGTACTGGTTAACGCCAAGCATATCAAACCCATGATATGCACCTTCATATTCATAATATTCGTTTTCCATACTCCAGTTTTTCACCAAATCGCGACACAAATTAGGAGGTGTCCACTCGTCAGCCGATCCGATATGAATCTGAAGAGGCATGGCGGATTTACGCCCAAACAGTAGGGCTGTATTACAGAAAGGATAAAATGCAATACCTGCGGAAAAAGGCGCTTGCGAAAAATTTCTCTGTGCGTACCCAGCCTCCGCGGCGTGAAGCGTTGCCCATGCTCCGAAACTAAATCCAATTATGGCGACCTTATCAGTTGCCCAATCTTGTTTCTTAATCCATTTCGCTATTTCGTATGCATCGACCGAGCCTTGCTCGGCAGTCACCACTTGAGTTGGTTTGTCACAGATTTGAGATGCCCCGCGTGCCTGAATGACATTGGGAACCACAGCGTTATAACCCCAGTTGTTTAAATTATTTATCCATTCTTTCATGTGCGGATATTCAGGGCCACCGCACCCATGGAGGAGTATTACTGTTGAAGATTTTCCGGTTTTTGCTACATGTATATCAGCGCTGATGTTGACCGTTTTTTTGTTGTGCAATTCGGTGACCGCAATTTTTTGTCCTACCGCAAGACAACCAGTCAATAGCAGAGCGAAAAAAATTAGGAATGCTGCCTTCGTAAATTGGATTTTCATATCTCTCCGATAAAATTGAAGTCAAAAGAAATGCAGAGGTTTACCGCTGGAAATTTGGAGGGTCAATCCGCATTGATGAGTAGAGGCTGTCGGGAACACTGGGGGGCATCTTTTGGCGTCACGTTACCCCGTAGCGCTCTGCCAGCCGGCCTGTACTTGTTCCAACCAAATCGCCCTGATTCTAAAAAATCAGCTAGAGAACAGCGCGCAGCTTACCCGGCTCGGCCTTCGGGTTAAACACAATCCCAGCCTGCTCCAAGCTCCCACGCCTCTATGCGTTCGTGGTGCAGCGCCAGCAGTTCCAGTGGCCGAACGGTGTGATGCTTTTCAGCGGTGGCGCTGGGTTTGTGGCCTTTGATTTAGGCTACCACACCCACGGGCACTTCAATCCATTCGGTCAGGCACTAGAAGGCACGGCGTAGTCCATCGAGGGGGAGCATTAATTTTTTTGATCAAGCTCGACGAAATGGGCTTATCGGTTTTCTTTTGGGCGCGGCACCTTGGTACTGGTGGGCATCAAAGTTCTGTCGCTGGTTTAGCAAATCTTCACCGTCAAGCTTTTCGGCCAAATTGTCCAAGTCGCTGATGGATACGCCATGAGATGCAAAGTGCGTGCGCCAGGTGTTGACCACGAGGATGACTGCCAGCACTTGTGAGGCCGCTTGTGCTGGTTCAAGACCAAAGGCGTCACACTGGGACATGGCGTTGGCCAGGCTGGACTCTTGTCCTCGTGCGCCGCAGATGAATTCTTGATAGCCTTGGCCAGAGTTGGTGGGCAGGACGTCATAGGCCGGCGCAAGTCTAAGTCGGCCATTGGCATAAGGGTCGACCACCAAGAGTGAGTGGTTCTTTTCATGGTCATCGGTGTTGTCCATCAAAATGTTAAACACCATTCGGCGAAACAATTCTTGCGCATCCATCAGGTAGGCATCGCCTTGGCTCACGCCGACCCTGCGCAGGATTCGGGCGAGTTGTGGGTACCCCATTTCAGGCTCGGTGCCGGACGGTGTGGCTGCGCGGATGGCCGTGCCCGCCGAGATGCTGTGAATCCGCTGACTGCCTACGCGGTCAAATCTGCGAATGGCAATGGCGTTAGCCGCCTTGAGATGAATGACTTGGGTTTCGGCAACGGAGATGCCAGCCTGAGCAGCCAAGGTCATGGTCGCGTGCTCAATGAGCGGCGAGTCCACATATTCGTTGTTAAAGAATTTGATCACCCATGGCTCGCCTGCGATGTCGATCAAAGCCTTGGGCTTTGCGCCGCCTAAAGGGCTGCCGCCACCTTCAATGATTTTGGTTTCAAGCGCAGTCAGGGCGTCACCGGCCTCAATCTTGGCCACCACCTCGCTGAGCTCTTGAGCTTGCGCCAACCGAGGCAATGGACCGCCAGGGCGGGGCAGGTAGGTGCTGGAGGAAGTTGAGACCCCCAATGCACCGAAGCGATCGTCACCAGCGTAATACAGCATCTCCATCAACGATGTGCGTTTGGGTCGATCGATGAACCGGATCACTTTTTCACCCCAACGGTCTGGTCGTGCATCGTCTATAGCGCCAACAGCGCGGGGCGCATGGGTGCTCAGTCGCCCAGGGGGTGAGAACTCCATGTCTACCAAGGGCAAGTCTTCGCTGAGCGCAAAACCATGGGCCAGCCAATCTGCGCCGTAGTGCAGTGAGACGCCTTTGCCAGATGCAACCAGTTTTAACGCACCCACGTAGCGAGGCTCGGGGTCCGCAAGGTACCAAAGGTACAGGTCATCCAAGCGCATTTCAGTCCTTGCCGGTGCTGGTGCTGTTTTTGGAAGCCGATGCATGCAAGCGGGTTTCCGCTGAAGCCTGCGCACGGGCTTGGCCAAGCTGCACCGCTTGTCGAACATCCAACTCAAGAGCGCCCAGGTCATGTTCTGGGGATGCCAAGTTTCCCAGCGCACCATCTCTGTTGATCAGCCACAAAGCAGTTGCCACCACACCGATGCTCACGGAGGGGTCACCTGCTTCTAGGCGCTGTAGCGTGGAGAGGCTAACGCCCAATCGCTTTGCCCAAGTGCGCAGTGATTCCTTCCTGCGCAAACGGGACACAGCAAGGTCTGCCCCCAGCTTTTGGAGTGATCCTAAAGTGGCAGGCGGGAGTTGGTGGATGGCTTTGGTGCTTCTTGGCATGCCGATATAAAGGTGCAAAATATGACATATTGTATCTTTATATCGGTACAAATCAAGGTATTCATGGTGAGTGAGCTGAGCAGAGCCCCAGCAAGTCACTCGGTCAGGCCACCACCGCCTCCGTTTTCGGTGTCCCCAAACTCCTCAACACATCCCGCACCATCTGCGCCCGCGCCTTGGGGTCGGGCAGTTCGCGTTCGATGCGGATTTTGTCGTTGCCCGCCAGCTTGATGTGTTTGTTTTTCTGGATCAGGCCGATGATGGCCATGGGGTCCACCGGTGGGTTGGGCTTGAAGGTGATCTGGATCACGCCCGGGGCAGCGTCGACTTTGATCACGCCATAAGGCTGGGTCAGTACGCGCAGGCGGTGCACGTCCACCAGGGTTTGCGCTTGCGGCGGTAATTTGCCAAATCGGTCGACCAACTCTTCGAGCAGGGCGTCGATCTGGTCGCTGGATTTGGCGGTGGCCAGCTTTTTGTAAAAGCTCAGCCGCAGGTGCACGTCGCCGCAGTAGTCGTTGGGCAGCAGGGCGGGGGCGTGCAGGTTGATGTCGGTCGTGACCGACAGGGGGCTGAGCAAATCGGGTTCCTTGCCCAACTTCAAGCAGCGCACGGCTTCGGACAGCATTTCGTTGTAAAGCTGAAAGCCCACTTCGAGCATGTTGCCGCTCTGGTTTTCGCCCAGCACCTCGCCCGCGCCACGGATCTCCAGGTCGTGCATGGCCAGGTAAAAGCCGCTGCCCAATTCTTCCATTTGCTGGATCGCGTCTAGCCGCTGGGCGGCTTGTTTGGTCAGGCCGTCGATCTCGGGCACCATCAAGTAAGCATAGGCTTGGTGGTGCGATCGGCCCACGCGCCCGCGCAGCTGGTGCAACTGGGCCAGGCCGAATTTGTCGGCGCGAGAGATCACGATGGTGTTGGCCGTGGGCACGTCGATGCCGGTCTCGATGATGGTCGAACACAGCAAGATGTTGTAGCGCTGGGCCACAAAGTCGCGCATCACACGCTCCAGTTCACGCTCGGGCATCTGGCCGTGGGCCACAGCGATGCGGGCTTCGGGCAGGATTTCTTCGAGCTTTTGGCGACGGTTTTCGATGGTGTCGACCTCGTTGTGCAAAAAGTAGCACTGGCCGCCGCGCTTGAGTTCGCGCAGCACCGCTTCGCGGATCACGCCCGTGCCCTCGTTGCGCACAAAGGTCTTGATGGCCAGGCGGCGCTGGGGCGCGGTGGCGATCACGCTCAAATCGCGCAGGCCCTCCAAAGCCATGCCCATGGTGCGCGGGATGGGCGTGGCGGTGAGCGTGAGCACGTCGACTTCGGCCCGCAGGGCCTTCATGGCCTCTTTGTGGCGCACGCCAAAGCGGTGCTCCTCGTCAATGATGAGCAGGCCCAGGTCATGGAACTTGGTGGATTCGCTCAGCAGCTTGTGGGTGCCGACCACGATGTCCACTGTGCCGTCGGCAATGCCTTTGAGGGCGGCGGTGACTTCTTTGCCCGAGCGAAAGCGCGAGACCTCGGCCACTTTGACGGGCCATTTGGCAAAACGGTCTTTCAGGGTCTGGAAGTGCTGCTCGGCCAGCAGCGTGGTGGGGGCCAAAATCGCCACTTGCTTGCCACCCGTGACGGCCACAAAGGCGGCGCGCAACGCGACCTCGGTCTTGCCAAAACCCACATCGCCGCAGACCAAGCGGTCCATGGGGCGGGGGCTGATCATGTCTTGGATGACGCAGTGGATGGCGGCCTTTTGGTCGGCGGTTTCTTCAAAGCCAAAGTCGTTGGCAAAGGTTTCGTAGTCTTGCGGGCTGTAGCGGAAGGGGTGGCCCTCGCGTGCGGCGCGGCGGGCGTAGATGTTGAGCAACTCGGCGGCCGAGTCGCGCACCTGCTCGGCGGCGCGGCGTTTGGCTTTTTCCCACTGACCCGAGCCCAGCTTGTGCAGCGGCGCTTCGTCGGCGCTCACGCCGGTGTAGCGGCCAATCAGTTGCAGTTGGCTCACGGGCACATACAGCGTGGCATCGCCCGCGTATTCGAGGTGCAAGAACTCTTGCAGGGCGGGCGTGCCGTCTTCGTTTTTTTGGCCCATGTCCATGTTGACCAGGCCCCGGTAGCGGCCGATGCCGTGCTGGCTGTGCACCACCGGGTCGCCCACGTTCAGCTCGCTCAGGTCTTTGATCAGCGCTTCAACGTCGCTGACCTGCTCTTGCTTTTTGCGGCGGCGCGTGGTGGCCCCTGCGGCAAAGAGTTCGGTTTCGGTGACCAGGTCAATGCCCTGCTCAAACCAATGAAAACCGCTGACCAAAGCGGCGGTGGCCATGCCGACTTTTTCGTCGCTGGTCAAAAAATCTTCAAGGCTGTCGAACACCGGGGGCGTGAGGCCGCTGGAGCGCACAAAGTCGAGCAGGCTTTCGCGGCGGCCATCGCTTTCGGCCAGGATCAGCACGCGGCTGGCGCTGCTGCGGATGTGCGCTTGCAGCCGAGCCAGCGGGTCTTCGGCTCCGCGCACCACCGTCAGTTCGGGCAAGGGCTGGGCGAGGGTGTTGTCGGCCACATCGGCCGTGCCGGTTCGCAGTGCCAGTTGCGCATGGCCGTTGGTCAGCGTGTAGAACTGCTCGGCACTCAAGAACAGGGCATCGGGCGGCAGCACCGGCCGCTCGGGGTCGCCTTGCACCAGGCGGTAACGGTCTTTGGTGTCTTGCCAAAAGCGCTGGAAGGCGGGTTCCAGATCGCCGTGCAGCACCACGGTGGCGGCGTCCGCTTGACCTGCACCCAGGTAGTCAAACACGGTGGCGGTTTCTTCAAAGAACAGCGGCAGGTAGTACTCGATGCCCGCCGTGGCCACGCCGTTGCCCATGTCTTTGTAAATGCAGCTTTTGGTCGGGTCGCCTTCGAGCAGTTCGCGCCAGCGGCTGCGAAAGCGCGCACGGGCCGCCTCGTCCATCGGGAACTCACGCCCTGGCAACAAGCGCACCTCGGGCACGGGGTAGAGGCTGCGCTGGCTGTCCGGGTCAAAGGTCCGAATGCTGTCGATCTCGTCGTCGAACAAATCCACCCGGTAAGGCACCAACGAGCCCATGGGGAACAAATCAATCAAGCCGCCGCGCACCGCGTATTCGCCGGGGCTGACCACCTGGCTCACATGCGAGTAGCCCGCCAGCGTGAGCTGGGCCTTGAGCTGGGCTTCGTCGAGCTTTTGCTTGACCTTGAACTCAAAGGTGTAACCCGCCAAAAAGGACGGCGGTGCCAGCCGATACAGCGCGGTCGTGGCGGGTACCAGCACCACGTCGGCACTTTCGGCATGGTTGCGCTGCTTGATGCGCCACAGGGTGGCAAGACGTTCAGAGATCAGGTCTTGGTGCGGTGAGAAGGTGTCATAGGGCAGGGTTTCCCAGTCGGGGAACATCACACAACGCAGGCCAGGCGCAAAAAACACCAGCTCGTCCATCAGGCGTTGCGCGTCGGCCGCGTCGGCCGTGACGATGGCGGTGAGCTTGCCCGCCTTTTTTTCGCGCTCGGCCAGCTGGGCCAGCAGCACGGCATCGGCCGATCCGGCGGGGCGTGGCAGGGTGAATCGTTTGCCGGTGATGAGGCTGGGCAGTTGCATGGTGGCGATGGGCAAAGGCGATGAAAAAAGCAAAACACCCCCCGCCGGGAAGGAGGGGGGTGATGAAGTGATCGAATGGGCTTGATTTTAGGGGCTTGGGGCTGTTGGGCTGCTGGACGGGTGACGTCAACCACAGTGTTCAGTAGGTCGGCGGCTTCAGCCCCGACAAATGTTTGCGCGCCACCGGCCCATGGCGGGGCTGAAGCCGCCGACCTACAAAACTACAATGGCAAGGTATGACCGACCGCACCACCTCGACACGTTTTCACGCCCTCATCCCTTGTGCGGGCACGGGCAGCCGTGCGGGCACGGTGCAACCCAAGCAGTACCAAATGGTGGTGGGGCAACCCATGGTCATGCACACCGTGCAGGCTTTGGCGCAAGTGCCACAACTGGCCAGTGGCTGGCTGGTGGTGTCAGCAGGCGATGAATTTGCCTGGCCCTCATCGGGTTGGCCCGAGCATTTCAGGCGCGTGTCCTGTGGTGGCGCGACCCGCGCCGAGAGCGTTTTCAACGGCCTGAGCGCCATGTTGCACGCGGGTTTAGCCGCACAAGATTGGGTACTGGTGCACGACGCGGCGCGGTGCCTGATCACACCCGAGGCGGTATCGGGATTGGTCGAGTCTTGCCGGGATGACCCGGTGGGCGGCCTTTTGGCTTTGCCACTGCCCGACACCCTCAAGGCGCACACCTCGGACGGCCGGACCGCCCGCGTGGCCAGCACGGTGCCACGCGAAGACAAATGGTTGGCACAAACACCGCAAATGTTTCGCCTCGGTGCTTTGCATGCCGCCTTGGCAGATGCAGCCGCCAACGGCTTTGAGGGCATCACCGACGAGTCCAGTGCCATGGAGCGCCTGGGCCTCTCGCCACGCCTGGTGCCCGGCTCGGCCCAGAATATGAAAGTCACTTACCCAGCCGACTTTGCGTTTGCCGAAGCGGTTTTGAAAGGCAGAACATGAACATCCGCGTGGGAGAAGGCTGGGACGTGCATGCCCTGGTGCCAGGGCGCCAGCTGATTTTGGGCGGGGTGGAGATACCCCACATGTCGGGCCTGTTGGGCCACTCAGACGCCGATGTGCTGCTGCATGCCATCACCGATGCGGTGCTGGGCGCAGCGGGCCTGGGCGACATTGGACGGCACTTTCCGGACACGGATGCACAGTTCAAGGGCGCAAATTCTTCCGTTTTGTTGCAAGAAGCCATGCGCCGGGTGCGGGCGCAAGGCTGGGAGTTGGTGAATGTGGACAGCACCATCGTGGCCCAAGCGCCTAAACTGGCCCCGTACATGGCGGCCATCAACGCGGGCGTGGCCCAAGCTTTGGGCGTAGCGCTGGATCAGGTGAACGTGAAGGCCAAAACGGCGGAAAAGCTGGGGCCTGTGGGCATGGGCCAAAGCATCGAGGCCCGTGCCGTGGCTTTGCTGCACAAGCCTTCTTGATGGCGCTGCGGGCCAGGGCCCGTGTTCAACGGGCTGGGCGGATAGCGGTCTTGGGGCGAAACGCCTTACAGACCTCGTCGCGGGTTTCCATGTAAGGGCCGCCGATCAAGTCCACGCAATAAGGCACGGCCGCAAAAATGCCGTGCACCACGGCTTTGCCATCGGCGTCTTTCAGGCCTTCGAGGGTCTCGGCAATCGATTTGGGCTGGCCGGGCAGGTTGATGATCAGGCTCTGGCCCCGGATCACCGCCACCTGGCGTGACAGGATGGCGGTGGGCACAAATTTCAGGCTGATTTGGCGCATCTGCTCGCCAAAACCGGGCATTTCCTTGTCGGCCACGGCCAGCGTGGCTTCGGGCGTCACATCGCGCAGGGCGGGGCCTGTGCCGCCGGTGGTCAGCACCAAGCTGCAACCGGCATTGACCAACTCGATCAAGGTGGCGCTGATGCGCTCTTTTTCGTCGGGGATCAGGCGCGGCTCGAAGCTGATGGGGTTATGCAGGGCTTTGGTGAGCCACTCTTGCAGAGCGGGCAGGCCTTTGTCTTCGTAAACACCGGTGCTGGCTCGGTCGCTGATGGACACGATGCCGATCTTGACCGGGTCAAACAGGGATTCACTCATCTTCAGACTCCTCTTCAGGGGCCTCATCGCTTTGGCCACCGGTCAGAACGCTGCGCACCAGCTTGAACAGCTCGCGGTAAGCACGGCCTTGACGCGGGGCCAGGCCTTGCGACACGGCCACGTTGCTCACGGGCACCGCGTCCTTGCGGGCTTGGCGCACCAGGGCGCGCAGCTGCTGGATGTCGGTTTGTGGGTGGTGCGCGATCCATTCGGCCACAGCGGCATCGTCGGCGATCAGGCGGTCGCGCCAGGCTTCGGCCAGGTGCAGGGCTTGGGTGTCTTTGGCGCTGCCCAGGCGCTGGATGTCCAGGGCCTCGCGCACGGCTTGCAGGGTTTCGGGGCTGAGCAGGCGCATTTGCTTGCCAATGAACTGCATTTGGCGGCGCTTGCCTTCGAAGTTGGTGATGCGCTTGGCTTCGGCCAGGCCATCCACCAGTTTGTCGGGCAGGGCCAGGCCCTCCATCAGGTCGCGGCGCAGGGTGAGCAAGGCAGTGCCAAGTTCTTGCAGTTCGGTGCTTTCGCGCTTGAGTTCGGTGCGGCTGGGGCCGTCGAGCCCGCCTTTGAGCTCGCGCTTGTACTCCAGGTCCAGCTCGCTGCCTTCGGCAACAAACTGACCTCGCACGAAATAGCCTTTTTTGGGTTTACGGGACATGACTGGGGGAACTCGTTTTCAGATGCAGCGCTGGGGCTGGGTGGCAAGTATCATAGCGGCCACTGCGGGCCTGGTGCCCGCCCATTTTTTTCGAGACCCTCTTCGTGAAAATTCCTGTGAAAAGTTCCGTGAAAAAACACACCCCAGCCCAAGCCACTGCTTCACAAGCCCACGACGGCTTCAGCTACTCGCGTGACCATTTTGAAGGGCTGGTCGACATCGCCTTGCACCACGCCAAAAAACTGGGGGCCACCAACGCGGGGGCCGAAGCGTCGGAGGGTTGCGGCCTGTCGGTCAGTGTGCGCAAAGGTGAGCTGGAAAACGTGGAGCGCAACCGCGACAAATCGCTGGGTGTGACGGTCTATGTGAAGCACCGCCGGGGCAATGCCAGCACCTCGGATTTTTCCAAAGCCGCGATCGAGCGCACGGTGCAGGCCGCTTTCGACATCGCCCGCTTCACGGCCGAAGACCCCACCGCCGGTTTGCCGGATGAAGCCGACATCGAAACCCAGCACCGCGACTTGGACCTGTTTCACCCGTGGTCCATCAACAGCGAAGAAGCTGCCCGCATCGCCTTGCAATGCGAAGCCGCCGCCCTGAAAACCAGCCGCCGCATCACCAACAGCGACGGCGCTGCCGTGTCAGCCCAGCAAAGCCATTTTTTCAGCGCCCACACGCACGGCTTTCGCGGTGGTTATGCCAGTTCGCGCCACAGTGTTTCGGTGGCACCCATTGCCAAGCTGCCGGGGCGCAATGCCGAAATGCAGCGCGACGCCTGGTACACCTCGATGCGCTCAGCCGAAGAGTTGGCCTCGGTCGAGGCGGTGGGCCGCTACGCCGCCGAACGCGCCTTGTCGCGCCTGGGGGCCCGCAAAATCGCCACCACCGAATGCCCCGTGTTGTTCGAGTCCCCCGTGGCGGCGGGCTTGCTGGGTGGTTTTGTGCAGGCCGTGAGTGGCGGGGCGCTTTACCGCAAGAGCAGCTTTTTGCTGGACTCGTTGGGCAAAAAGGTGTTCCCCAAGCACATCGACATCGAAGAAGACCCGTTTGTGCTGCGCGGCAAAGGCAGCTCACCTTTTGACGACGAGGGTGTGCGCTCGGTGCGCCGCAAAGTGGTCAAAGGCGGACGGGTGGAGGGCTACTTCCTCTCCAGTTACTCGGCCCGCAAGTTGGGCATGAAGACGACAGGCAACGCCGGTGGTTCGCACAACCTGGCCATGACGTCCCGCCTGACCCAAGCGGGTGACGATCTGGACGCCATGATCCAAAAGCTGGGCACCGGCCTGTTT
Organism: Limnohabitans sp. Rim8; assembly: GCA_945897795.1. Classification (GTDB taxonomy): domain Bacteria; phylum Pseudomonadota; class Gammaproteobacteria; order Burkholderiales; family Burkholderiaceae_C; genus Limnohabitans_A. The sequence goes on along the minus strand of CAMDFT010000067.1, from coordinate 4,752 downwards.
GTGACGGAGTTGATGGGCCAAGGCGTGAACTACGTGACAGGCGACTACTCACGCGGCGCCAGCGGCTTTTGGGTCGAAAACGGCCAGATCGCGTACCCGGTGCACGAGATCACCATCGCGGGCAACCTGAAAGACATGCTCATGGGCATCGAGGCCGTGGGCTCAGACACCTACAACATGGGGGCCAAATCTACCGGTTCCATCTTGGTCAACCGCATGAAGTTGGCGGGCAGCTGAGTTTCGGGTCACGCTTTTGAAGCTGTGATCGATACACGTTTCAGCTGGGCCGAGCCTCACGCATCATTGCCATGAAAAGGTTGCTGTCCAGGGCGTGCAGTGTGCCCTGTGGCTTGTGCGTCGGCATGGATTGCGCTGCAAAAAGCGCGTTCATGATGGCCTCTTCGGTGGCTTGAATGGTGGCCTCGTACACGGGGTCCAGTGCCGATTCGTCCAATGCCTGGACTGGGTGGACGAGGGGGCCGGGCCGCCTCACGCCTCGGGCCTCACGGGCATTGGCGGTTGAAAAGGCCAAGGTGATTTCACCTGAATAGTTCCCCGCGCTGCCGCCCAGCAAGGCGACCCCCATGGGCACACGCCCAGCCACCAACGCCAGTTGTTTGGCGTCTAAAGGCAAGTCGGTGGCGACGATGGTGATCAGTGAGCCCGTTTCGGCCATGCCTTGGGAAAATGGCGAAGGCTGAGGCCACAGCCGACCCACGGGTCGGCCGCGCCAGCAAAATTGGCCTCGGCCCCCAAAATTGGATTGAACAAAAACACCCAGGGTGCCTTGCAGGCCTTCCAGTTGAATGGTTCTGGAACTCGATCCACTGCCGCCCTTGAAGCCAAAGGTTTGCATGCCCATCCCGCCCCCGCAATTGCCCTGCGCAATCGGGCTTTTGCCCAGTTGATGTGCCCGTTGTGCGCAAGCCCACGCTTGTTCCAGTGCAAGCCGGGCATGCTCAGGGCGCACCTGCAGTGCCAAAATATCATGGGTAAAGCCGTCGTATGTTTCGGCGACCACGGGCATGGCCCAAAAATGGTCATTTTCAAACAGGTCTTTGTAGCGTTGAGCCATCCAGCTCACTGCGGCCTCATGTGCCGCCCCCACCGCGTGGGTGTTGGTGATCAACACAGGGCTGTTCAGGCGTCCACTGTCTTTGATCCAATGGCTGCCGGTCATTTCACCATTGCCGTTCTGCGAATGAATGGCAGCTGGACAAGACATCAACAGGGGTGAGTCCCCCATAGGCAAGATGGCGGTCACACCTGTACGAAAAGGTCGACCCTCTGCATTCAAACCGTCGTGGTCCCAATAGCCCACCGAAACATCGGCCACATCGACGATGGAGTTGGTCACGCCAGGGGTGCCAGAAAACGCTAAGCCGCATTCTCTTGGAGATGGACGAAGAGCATTCAAAGTTCGATTTCCTGTGCTGTAGGTCTGGACCGGTTTGACCGGCAGTTGATGGGCATTATCGCCAGTGGCGTTGCCTGACGTCTTCAAAATGCGAGGCCCATTGCCGCGTCAAGTCGCGTTGGTAGTCTTGTAGTTTTTGCGCTGGCATTTGATCGTGCTGGGGCGTGAAAGGGCACGGCGCTTCAGTCTTGTGGCCAGACAATTGCTCCAGCACCGCAAGGCCCCAAAAAGGCACAGACACAGGGCAGTAGCCCCCTTCGTGGGTCATGACCAAACGACCTTGTGCATGGCGACGAGCCACATCCATGACCGCATCGGTCATCCACCTGAACGCGACCCCATCGAGCAGCATGCGGCCCAAGGGGTCAAAACGCCCGGCATCGTAGCCACAAGCGACGATGATCAACTCGGGTCGATAAGCTTCCAGCGCGGGCAGTACGACCTGTTCGAACGCCTCGCGGTAAGCGCCGAAGCCGCAACCGGGCGGCAAGGGGAGGTTGAGGTTGTAGCCCAGTCCTTGGCCTGTACCCAGTTCGTCGGCTTCGCCTTTGACAAACAAATAGCCTGCCTGTTGGTGCACCGAAATGGTCAGCACATCGCTGCGGTTTTCAAAGCACTTTTGGGTGCCGTTGCCAAAGTGCACATCCCAGTCCACGATGGCCACACGCTGCAAACCATGGACTTCGATGGCATGCGCTGCAGCCAAAGCGGCATTGGCAAAGATGCAAAAACCCATGCCTTGTTCAGGTTCTGCGTGGTGACCTGGCGGTCGGGTCAGAGCGTAGGCGGTCTGGGCCTGGCCGAGCATCACGGCATCGACGGCGCTCAGGGCGCAACCTGCGGAACGTCTGGCCGCGTCCCAGCCGTTGGACGAAATGGGTGCGCCAATGCCGGTGTCGCCGCCGCCTTGTTGGGCAATGGCTTGGACTTTGCTGACGTAATCGGCGCTGTGCAGGCGGGTGAGTTCGTGCACTTGGGCGTCCCGCGCAGGCATGACCTGGAGCTGCGACATCATGCCGCTGGTTTGGAGCAAGTTGTGCAGGCGTCGCTTGGGGTCGGCGTTTTCGATGTGGCGGTTGTAGGGCTCGACAAAGCCGCCGGGTTTGAGCATCAGGGCGTAGTTGCCCGGGTCGTGCCAAAAGCACAATTCATCTGTGATGAAGGCGGTGGTGGTGGTCATCAGGAATTTCAGTTTTTGCTTTTGATCAACACGCGGGACAGCCAGGGCCAGACCAACATCAGAACCATGACGGCCAGGATGCTCGCCGCAATCGGACGTTCGATGAAGGGCATCAGGGAGCCGTCGCTGCGACCCAGCGCCTGGCGCAGGGCAGACTCCAGTGTGTCGCCCATCACCATGCCCAAAATGAGCGGAATGGTGGGGATATTGGCCCGCGCACACACCAGTCCGAAGACACCGAACACGATGGCAATCAGCACAAAATACATGGAGTTGGCCGCCGAGTAGGCCCCCACAAAGCACAGCGCCAAAATGGCCAGACCCAGGATGCGTGGGTTCACATAAGCCAAACGGGCCAGGGGTTTGACGCACAACACGAGCAAAATCAGGATGACCACGTTGATGACAAACAAGGCCGACAGCACACCGTTGATGATTTCGGGCCGGTCCATGAACAGCGACGGGCCCGGCACAATGCCGTGCACCACAAACACACCCATGATGATGGCGGTGATGACATCGCCCGGAATGCCCAGTGCCAGCACCGTGATCATGGCGCCGCCCGAGTTGGAGTTGTTGGCACTCTCGGCGGCCACAATGCCCTCGGGGTTGCCTTCGCCAAAGGGGGTCGGGTCTTTGGCCCCGCGTTGCGCCCAAAAGTAAGCCAGCGAGGTGGACAGGGCCGCACCCACAGCGGGCAAGACCCCGATGGCCGAGCCCAGGAACAGGCCTTTGGCCAGGGTTTTGGGGTACTTGAAGGGCTCCAGAAAGGCCCGCCAGGAGACACCTGCACGGCCAATCAGAGACGAATCAAACGTGGGCACCGGCGAGCTGACCATGACCAAAGCCTGCGCCATGCCGAACATGCCCACCGCCACCGGCACCAAAGGGATGCCGCTGAGCAAGGCGGGGATACCCAGCGTGTAGCGTTGTTCGTTGGAGTTGGGGTCGATGCCCACGGTGGCCAGGAAGAACCCGAAGCACATCATCATCATGGCCGAGGCAAACTGACGCTGATAGGCTTTGCCCACGCACAGGCTGGCCAACAAGATGGCCATCACGGTTTCGGGTGCGCCAAATTTGGCCGCAAAACCCGCCAACGGTCGGGCCGCCAGGCCGAGCAGCAAGGCGCTCACAATGCCGCCAATGAAGGCCGACATGAAGGCCAGCGACAAAGCCCTTTGCGCTTGACCGTTGCGGGCCATGGGGTAGCCGTCAAACATGGTCATGATGGACGAGGCTTCGCCCGGCGTGCGGATCAGGATGGACGTGACCGCGCCGCCGTAAAAGGCGCCGCAGTAGACCCCCAGCAGCAAAGAAATGCCCGCCAGCGGTGCCATGCCGTAAGTGAAGGGCAGCAGCACCGCAATCGTCACACCCGGCCCCACACCGGGCAGCACGCCCACCACAATGCCCAAGGCCGAGCCCATCAGCAGGGACAGAACGATTGGCCAGGTGCCCAGCGCCGCAAAACCCTGCGACAAGCTTTCAAAAAATTCCATGCTCAGATCAACCAGCCGTGTCCGAAGTGGACTTTGAGAAGTTTTGAAAACACCCACCACATGGCCAGCGCCAAGGGCAGGCTCAGCGCCCAAGTGGTGCGCCAGGCAAAGCCCAGCACCCGGCTGCTGGCCACCAGAAAGAGCAAAGTGCTGCTCAGGTAACCCAGCCAGGGCACGGCCAGCATGTACAGGCCAAACAGGCCCAGCATGGCCCATGCCAGGCCCATGCGGGCCTGGCTGGAGTTGAGTTCATCAGAGTCTTTGAGTTCGATGGCGCGTCGGCGATGGAAGACCTCCACCACACCCGCCAGGGCCATCAACCCCAGGGCCAGCAACGGAAAAAATGCCGCCGATTCGAACCAAGCCACCGCTTGGGGGTAAGGCACGATGAGAGATCGGCTGGCCAGCGCCAGGCCCCCCGCCAGCACGGCCAACACCAGCAAAAACACTCGGTCCCAGGACCACCCGCGAAGGCTTGACTCAGGTCTCATCGTCACTTCTTGATCATGCCCAGTTCGGTCATCAGATCGCCAATCCACTTGGCGTCGTCAGTCACCCGCTTGTTCATTTGGTCAGCGGTCATGGTGAAGGTCGGGTTACCGGCTTTCTTGAAATGATCCTGCACCGCTTTGTCATTGATGGCTTCCATCATC
>CAMDFT010000066.1 GCA_945897795.1 Limnohabitans sp. Rim8 | reverse complement strand
TTCACTCCAGCCGACATATGCATGTTCGAATCTCATCTTCCGGTTCTCCTGCATGTAGCGAGTCCGGCTGATCGGTGCGTCTTGCATCGCACTCCCCAAACCGGACAGATTACTTGCTAAAAACCGGACAACCTATTTGTTCCCGACACTGACAGCACCCGTGCTGGTTTTAAGCCAGCGCCTTGACCACCGCGTCACCCATTTCGCGGGTGCCGACCTTGGTGGTGCCTTCGCTCCAGATGTCGCCGGTACGCAGGCCTTGGGAGAGCACGTTTTGCACCGCCGCTTCGATGCGCTGTGCGGCTTCGCCTTGGTTCAGGCTGAAGCGCAGCATCATGGCAGCGCTCAAGATGGTGGCCAGCGGGTTGGCCACGCCTTTGCCTGCAATGTCCGGAGCGCTGCCGTGGCTGGGCTCGTACAGACCCTGACTCTGGGTGTTCAGGCTGGCCGAGGGCAGCATGCCGATCGAGCCCGTGAGCATGGACGCTTCGTCGCTCAGGATATCGCCGAACATGTTGCCGGTGACCACCACGTCAAAGCGCTTGGGCTCTTTGACCAATTGCATGGCGGCGTTGTCCACGTACATGTGGTCCAGCGCGATGTCGGGGTACTCTTTGCCGACTTCGGTGACCACGTCTTTCCAGAACTGGAAAGTCTCGAGCACGTTGGCTTTGTCCACGCTGGTCACGCGGCCCTCTTTGCCCGCAGCCTTGCGCTTGCGGGCGGCCTGGAAGGCCACGTGCGCGATGCGCTCGATCTCTGGCTTGGAGTAGCGCATGGTGTCAAAGGCTTCTTCGGCACCTGGGAAATGGCCATCGGTCGCGATGCGGCGGCCGCGCGGCTGGCCAAAGTAAATGTCGCCGGTCAGCTCGCGGATGATCAGGATGTCCAGACCCGAGATCAGCTCGGGCTTGAGGCTGGACGCGCCCACCAGCTGCTCGTAGCAAATGGCAGGGCGGAAGTTGGCGAACAGGCCCATGTTTTTGCGCAGGCCCAAAATGGCTTGCTCTGGGCGCAACGGGCGGTCGAGCGTGTCGTATTTCCAGTCACCCACCGCGCCAAACAGCACAGCGTCCGATGCCATGGCCAGCTTGAGCGTGGCTTCGGGCAGGGGGTGACCAAAAGCGTCATAAGCGGCGCCGCCGACCAAAGCGGTTTCCATCTCGAATTTCAGGTCGAGGGTGTTGAGGACTTTGACGGCTTCGGCGACGATTTCGGTGCCAATGCCATCACCGGGGAGGACTGCGATTTTCATGAAAGTTCCAGAGTTCTTTAGGCGTTGACGGCGGTGTGAGCCAACCAAGGCTTGGTGGCCAAGCGTTCGGCTTCAAAGGCCTTGATCTTTTCGGCGTGGCGCAAGGTCAGGCCGATGTCGTCCAAACCGCCCAGCAGGCAGTACTTGCGGAAGGCCTGCACCTCGAAAGGGATTTCTTCGCCTTGGGGGCGCACGACCATTTGGCGTTCCAGATCGATGGTCAGTTGGTAGCCGGGGAAGGCCAAGACTTCGTCGAACAACTGGGCCACCACGGCTTCGGGCAGCACGATGGGCAGCAGGCCGTTTTTGAAGCAGTTGTTAAAGAAGATGTCCGCAAAGCTGGGCGCGATCACGCAGCGAAAGCCATATTGGTCAATGGCCCAGGGCGCGTGTTCGCGGCTGGAGCCGCAGCCGAAGTTCTTGCGGGCCAGCAAAACGCTCGCGCCTTGGTAGCGCGGCTGGTTCAGCACAAAGTCCGGGTTGGGTTTGCGGCTTGCCGGGTCTTGGCCGGGCTCGCCTGGGTCCAAGTAGCGCCAGGCATCAAACAGGTTGGGGCCAAAGCCGGTCTTGCGGATCGACTTGAGGAACTGCTTGGGGATGATGGCGTCGGTGTCCACGTTGGCGCGGTCCATCGGGGCCACCAGGCCTTTGAGGAGTGTGAATTTCTGCATGCTTTGATTCCTCGAATGCTTCAGGCGAATTTTCGGATGTCGACAAAGTGGCCATGCACGGCAGCAGCCGCCGCCATGGCGGGGCTGACCAGGTGGGTGCGACCACCCGCGCCCTGACGGCCTTCGAAGTTGCGGTTGCTGGTGGAGGCGCAGCGCTCGCCAGGCTCCAGGCGGTCGGCATTCATGGCCAAGCACATCGAGCAGCCGGGCTCGCGCCACTCAAAACCAGCGGCCTTGAAAATCTCGTGCAGGCCTTCTTGTTCAGCTTGGGCTTTGACCAAGCCGGAGCCGGGCACAACCATGGCCAGCTTGACGTTCTTGGCTACTTTTTGGCCAAGCTTTTTAACGATGGCAGCGGCTTCGCGCATGTCTTCGATGCGGCTGTTGGTGCACGAGCCAATGAAGACTTTGTCGATGGTGATGTCGGCCAGCGCCTTGCCAGGCTGCAAGCCCATGTAGGTCAGCGCACGCTCGATGGCATCGCGCTTCACGTCGTCTTTTTCTTTGTCAGGGTCTGGCGTGTGGCCGTCGATGCCGAGCACCATTTCGGGGGAGGTGCCCCAAGTGACTTGCGGCACGATGGCGCTGGCATCCAACTCCACCACCGCGTCAAAGTGTGCGCCAGGGTCAGATTGCAAGGTCTTCCAGTAGGCCATGGCGTGGTCCCACTCTACACCTGTTGGCGAGAGCAAACGGCCTTTGACGTACTCGATGGTTTTCTCATCCACCGCCACCAAGCCCGCGCGCGCGCCGCCTTCGATGGCCATGTTGCAGACCGTCATGCGGCCTTCCATGCTCAAAGCGCGGATGGCCGAGCCTGCGAATTCGATGGTGTAGCCGGTGCCGCCAGCGGTGCCGATTTTGCCGATGATGGCCAGCACGATGTCTTTGCCGGTAATGCCCTTGGCCAGCTTGCCCTCGACCAAAATCCGCATGTTCTTGGCTTTTTTGGCCAAGAGGGTTTGGGTGGCCATGACGTGCTCGACCTCGGAGGTGCCGATGCCGTGGGCCAGTGCGCCAAATGCGCCGTGGGTGGAGGTGTGCGAGTCGCCGCAGACCACGGTCATGCCGGGTAGGGTGGCACCGTTTTCAGGGCCAATAACGTGCACGATGCCCTGGCGCTTGGACAGGAAGGGGAAGAAGGCGGCGGAGCCGTATTCCTTCATGTTCGCATCCAGCGTGGTGATTTGCTCTTTGCTGATCGGGTCAGTGATGCCGTCGTAGCCCAGTTCCCAGCCGGTGGTGGGGGTGTTGTGGTCGGCAGTCGCCACGATGGAGCTGACGCGCCAGACTTTGCGCCCGGCTTGGCGCAGGCCTTCAAAGGCTTGGGGGCTGGTGACTTCGTGCACCAGATGGCGGTCAATGTAGAGGACGGAGGTGCCGTCTTCTTCGGTGTGGACGACATGTTCGTCCCAGATCTTGTCGTAGAGGGTGCGTGCCATGGAGCTTCCTTGCTGTGCAACCGCACATTTTATGCGGATATACCCAGCGTGAACTCACACAAGTGACAGGGCAGGGACACGCCAATGCCCGCCTTGGGGGCTGTTTACAGTTCTTCTACGCGCCGAGGGGGGTAGCTGTCCCAAGACTGGCAGCCCGGACAATGCCAAAAGTGTTCTTTGGCTTCAAAGCCGCAAGCGGCGCAGCGGTAGCGGGCCAAAGGTTTGGTGGCGTTTTCCAGCGTTTTTTGCACCGGATCAGGCAAGGTGCCCCATTCGTGATGATCCCCATTGAGCCAGCGGCTCGCGGCCATCATGGAGGGGTGGTTTTGCAGATGGTCCAAGTAGCGTTGCAAGGCGGGGGCATTTCGCATGGCCGCAGACTGGGAATTTTGTGCTTCCAGGGCCGTGATGGCGTCCAGCACATCGATGCAGGGGTAGCGCAGGTAATGGGCTTGCAACAGGCTGATGGCGCTGGCAGCCCGGTCGCAGGCCAGGGCCGCTTGCGCGAAGCTGGCAGCGGCCAAGGGTGCTGCCATGTCGTTGTGCTCAAACAAAACCGACAAGGTGTCGTAAGCGGCGGGCGCCTGGCCTTGGCTCAGCTGTAATTGCCCCATCAACAGGCGGGGCCTTGGGGCACGGGGGTGGGCTTGCAGGGCGTGCGCCAAAAATTCCAGCGCGTTGGCGCTGTCGCCCTTTTGCACCGCTTCGCGGGCTTGCTCGCACTGGTAATGGGCCAGCCGAACGCCAAAGTCAGCTTCCCCTGATTTTTCGAGCAAGCGGGCTACTGCAGCGGCTTCGGGCCACTCGCGTGAGCGCTCGTAAATCGCCATGCGGGCCAGGCGTGCTTGCCCTTCGTAAGAGGTGCCCTCCAGCTTGCGCAGGGCTTCTTCGGCACGGTCCAGCAAACCCGCTTTCAAATAATCGAGCGCCAGCCCGTGCTGTGCCCTTTGCCGGTCGGCGTGGCTGATGTCGGCACGCGAGAGCAGGTGTTCATGCACCCGCACCGCCCGGTCGTACTCGCCCCGGCGGCGGAACAAATTGCCCAGGGCAAAGTGCAACTCAGAGGTGTCCGGGTCGTTTTGCACCGCCTCAATGAAGGCATCAATGGCCTGGTCTTGCTGCTCGTTGAGCAAGTGGTTCAGACCTTTGAAATAGGCGCGGGGTGCTTGCCGGTTGGCGATGCGCATTTGGCGCAGGTCCAGACGCGAGGCAATCCAGCCCAAGGCAAAGGCCGTGGGCAGGCCCAGCAAAATCAAGGTCAGGTCAAGCTCCATCGGTCACCTCGGGCTTGGGGGCAGGAGAAACAGGCGGGGTGTTTTTCTTGACGGCTTGCCGCTCACGCCACCAGCGCGGCACCATGCCCAGCACGCCGACCACCACGCCCAGCGTGAAGGCAGACAGCACCACCAGCACCGTGGGGGCCGACCAGTAGGTGCTGAAAAAAAAGTTCACACGGGTCTCTTGCTGATTGTTCAGCGCGAAAGCAAACAGGGTGAAGAAAATGGTGGCCTTCAGCAACCACTGAAGCAGCCAGAGCAGGCGTTTCATGAATGGACCTCGTCAGCACAATTCATTCTAAAGGCGCCAACGAAAGAACCGGTGATACGGTCGTGGACAAAGCCGCAGGCATCAGCCTTGCAGGTCATTGGGGGCCGCTTTCAGTGCCGTTGGCTTGGGAGGTGCCAGCGTCCACAGCTTCTCTCAAAGCTTTGCCGGGTTTGAAATGGGGGACCCGTTTTTCGGGAATTTGAACGCTCTCGCCCGAGCGCGGATTGCGGCCCACGCGTGGTGGACGGCGGTTGATGGAGAAGCTGCCAAAGCCACGGATCTCAATGCGGTGGCCTTTGACCAGCGCGTCGCTCATGGCGTCGAGCACCGTTTTGACGGCCAACTCGGCGTCACGGTGGGTCAGTTGCGCGAAGCGTGCAGCAAGTTCTTCAACCAGATCGGAGCGGGTCATGGTGTCAATTTTTTGAGGGGTGACTGTTGTTGCCTTGGGCACGGGCCTGAAAAAAGCCTGCCCCCATGACAGGGGCAGGCTTTTCAGACAGCAAGCGTCATCGGATCACAAGGATCAGTTGTTGTCGAGCTTGGCACGCAACAAGGCGCCAAGGCTGGTTGTGCCAGCGTTTTCGGTCTTGGATTGCTGTGACAGCGAAGCCATGGCTTCTTGCTGGTCAGCTTGGTCCTTGGCCTTGATCGACAACTGGATGTTGCGGGTCTTGCGGTCCACGTTCACCACGACTGCAGTGACTTCGTCGCCGACTTTCAGAACGTGGCTGGCGTCTTCCACGCGGTCACGCGAGATTTCGGACACGCGCAGGTAACCGATGATGTCTTCACCCAGGTCGATCTCAGCGCCCTTGGCATCCACAGTCTTGACCTTACCGGTGACGATCTGGCCCTTGTCGTTGATGGAGGTGAAGGTGGTGAAAGGATCGGAGTCGAGCTGTTTGATGCCCAAGCTGATGCGCTCGCGGTCCACGTCCACAGCCAAGACCAAAGCCTCAACTTCTTGACCCTTCTTGAATTCGCGCACGGCGTTTTCGCCGGTTTCGTTCCAAGACAAGTCAGACAAGTGCACCAAGCCGTCGATGCCGGCAGCCAAGCCCACGAACACGCCGAAGTCGGTGATCGACTTGATCGGGCCCTTGACGCGGTCGCCGCGCTTGGTGTTCTGAGCAAACTCTTGCCATGGGTTGGCACGGCACTGCTTCATGCCCAAGCTGATGCGGCGCTTGTCTTCGTCGATCTCGAGGACCATGACTTCGACTTCGTCACCCAAAGCAACGATCTTGGAAGGTGCCACGTTCTTGTTGGTCCAGTCCATTTCGGAGACGTGCACCAAGCCTTCGATGCCTGGCTCGAGTTCGACAAACGCGCCGTAGTCGGCGATGTTGGTGATCTTGCCGAACATGCGGGTGCTTTGTGGGTAGCGGCGGTTCACGCCCATCCATGGGTCGTCGCCCATTTGCTTGAGACCCAAGGACACGCGGTTTTTCTCGGTGTCGAACTTGAGGATCTTGGCGGTGATTTCTTGACCAGCCGTGACCACTTCGGAAGGGTGACGGACACGGCGCCATGCCATGTCGGTGATGTGCAACAGGCCGTCGATGCCGCCCAGGTCCACGAACGCACCGTATTCGGTGATGTTCTTGACCACACCGTGAACGATGGAGCCTTCGCGCAATGTTTCCATCAACTTGGCGCGCTCTTCGCCCATGGAGGCTTCCACCACAGCGCGGCGTGACAACACGACGTTGTTGCGCTTGCGGTCAAGCTTGATGACCTTGAATTCCAGGGTCTTGTTCTCATAGGGTGATAAGTCTTTGGTAGGACGTGTGTCGACCAAAGAGCCGGGCAAGAAAGCGCGGATGCCGTTGACCAAAACAGTCAGGCCACCCTTGACTTTGCCGCTGGTCACGCCAGTGACGAATTCGCCGGATTCCAGGGCTTTTTCCAAAGACATCCACGAAGCCAAACGCTTGGCGGTGTCACGCGACAAGATGGTGTCGCCGTAGCCGTTTTCGATGGAGCCAATGGCCACCGAGACAAAGTCGCCGACCTGGACTTCGATTTCACCTTGGTCGTTCTTGAACTCTTCGAGGGGCACATACGACTCGGACTTGAGACCGGCGTTGACCACAACGAAGTTGTGCTCGATGCGCACGACTTCAGCGGTGATGACTTCACCTGGGCGCATTTCGGTGCGCGTCAGAGATTCTTCGAATAGGGCGGCAAATGATTCAGACATGGTATTTCCTCATCCACAAGTTCAGGACTGACGAGCGCGACATGCGTCGTTTCCAGGAGCTGACAGTGGCGGTTGGTTGTGCGGTGTGAGCCGCGGTTGGTTTTAAAAAAACCACCTGGCCAGTGTGCAAGCTGCACGATGAGAGCCGGGTGGAACTTTGGGTCAGCCTGCACAGGGCGGGCTGGGGTGGCTGTTTTCGGTGGGTTAACTTCCGTGGGTCAACCGAAAACCTGCCGACTTTGCCACCAGACCATCACTTGTTCCACCGAGGCTTCGATGGTCAAGGACGAGTTGTCCAGTTGCAAGGCATCTTGTGCGGGCTTGAGGGGCGCTGCGCTGCGGGACATGTCCCGGGCGTCGCGTGCTTCCAAGTCAGCGCGAAGAGAGTCGATATTAGCCGAAAAACCCTTCAAAATCAACTGCTTATGCCGTCTTTCGGCGCGTTGGGCAGCGCTGGCGGTCAAAAACACCTTCAAAGGGGCGTTCGGGAAGATCACCGTGCCCATGTCGCGGCCGTCGGCCAAAAGGCCCGGCAGGCGCTGAAAACTGTGCTGAAGTTGGACCAGCGCCTCGCGCACTGCGGGCAAAACGGACACTTTGGAGGCGTTCATGCCGCCTTGCTCACTTCGGATGGCATCGGTCACATCGGCGTTGCCCAGCAGCACCTGCTCACCCTCAAAGCGCACCGGCAGACTGCGGGCCAGTTTGGCAATCGCTGCTTCGTCGGCAGTTTCCAGCGTCAGCCCAGCCAGCAAGGCCGCGTGGGCCGTGACGCGGTAGAGCGCGCCCGAGTCTAGGTAGTGGTAACCCAGTTGCGCGGCCACGCGGCTGGCCAGCGTGCCTTTGCCCGAGGCCGTTGGGCCGTCGATGCAAATCACCGGAATATTGGGGGCCACCGTGTGCGCCACCGAAAACAGGGCCTCGAAATAATCCGGGAAGGTTTTGGCCACGCACTTGGGGTCTTCGATGCGCACCGGCACCTGGTCGGCGTTGAAGGCCGCGAGCGAAAAACACATGGCCACGCGGTGGTCGTCGTAAGTGTGGATGCTGGCGCGTTGCCATTGACCCTTTGCCAAGGCGTTGGCAAATTGACGGTTTTGCAGGGGATGGATGGTGATCCAGTCCGGGCCTTCTTCGACAGTGGCACCGAGCTTGCGGCTTTCGTTGGCCATGGCCGCGATGCGGTCGGTTTCTTTGACGCGCCAGCTGGCAATGTTGCGCAGCGTGGTCGGGCCGTCGGCATACAGCGCCATCACGGCCAGCGTCATGGCCGCATCGGGGATGTGGTTGCAGTCGAGCGTGATGCCTTTGAGTGGCCAGGCACCGCGCTGGATCTCCAGCCAGTTGGGGCCGCTGGTGATCTTGGCGCCCATTTGGGCGGCTGCGTCTATGAAGCGGATGTCGCCCTGAATCGAGTCGGCACCCACGCCCTGGATGCGGATGCCATCACCTTGTGCGATGGCACCCAAAGCGATGAAGTAGCTGGCTGAAGAGGCATCGGCTTCGACGTGGATGCTGCCTGGCGATTGGTAGCGGCTGCCTGCTGGGATCACAAAGCGCTCCCAGCCATGGCGCTCGACGGCGATGCCGTAGCGCGCCAGCAGGTTGAGTGTGATCTCGATGTAGGGCTTGCTGATGAGTTCGCCCACCACCTCGATGGTGATGGAGCGGCCTTGGGCTGCCAAGGGCAGGGCCATCAGCAAAGCGGTGAGAAACTGGCTGGACACATCGCCACGCACGGGGATGGGTTTGTCCAGTTGCAGCTGGGGCTGGCCGATGCGCAAAGGGGGAAAGCCTGCGTTGCCCAGGTAGTCAATGGCGCAGCCGAGTTCGCGCAAGGCGTCTACCAAGTCGCCAATGGGTCGCTCGTGCATGCGCGGCACGCCCTTGAGCGTGAAGTCGCCGCCTTGAACAGCCAGGGCCGCCGTGAGCGGGCGCATGGCCGTGCCCGCATTGCCCATGAAAAACTCAATGGCTTCTGTGGGCCAGGCGCCGCCGCCCAAACCGGTGATGGTCACGGTGGTGCCAGCCACCTCGACGCCGCAGCCCAGTTGTCGCAACGCTGCCAACATGACGCGGGTGTCGTCCGAATCCAGCAGGTCGTGCACCACGGTCGTGCCTTGGCACAGCGCCGAGAGCAGCAGCACGCGGTTGGAAATGCTTTTGGAGCCGGGCAGGGTGACGGTGCCGGATGCGCCTTGCAGCGCGGGGATGTCGAGGAAAGCGGTGGAGAACATGGGGTCAGTCTTCTGAAGCTGTGTTGCAAGCGTGACCGGCTTGCAGCGTCCAGGCCGAGCGCACACCGCTGGCTTGTTGAATCAGTTGTTGCAGCGTGGCGGTGTCGCCTTGCTTGAGTGCGCTTTCAAATGCGTCGAGTGCCGTGCGAAAGTGCGCCAATTGCGTGAGGACTTCCGCATGGTTGGCGCTCAAGATGTCGCGCCACACCGAGGCATCTGAGGCGGCGATGCGGGAAAAATCTCGAAATCCCGGACCTGCCATCTCCAAAAACGCAGGGCCTTGCGGCTGGGCCGTCAGTGCATTCACGGCGGCAAAGGCCAACAAATGCGGCAAGTGGCTGACGGCGGCAAACGTGGCGTCATGCGTCTGCGCTGTCATGTGGCTCACATGGCTACCGATGGCCGTCCATACTGCGCTAGCTGTGTTTATCTGGCCGATGCTGTTTTGCGGCAAGGGTGTGAGGACGGTTCGGCGTGCTTGGTAGAGCGAGCCGTCAGCATGCTCAATGCCCGCAACTTCCTTGCCCGCAATCGGGTGGGCGGGCACAAAGCAATTGAGGCGTTCACCCAGGGTGGCCATTGCCGCGGCAATCACATCGCATTTGGTGGAGCCCACGTCCATCAGCAAGGCGTTGGGGTGCAGTGCTTCGCGCATGGCGGCAAAGCTGCTTTGCATCGCACCCACAGGAACGGCCAGCAAAACAAGATCTGCGCCCTTTACCGCATCGGCCACGCTGGTGCAGGCGCGGTCGATGATTTGAAGTTCCACCGCACGTTGGCGGGTTTTTTCAGAGGCGCTAAAGCCGACAATGGTTTGCACAAGACCTGCCTCGCGCAGCGCGAGCGCAAACGAGCCGCCCATCAGGCCGCAGCCAATCAGGGCCAAGCGTTGGAACTTCACTGCGCGCTCACTCGGGGGTCATTCAGGAACGGGGTAAGAACCCAGCACCTTGTAAAACGCACACAGGCCTTGCAGCTCTTGCAAAGCGGCGGCCACATGGGGCTCGCTGATGTGGCCTTGCAGGTCGATGTAGAAGTAATACTCCCACTGGCCCGATTTGGCGGGGCGCGACTCAAAGCGGGTCATGGACACGCCGTTGTTTTTGAGGGGCACCAACAAATCGTGCACGGCCCCCGGGCGGTTGGGCACCGACACCACCAAGCTGGTGCAGTCCTTGCCAGACGCCGGTGGCGTGGCCAGGGTTTGCGGCAAAGAAATCACCGCAAAGCGGGTGCGGTTGAAAGCTTCGTCTTGGATGGCGTGGTGCACGATGTGCAGGCCAAACTGGCTGGCGGCGCGTTCGCTGGCCAATGCGGCCCACGCCGGGTTGGTGGCCGCCAGGCGTGCGCCTTCGGCGTTGCTCGACACAGCGCGGCGTTCCACATGCGGCAGGTGTTTGGACAGCCAGCCCTGGCACTGGGCCAGCGCCTGGGGGTGCGCCAGCACGACTTCGATGCCCGCGTCGGAATTGAGTTGGCGCAGCAAATTGAAGCGCACCTGCAGGCTGACTTCGCCCACCACATGCACTGGCGAGCGCAAGAACAAATCGAGCGAGCGAGCCACCACGCCTTCGGTGGAGTTCTCCATGCCCACCACGCCGTATTGAGCGGTGCCCGCGGCGGTGGCGTGGAAGACTTCGTCGAAGTTGGCGCAGTAAATCAGGTTGGCCGCACTGCCAAAAAACTCGATGGCCGCCTGTTCGCAAAACGTGCCCTGAGGGCCAAGGACCGCCACGCGCTGTGGTGCTTCGAGCGCCAAGCAGGCCGACATGATCTCGCGCCAGATGGAGGCGATGTGTTCGTTTTTGAGCGGACCGGGGTTGGCGTTGGTGATCTTGTCGATGACTTGCGCTACGCGGTCGGGGCGAAAGAAGGGCGAGCCTTCGGCGCGTTTGATCTCGCCGACTTGTTCGGCCACATGGGCGCGTTGGTTCAGCAGGCTGAGCAGCTGTTTGTCCAACGCATCAATTTGCACACGCAAAGCGCCCAAGGCGTCCGACTGAATGGGTTGTTGGCTCATGTCTCGTGTTCTTTCTGCTGGCTTGTTGCGCTGGTTTCAGGCCTGTGTTTTTTCAAATTCACGCATGTAGGCCACCAGCGCCTGCACGCCTTCGAGGGGCATGGCGTTGTAAATGCTGGCGCGCATGCCGCCCACCGATTTGTGGCCTTTGAGCTGCAGCAAGTTGGCTGCTTTGGCTCCTGCCAAAAAGGCGTCGTTGCGCGACTCGTCGCGCAAGAAAAAGGGCACATTCATGCGCGAGCGGCAGTCTTTGGCCACACGGTTTTCAAACAAGCTGGATCTGTCCAGAAAGTCGTACAGCAGCTGCGCTTTGGCAATGTTACGCAGCTCCATGGCTGCAATACCGCCATGTTGTTTGAGCCACTGAAATACCAAGCCAGCGATGTAAATGCTGTAGGTGGGCGGGGTGTTGTACATCGACTGGTTGTCGGCCACCAGCTTGTAATCAAAAGCGCTGGGGCAATGCGGCAGGGCATGGCCGATCAGTTCTTCTCGCACGATGACCAGGGTCAGGCCTGCTGGGCCTAGGTTTTTTTGCGCACCGCCAAAGGCCAGGCCCACGCGTGACCAATCCACAGGGCGAGAGGCCACATGCGAAGAAAAATCAACCACCAGCGGGGCATCGCAGCCTAAGGCTTTGAGGTCTGGCAGTTCGTGGAACTCCACGCCGTGGATGGTTTCGTTGCTGCAGATGTGCACGTAACGGCTGTCAGCGCCGATCTGCCATGTGGCTGGCGCGGGCAAGGTGGTGAAGCCATCGGCCTGCGCCGTGGCAGCCAAACGGGTTGTGCCGTATTTGCCCGCTTCCTTGAGCGACTTTTGGCTCCAGCTGCCCGTCAGCACAAAGTCCATGGCCCCGCCATGCGACAGGTTCAAGGGCGCGATGGCGTTTTCGGCCAGACCACCGCCTTGCATGAACAAGATCTTGAAGTGAGCAGGTACGGCCAGCAGTTCGCGCAAGTCGGCCTCGGCTTGCTCGTAAATGCTGATGAACTCCTTGCCGCGATGGCTCATTTCCATCACGCTCATGCCCGAGCCATGCCAGTCAAGCATCTCCGAGGCGGCTTGCTCCAGCACAGCCTCGGGCATGACGGCCGGACCGGCCGAAAAGTTGAAAGCCCGGCTCATGCCTTATTCCGCTGCAGGCGTGCTGTCGTCCGCTGCCGCATCTGCATCACCGGCTTCACCTTCGGCCACATTGGCGTCGTTTTCGACAATGCGTTGCAAGCCAGACAGCTTGGCGCCTTCGTCCAGGCCGATCAGGGTCACGCCTTGTGTGGCGCGGCCGAGTTCGCGGATCTCAGCCACGCGGGTGCGCACCAAAACACCGGTGTCGGTGATCAGCATGATCTCGTCGTCGGCATGCACCAGCGTGGCGGCCACGACTTTGCCGTTGCGCTCGGATTGCTGGATGGCGATCATGCCTTTGGTGCCTCGGCCGTGGCGGGTGTATTCGGTAATGCTGGTGCGCTTGCCGTAGCCGTTTTCTGTGGCGGTCAGCACGCTGGCGCGGGCTTTGGCCTCGTCAGCGGGGGTATCGGGGTTTTCTTGCTCCGATACCAGCATGGCAATCACACTTTGGTGGTCTTCGATCATCATGCCGCGCACACCGCGTGCGCTGCGACCCAATGGGCGCACATCGTTTTCGTCAAAACGCACGGCCTTGCCACCATCGCTGAACAGCATCACGTCGTGCTGGCCGTCGGTCAAAGCCGCTCCGATCAAGAAATCGCCCTCATCCAGGTTCACGGCAATGATGCCGCCCTTGCGGGGGTTGCTGAATTCGTCGAGTGAAGTTTTCTTGACGGTGCCCATGGACGTGGCCATGAACACATATTGGTTGTCCGGGAAGGTGCGCGCTTCACCCGTGAGGGCCAGCACCACGTTGATTTTTTCGCCTTCTTGCAGCGGGAACATGTTGACGATGGGGCGGCCGCGTGAGCCACGTGAACCCGCAGGCACTTCCCAGACTTTCAGCCAATACAGACGGCCCCGGTTCGAGAAGCACAGCAAATAATCGTGCGTGTTGGCGATGAAGAGCTGGTCGATCCAGTCGTCTTCTTTGGTGGCTGCGGCCTGCTTTCCCCGGCCACCACGCTTTTGAGCGCGGTATTCGGAGAGCGGCTGGCTCTTGATGTAACCGCTGTGCGACAAGGTCACCACCATGTCGGTCGGCGTGATCAGGTCTTCGGTGGAGAGGTCTTGCGCGCTGTGCTCGATCTCGCTGCGGCGCGCACCGATCTTGGTCTGGCCAAATTCTTGGCGCACAGTGCCCAGCTCGTCACCAATGATGGTGGACACACGCTCGGGCTTGGAAAGAATGTCCAGCAGGTCTTCAATCTCGGTCATGACCTCTTTGTACTCGGCCACGATCTTGTCTTGTTCCAAGCCCGTCAGGCGTTGCAGACGCATCTGCAAAATTTCTTGCGCTTGCGTGTCCGACAAACGGTACAGGCCGTCCTGGCCCAGGCCGTATTCGCGCTCCAGACCTTCAGGGCGGTAGTCGTCGGCGTTCACCACCGAGCCGTCGCCCTTGGCGCGGGTCAGCATGGTGCGCACCATCTGGCTGTCCCAGCCGCGGTTCATCAGTTCAACCTTGGCCACAGGGGGTGTCGGTGCGCCACGGATGATGGCAATGAAATCGTCGATGTTGGCCAAAGCCACGGCCAGGCCTTCCAGCACATGGCCACGGTCACGCGCTTTGCGCAACTCAAACACTGTGCGGCGTGTCACCACCTCGCGGCGGTGCTGCAAGAAGACCTGAATCAGATCTTTCAAGTTACATAGCTTGGGTTGCCCGTCGATCAAGGCCACCATGTTCATGCCAAAGGTGTCTTGCAACTGGGTCTGTTTGTACAGGTTGTTCAGCACCACCTCGGGCACTGCGCCGCGCTTGAGCTCGATCACCAGACGCATACCCGATTTGTCGGACTCGTCCTGGATGTGGCTGATGTCTTCGATCTTCTTTTCGTGCACCAGCTCGGCCATGCGCTCTTGCAGTGTCTTTTTGTTGACTTGGTAAGGCAACTCGTCGACCACGATGCACTGGCGCTGGCCTTTGTCGATGTCTTCAAAGTGGCACTTGGCCCGCATGACCACGCGGCCACGCCCGGTGCGGTAGCCGTCTTTGACTCCCGTCATGCCATAGATGATGGCGCCCGTGGGGAAATCGGGCGCGGGCACGATTTCCATCAGCTCGTCAATCGACGCTTCCGGGTTGCGCAGCAAATGCAGGCAAGCGTCCACCACCTCGTTCAGGTTGTGCGGCGGGATGTTGGTGGCCATGCCCACGGCAATACCGCCCGAGCCGTTGATCAGCAAGTTGGGTAGGCGCGATGGCAGAACCAGGGGTTCTTTTTCGGAGCCGTCGTAGTTGGGACCGAAGTCGACAGTGTCTTTGTCGATGTCGCCCAGCATCTCGTGGGCGATCTTGGCCAGACGGATTTCGGTGTACCGCATCGCGGCCGCGTTGTCGCCATCGACCGAGCCGAAGTTGCCTTGGCCATCGACCAGCATGTGGCGCATGGAAAAATCTTGCGCCATGCGCACGATGGTGTCGTAGACCGATTGGTCTCCGTGCGGGTGGTACTTACCGATCACGTCACCCACGATACGGGCCGACTTTTTGTAAGGACGGTTCCAGTCGTTGTTCAGCTCGTGCATCGCAAACAAGACGCGGCGGTGCACCGGCTTCAGGCCGTCCCGGGCATCGGGCAGGGCACGACCGACGATCACGCTCATGGCGTAATCGAGGTAGCTGCGCCGCATTTCCTCTTCCAGACTGATGGGCAGTGTTTCTTTGGCAAACTGGGTCATATATAAGAGAGACAAAAGTGGCGCGGTGAAAACCATCCATTTTAAGTGCAAGCGGCTGTCGCGTCCATGCAACATTTGGCATGCAAATGTGTTCACCTTTGGCTGTCTGACTGGCATTTGACCGTGCCTGCCGCGGTCTATGGCACAATAAAACGCAACGCAGCGGGTGACGGTCATCTGCAGCGTCTTTTTTTCGCAGCCTGTCTGCGGCTTTACCCCTCAAGAGGAAGACCATGAAAAAACTGAACAAAGTGGCGATGTTGTTGGCCTCCGCGGCGCTCGCATCGGCTGCTGGTGCACAAACCATCGACAACTGGCGCAACGGCACAGGCGACTTGGTCTGGAAAAACGGCACCAACGAACTGTGCTGGCGTGATGCCAGCTGGACACCTGCCACAGCCGCTGCCGGTTGCGACGGTGCCATCGTAGCCAAACCAGCTGCGCCAGCTGCAAAACCTGCCCCTAAGGCAGCACCAGCAGCAGCACCAGCACCATCACCAGCACCAGCACCAGCACCCAAAGCAGCTGTTCCTGCTCCGGCTGCAAAGCCTGCTGCCCCTAAGCCCCCACCAGCTGCCGCCACCAAAGTCACCTACGCTGCTGACGCGTTCTTTGACTTCGACAAGTCGGTCTTGAAGGCCGAAGGCAAAGCCAAGCTGGACGACCTGGTTGGCAAGCTGAAGGGCATCAACTTGGAAGTCATCATCGCAGTGGGTCACACCGACTCCGTGGGTTCTGACGCTTACAACCAGAAGCTGTCCGTCAAGCGCGCTGACGCTGTGAAAGCCTATTTGGTGACCAAGGGCATCGAAAAGAACCGCGTTTACACCGAAGGCAAAGGCGAGAAGCAGCCTGTGGCTGACAACAAGACTTCTGCTGGCCGTTCCAAGAACCGCCGCGTTGAAGTCGAAGTGGTGGGCACACGTCCCAACAAGTAATCCCTCACCGGATCACGCCGAAAAGCCCCAGCAATGGGGCTTTTTTTCGTCTGTCTTTCATGGCTTGTGGTCTGTTCACCGACAATCAACACCCATGACCACAAGCACCAACAACGTCGACCCGGCCGAATTGGCCAAGTTTTCTGACCTGGCCCACCGCTGGTGGGACCCTGAAAGCGAATTTCGTCCTCTGCACCAGATCAACCCTTTGCGGCTGGAGTGGATTCATGGTTTGGTCCCGCTGACGGGCTTGAGCGTGGTCGATGTGGGCTGCGGTGGCGGCATTTTGGCCGACGCCATGGCGCGCAAAGGCGCCCAAGTGCTGGGCATTGACTTGGCCACCAAATCCCTCAAAGTGGCCCAGCTGCACGCTCTGGAGGCCGGGACCCAAGGCGTTCAATACCGCGAAGTCAGCGCCGAAACCCTGGCCGCTGAGCAGCCCGCGCAGTTTGATGTGGTCACCTGCATGGAGATGCTGGAGCACGTGCCCGACCCCGCCGCGGTGGTCAAAGCCTGTGCCGAAATGGTCAAACCTGGCGGCTGGATCTTCTTCTCAACGCTCAACCGCAACCCCAAGTCATTCCTTTTTGCAATCGTTGGGGCCGAATACATTCTGAACCTTTTGCCCAAAGGCACGCACGAATTTGCCCGCCTGATCAAGCCCAGCGAACTGACCACTTGGGCGCGCGAAGCCGGGCTGGACGCCCAAGGTTTCAAGGGCATGGAATACAACCCCTTCACCAAGCGGTATTGGCTGAGCCAGAACACCAGCGTGAACTATTTGCTCGCCTGCCGGAAAGCCTGAACATGTTTCAACACGCACAAGCCGTCTTGTTTGACCTGGACGGCACCTTGATCGACAGCGCCCCGGATTTGGGTGCAGCGGCGGACAAAATGCGGGTCGACCGTGGCATGCCCTCTTTGCCTCTGGAGCATTACCGCCACATGGCCGGCGCTGGTGCCCGGGGCATGCTGGGCATCGCCTTTGGCATGACACCCGAGCACCCCGACTTCGAGGCCATGAAAGAAGAGTTTTTCGTCACCTACGAAAACTGCATGACCGAACGCACCCGCATCTTCGACGGCGTGGTGGACATGGTCGAACGCTTGGTGGCCCTGGGCCTGCCGTGGGGCGTGGTCACCAATAAATCCAGCCGATTCACCGATCCGCTGACCGCAGCCATGCCCTTGTTCGCCACAGCCGGCGCCATCGTCAGCGGCAACACCACACCCCACGCCAAACCCCACCCCGAGCCTTTGTTTGAGGCCGCGCGGCGTTTGTCGATTGACCCGGCGCGTTGTGTGTACGTGGGTGACGATGAACGCGACATCGTTGCAGGCCTGGCTGCAGGCATGGGCACGGTGGCCGCGACCTACGGTTATTTGGGGCAACAGACCGATATTTCGCGCTGGAATGCCCATTTGCACATTGATTCGCCGATGGACCTCTTGAAATTCCTCAAGAGCGCCTAAAATAGGTCCCTCAGGGGCTGCACTGGTTTCGACATGGGTTCGGACGCGTGGCAGGGCATGTCGAGGTTCTGATCCTCGTTAATCTTCGGAAAAAAAACTAACTGCAAACGACGAACGTTTCGCACTCGCCGCTTAATCCGGTGAGCCTTGCAACAGTTG
>CAMDFT010000065.1 GCA_945897795.1 Limnohabitans sp. Rim8 | reverse complement strand
AGCTTGCTGGGAATCGTCTCGGCACTGGCCCACATGGGCGTCAATCGGGCTTTGCGCTACGCGCCTGCAGCCGTTGTTGTGCCCTATCAATACACACTGATCGTTTGGGCCGTGTTGCTGGGCTTCTTGTTTTTTGGGGATGTTCCGGCTTGGAGTGTGGTCATGGGCTCGATAATCATCGTGGCCTCAGGTCTCTATATATTCATGCGCGAGCAGGTTACTACCCGGGGTCAAGCTGCAGAGCAACCTTGAAATGGCGACCACGGGCATACGGCTTGCCCTGAAGTGAATCGCCTGAAAAAAGATGCGACTTGCGTGTTGACGCCGATGACCATTTGATCAAGGCCGCCGATTTCAGTTTGACCAACGCGTGCCCAATGAACGGTCTGGTCACAGCAAGATCGGCACTACGCCCACAAGCTGGTCAAATCGCGGTCGGCGGGAATATTTGGTTTGCAGAGATTGATTTAAAGGGGAGATTTACTGCGAATGAAACGAAAATTCGTACATATTGAATCAAATTATTTAGCAGTGTTGGCCACTATTTTAATAATATGGAACACTAGTGTCCGGTAAATTTTGATGCTGATTTCAGAACAGTTCGTCTTGCGACTGAAGCACCTCAACCTCTGCGTTGCGAAGGGCGTTGGTGATCATCTGCTTGAGCGTGATTTTCTCGAACATATTGACCTCCACGAGATGCAAGAAGTTGCGCAGAGAAATGTCCATGCCGAGTTCTTTGTGCGCTATCAAAGCGATCAGATAGACGCAGACGGCGATCCAGATTTGGGACTTTACCGCGTTGAGCGAGTTGCCAAAGAAGTGCTTGACCATCAGGTTTTGCTTGAGCCATTTGAAGAACAGTTCGATCTGCCAGCGTTGCTTGTAAATGGCTGCAATGGTCAATGCGGGCAAGTCCAGCCGATTGCTCAAGAACACCAAATCGAGTTGCGTCTTCTCGTCGAAGAACTCGATCCTTCTCAATGGGACGGGGTAGGCTTTCTTGGACTTGTGGGTCAGCAACTGAATCGTCTGATCGGCTCGTATGCCCGTGCTGTGGTCGAAGCAGTGGCAGTCCATGACTGCGAAGTTCAAATTGTCTTTGCCCCTGACGACGAAGCTGCACTGGCGCTGAACCAATGCATACAAACGGGCAAAGTCCACATAGCCGCGATCGAGCACCACGATGGAGCCTGGGGGCAGCCGCAAACTGTCGAGCGCTTTGACATCGTGGATTTTGCCTGTGGTGATGGTGAGCATCACGGGAATAGCCCCGCGCAAATCGATCACCGTGTGCGCTTTGACCGCTGCTTTGGTCGAACGAAAGTCGGCCCATGGAAACAGCTTCAGGCACAGGTCGATGGTGGTCGAGTCCATCGCATACAAGGGCTCTTTCAAGCCCAATCCAATGTCGTGGTCTTTGTGCCGTGCGATGGCCAAGTCGATCAAGCGCTGAGCCAAAGACTCGAAGAGTTCGCTGTTGCGCCTTTCGTTGGCATCGGCCAAGGTCGAGCGTGTGACGCGGTTGCGCAATCCTACGTGGTAGAGCTTGGAGCTTTGAGAGTTCAGGCACGCGATCAAGTCGCGCAAACCTTCGCGCCGCGTGAACTGTGCGTAGGCCATACAGATGAAGTGGCTCCATGCGGTGAAGTCTCGCGTCCAGCGGTTGGCTTGGTACTTGTCCACCAGGTGTTCGAAGTGAGCAAATGGCACCAAGCCCAGCAGTTGTGCAAACACCGTTCGACCAGAGTTCATACCCCAAACCTCTCCAAAAGAGGTAACGGTAGGCCATCAAGGAAGATTTGCGTTTCAAATCGTCGGAATCAAAAATTCGCTTGCAGGGCTTATGCAGACTGGGCTTGCGGCTATCGAGCATGAAATTTACCGGACACTAGTGAATATGGAACATGGTTGTCATTGAGACCGTGCAAAACCGGCAAGCTAATTTGATAAATTAACATCATGTAAGGCCTTTCCAGTCTTTTGCCTCATTTCAAAAGCTCAGATAAACCTGTAAGTACACGCATGCATCCCACCGATTCACAGCCCCTATCCGTAAGCAGCCGTCGCGACGGCCCCATCACTGTTATCACACTCTCGCGCCCTGATGTGCGTAACGCAGTTGACGCCGACACTGCCTGCGCCCTGTACGCCGCGTTTATTGCCTTCGAGAAAGACGCGGATGCCAAGGTTGCCGTGTTCCATGGTGCGCATGGGCATTTTTGCGCGGGCTGGGACCTGAAGGCTGGTGCGCGCATGGCTCGGGAAGAGGGCGGGCCCGGCGTTTTAACGAACCTGGATTTTGAGCCGCTTTCCGGCGCGCAATTGGAGTCTGAGCCCTCTAGCGCACCGCTAGGCCCCATGGGCCCCTCGCGCCTGCTTTTGTCCAAACCGGTCATCGCTGCCGTCAGCGGCGCAGCCGTCGCCGGCGGTATGGAATTGGCTCTTTGGTGCGATATGCGGGTCATGGAAGAGGACGCCTACTTTGGCGTGTTTTGCCGTCGCTTTGGCGTGCCTTTGATAGACGGCGGCACGGTGCGCCTGCCGCGTCTCATTGGCATGGGCCACGCTATGGACTTGATCCTTACCGGGCGCAAAGTGGAGGCGGTCGAAGCACTGGCCATGGGTCTGGCCAACCGTGTAGTGCCCACGGGAGGCGCGCTGGATGCGGCGCTGGCTTTGGCTGAGCAATTAGCGGGCTTTCCCCAAGTCACCATGAACGCCGACCGAATGAGCGCCTACCAGCAATGGGACTTGCCATTGCATCATGCGCTGCACCAGGAGTGGCTGCGCGGTAAAGCCTGTATCGGAGAGGGATTGGAAGGCGCCGGCCGGTTTGCCGACGGGCAAGGCCGTCACGGCATTTTCGGCAGGTAGTTTAGAAAGACAAAATCCGCTCTCGCGCAGCATTTTGGTATGAGTCTTCGACGCCAAGTCGTGTCACTGAACGCGCTTCAATTTGAGGCTTGAGTTTGTCTACAGTTGTGTGGGAAGTCCATTGCGAGCTTATACCTATAGTGGCATTCCCCCGAATCAGTAGACAAATAATGATGTCAAAACTGAAGAGGAGCCATGCAAATGGAACGAACCAAATATGCCGCCGAGTTCAAGTCCGAGGCGGTCAAGCAAGTTATCGATAAAGGGCACCCAGTCGTCGATGTGGCCAAGCGGCTTGGAATTCCCGAGGGCGTTCTTTACGGCTGGGTCAATAAGTTCAAAAAGTCAGAACAACCTCAGTCAAGTGACCTTAAGACGCTGCAAGCGGAGATGGTCAAGCTCAAGGCGGAACTCAGGCGGACCACAGAGGAGCGCGACATCTTAAAAAAGGCCGCAGCGTACTTTGCCAAGCAGTCCGGGTGAAGTACGCGTTCATGCAGGCGCACCAAATTGAGTTTCGCTTGACCAGCATGTGCCGTGTTCTCAAGGTACACCGCAGTGGCTATTACGCTTGGCTGCGTGAGCCGCTCTCCCCAAGGGCCAAGGCCAACGAAAAGTTGACCACGCAGATCCGAGAGTTTTATGACCAAAGCATTGGCATCTATGGCAGCCCCCGCATCTTCTGTGACCTCAAGGAAGCGGGGGTGGCGTGCAGCGAGAACCGTGTTGCACGGCTGATGCGTGCGGCGCAGATCAAATCGGTGCGGGGGTACAAGCGGCCCAGGTACAAAGTGGGCAAGCCTGCGCAAGTGGCCCCCAATCAACTGGAGCGTCAATTCCAGCATGACGAGCCAGACCATGCGTGGGTCACGGACATCACCTACATCCGCACGCATGAGGGCTGGTTGTATTTATCAGCGGTGCTGGACTTGCACTCGCGTGCAGTCGTTGGCTGGAGTATGGGCGCACGCATGCAGACGAGCTTGGTGCTGGACGCACTAATGATGGCGGTTTGGCGCAGAAAGCCGAAGGACACGGTGATCATCCATTCGGACCAAGGCAGCCAATTTGGAAGTGACGAATTCAATCGCTGGTGCAAAGACAACCGTTTGAGCCCCAGCATGAGTCGACGGGGTAACTGCTGGGATAACGCGGTGGCTGAATCGTTCTTCAGTAGCTTGAAGAGCGAGCGGGTTAAAAAGCGGATTTACCAAACCAGGGCTGAGGCCAAGTCAGAAATCTTCGATTACATCGAGGTTTTCTACAATCGAGTCAGACGCCACAAGCATCTCGATCAGCTCAGCCCCCATGAGTTCGAGCGGCAGCGTCAAACTGCGCTATGAAAAGTGTCTACAGGTTTGGGGGAATGCCACTCGAAAATTTCAGAAATTGAAAAACAGTGCCATTTCCAGATGGATACACCGGACAGGGATTGCGTCGCAGTGACATTCCATTGTTGATTGAATTCATCAAGAAATGGCATCGAGACGTTGTAGTCGGTGCTGCTCGTTGCTACTTAACTTCAGAGTTTTATGAAACTGAATGTTCCGGTCGACTACGATTTGAACAGCTTGTGGCGATTGTGCCGACGGTGCTGTGACCAGAACTTTCATTGATTTTTTCTCTCAGGCATACTCGAGTTATGCAAAATGACGAAGGCCAACCATCTCAATCTATCCATCACATTGTGTACTGCAGCCAAGCTGTTCAGCACATGGATAAAGATGCGCTCGAACAAATAATTGTTACCGCCAGACACCATAACCCCAGATTTGGTATCACTGGGTTATTGGTTTTTGGCAGCGGTATCTTCTTCCAATGGTTGGAAGGTCCCAGAGACAACGTGACCAGTTTGTTCAAGATTATTTCTGCAGATCCTCGCCACTCTGATGTTGTGCTGCTCACAAAAGAAGATGAGTTTCGTGAAAGGCTGTTTCCCAACTGGGACATGGAGTTGGTGGCAGCCGAAGATATCAGTGCCGTTTTGGAGGATGCCATGCATGAGGCCTCAGATCCAAAGCAAAAAAATACATTGTCCAAGATGCTGCTGGAACTTCACAAGAGCCCGCTTGGGAAATGAAAACTGGATTGACATCCATCTCATGTGTCAAATCTAGCAAGCGGCTTTGAAGAAGATTTATCGTCAGCCTTTTTGGGCCCATGAACTGCACCAAACTTTGCCTTGGTAAAGCACGCAGTTGGTGCACACCTTGTTCCCGCCGACTGCGATTTAAGCAGCTGCTGATTCCCTGAGACTCAGCACGATGACCTTGCTGCCTCTGCTGGGTGCGCGATAGCAGCTGCCATTGCGGCGGTGCATCCGAATGATCAGGTCTTCTCGACTTTCGGTTGAGGCTGAGGTTGAAGCTGTGATCTCGCCTTTGCCGGTAAGCTCAAAGCCAACATTGCGCCCAGCAGGTTCACGCCAGCGGCAATGCGCATGGCTTGGTCATAGCCCTGGGTCTGGTCGTACAGCCAGCCGGCCAGCACCGGCAGACTGATGGCCGCGATGCACCAGGCAATGTACAACTGCCCTGCCACCCGGCCAAAAGCATTGGGGTGCCAGTAGCGTGCAATGGCCCCAGCCGTCAGACCCGAAATGAAGCCATAGCCGCAGCCGATCAGCGTCATGGCCAGGACCGCCATGCCTGGCCCTGGCCAGGCCAATAGCAGGCACGAGCCACTGAGGGCGATCAGGTGGGCCATGCAGGCCACGCGGGGCACCGCGAAACGATCAATGAGCCAGCCCCCACCGATACGTGCAGCAGCAATTGCACCGGTGATGAAAGTGGTGCCCCCCAGCGCAAACAGGCTTTTTGCGCCGTAGGCCTGCAAAATGCCAGCGGCCTGGCTCATCACCATCAGACCCGCCGAAGCTGCAAGAAAGAAAACAGTAAACAGCCGGGCAAACAAGCCCCAGTGGCGGGCCTCGCTGTCGGCGGCACTCGCGCCAGGATCTTGCATGCGAACCCGGGCACGACGCCACAGCATTGCAGCGATGGCACAGCAAATCAGCACCGTGAGGGCAAGACCCATCAGGGTTGCGCGCAGACCGAACGCCTCGATGGCCCAGCCAAAGACCGGTGCGCCCAGCATGGCACCCATGGGATACAGGCTGACCACGTAGCCGTTGGCCAGCCCGCTCATCGGGCTGATGGTCTGATTCAGACCCTGCTGCATCATGACAAAAACCACCCCACCGCCCAGTCCGAACAGAACGCCGTAGCCCAACAGCAAATGCTCGATACCCTGTGCAGCAGAGGCGATCAGCAGGCCAGAGGCGCTCAGTGCGCCGCAAACCAGCAGCAGGGGCACAGGTGCGAAGCGACGGTAAAGGGCGGGTCCGATGAGCATGCCGATCGTGAGAAAGACCGACGCCACGGAAAACACGATGGCCATCTCGGCCCGACCAATGCCGAGCAGCGCCTCCATCGGCTTGAGAAAGACCGAAAACGCATAGACGGTGCCGAACGGCAGATTCACCACGGTGGCCGCCGCCAGGACGAGCGCCCCTCGGCTGATGCCTCGTGAGGTGGGTGAATCGCTCATCGCTGCCCCACGAGACGGCCCCGATCACGACAAGCGAGACCCAACCGATGGGACAAAACAGGATGGGGCATGCGTCGCGTTTTCATTTTTCAAGTCAGAGCGCCAGTTTATCCGACTGAATTGCGGTTGGCCGATGTGCATGGTGAACGGGGGGGCGATGCTTCTTCAAACAAGACAGGTGAGTGCTGAGCCATGATGATTGGGGCACCACCCGCTTGAATTGCTGGAGAGTTCGCACCAGATTGGGCTGAAAAAAATGGCTACCAATAGCGTGACCAGAGCTTGGGGCGTGAAGTCGCCTTGGTTGGTGAATCCCACATTGCCACAAAATCCAGAGGGCTCGGCTCAATCAGTCGTGTTGACGCCGATCCACTATCGATCACCAGTGGTCAAGTTAAAGTTGGTGGTAACACATGCTCGCCACTGACCAGTTTTTTTGTCTGGTCAAATGCCACATCGCAGATCTGCCCACTTTCGCCAGATCTGCGCCATTAAATAACCGATGATTGGAAGATGGAGGAACACCATGCAAGCCCATGAAACCTTTGAAACCCTGTTGCCGCTGCGTGAAGACCTGGCGCTCGCCTTGCGTGCTGCCGCCGCTCAGGGACTGAGCGAGGGCGTGTGCAACCACTTCAGTGTGGCGGTGCCTGGAAAGGACGACTGGTTTTTGCTCAACCCGCGCGGCTTGCATTGGAGTGAGGTGCAAGGGCCTGACATCGTGATGTGCAACGCGGAGGGAGAGCAGCTGGCGGGCCGTCACCCGGTGGAGCCCACGGCCATGTTTATTCATGCTGCGGTGCACCGCATAGCGCGCAAGTCGGTCGTGCTGCACACCCACATGCCTCACGCCACGGCTCTCACCCTGACGGCGGCACGGGCCCTGGACACCCGTTTGTCCCAAACCGCCATGCGATTTCATGGCCGCGTGGCGGTGGACGCCCACTACAACGGACTGGCCCTGGACATGACCGAGGGTGAGCGCATCGCGAATGCCATGAATGGGACAGATGTGGTGTTTTTGGGCAACCACGGTGTCATCGTGTGCGGTGAACGCGTCGACTACGCCTATGACGACCTGTACTACTTGGAACGCGCTTGCCAAGCGCAGGTGCTGGCGGCCTCGACCGGTGTGGCGCTGAAACCTGTGGATGCCGAGCTCGCTCAGCGTGTGGCAGATCAGACCAACGGGGAGCGGCTTCAGTCGGAGCTGTTTTTCTCCAGCTTGCGAAGGATCATGGGTTGAGGCATGGGCCGTTGTGCTGGGTGACAAGGTCAAGACCACCACCAGATCGTTGACCTGAAACATGGGTTGCGTGAAATCGCTCGAATGCTGTATAGCAGCAAATTTGAAATTTGCTGTCGTTTGACAGAGCATAGATAATCAAGCGAATGCCCCCTAGGAAATAGTATTCATAGCTGACCACTGAACAGCATGCACTTCAAAGATAGAAATCAACTTTAATTTTTCAGCAAATCAAGGGATATCTTGAACAGGCCCACTTTTAACCACATTGCTGTTGTCGGTGCAGGCGCCGTAGGTAGCTTTTACGGTGCCATGCTCGCCCGGGCTGGGCACAAGGTGACGCTCATCGGACGTCCCGCGCATGTGCAGGCGACCAAGCGCGACGGTCTGAAATTGGATTTGGCGACATCATCGGCAACAGAGATCGTCTACTTGGATGCAAGCAGTGAGTTATCAAGCTTGCAGACGGCTGACTTGGTTTTGTTCTGTGTCAAATCAACCGACAGCGCTTCGGTCGCACGTCAAATGGCGCCCCACCTCGCACCGCACGCTTTGATCATGAGTTTGCAGAACGGTGTGGAAAATTCAGCCCTGATTGCACAACAGGTACCCCATGCGGTGATCCCCTGTGTCGTTTATGTGGCGACAGAAATTACTGCCCCAGGTTGTGTGAAGCACCATGGCCGCGGCGATCTCGTGATTGGAACGATGCAGACTTCACGACTGAAAGATCCGAAAAAAACGCTTCAAGAAATCGTTGAGCTATTGGGTTCAGCACAGGTTCCAGTTCAGATTTCGCAAAATGTGATGGCCGAGTTGTGGTCCAAATTGATGATCAACTGTGCGTTCAATGCGATTTCAGGCTTGGCTCAAATTCAATACGAAAAACTTGCGGCCTTGGAGTCAATTCGCAGTACCCAGACAGCTTTGGTGAAGGAAGTCATCGCAGTGGCTCTGGCCGACGGCATCCATTTATCTGAGCCTGTCGCGCTGGAAGCAGTCGCGAAAATATCTGTCACGATGGGTGGGCAAAAATCATCCACTGCACAAGATATGGCGCGCTCTAAACCCAGTGAAATTGACCATCTGAATGGTTTCATTGTGAGACGTGGACAAGCGCTTGGCGTTGCAACCCCTGTGAACCAAGCCTTATTTGCATTGGTCAAGCTGGTTGAGTCAACTTATGTCGATCATTTCTAAATCAGAAGTCCCCATAGAGTTCGTTCGGGCTTTAAACGAACTGGGTCTTTCAAACGCTTCTTCCCTCTGGGGTACGCCTTTAACCGGTGGTGTGTCATCTGACATTTGGCGCATTGAGACAGAAAAGGGAATGGTTTGCGCCAAACGCGCTTTGTCCAAATTGCGTGTGAATGCCGATTGGTATGCGCCTGTAGAACGCAACCTTTTTGAAGCCAGATGGTTGCAAGTTGCTCATCAAGCTTGTGCAGCTTGCGCGCCAGAATTACTAGGCCAACACCCTGGACTGGGGGTTTTGGTGATGCAGTACCTTGAGCCAGATCACTATCGACTCTGGAAGCAAGAATTGCATGCTGGCCATGCTGATTCGCAAACCGCCCATGCGATGGGGCAAGTACTTTCTAAGATTCACAGTTACGCTGCAAAAAACAGCCATTTAGCCAGTGAATTTCCAACTGACAAAATATTTTTTGAAATCAGACTGGCCCCGTACTTACTCGCCACAGCAGAGCGCCACCCCCAACTTGCACACGCATTGGAAGCGTTGGTATTGCAAACTCAAAACAATGCCAAAACACTGGTGCATGGTGATGTCAGCCCCAAAAATATCCTCTTAGGGCCACAAGGCCCCTTGTTGTTGGATGCAGAGTGCGCCACCTGGAGCGACCCAGCATTTGACTTGGCGTTTTGCCTCAACCATTTGTTGCTCAAGTGTCTGTGGACGCCTGCGTCATCGACCGATTTTTTACATTGCTTTAAAGCCCTGACCACCAGCTACTTGTCATCGGTAGATTGGGAGCTGCCCAGCGATCTTGAAGCAAGAGCGGCACGGCTCCTGCCTGGACTTTTGTTGGCCAGAGTCGATGGCAAGTCTCCTGTCGAATATGTGACGCAAGAGCACCAGCGCGACCAAGTCAGACGCGTAGCCAGCGCATTACTTATCAAGCCAGCAAACCACTTGCAAGAAATTGCCCAAGCATGGGCCAAGGACCTGAAGACATGACACCGTTTGCCATCAAATCGATCTTCGCAAGACGCGTCTGGGACAGTCGTGGGCGACCCACCGTAGAAGCTGAGGTCACTCTCAACGATGGTGCAATGGGCAGAGCCATTGCGCCCGCTGGCGCGTCTAAGGGCACGCGTGAAGCACTGGAATTAAGAGATGGGGGGGATCGTTTTGGTGGGCTTGATGTGATGCAGGCGGTCGGCCATGTCAACGGTGAAATTTCCAAGGCACTCGTGGGAACCAAGGCGGACAACCAATCCGTTCTGGACCAGGCACTCATTGATCTTGATGGAACTGTCAATAAGTCAAACTTGGGCGCCAATGCCACACTGGCCGTTTCAATGGCTGCAGCGCATGCCATGGCTGCTGCCTCTGGCATGCCTCTGTACCGCTACCTGGGCAATGGAGAAATTGGCCGCTTGCCCATGCCCCAAATTCAGATTTTTGGCGGAGGTGCGCATGCAGGCAGGCGTGTCGATGTTCAGGACTTCATGGTGGTATGCCCTGGCGCAACCAGTTTCGCACAAGCTTTGGAGTGGACGGCAGAGGTCTACCGCCACGCAGGCTTGCTGATGGCGCAGCGCGGCTCACTGTTTGGTGTTGCCGACGAAGGGGGGTGGTGGCCTGACTTTTCAAGCAACGAGCAAGCGCTGGAAATGCTTGTCCTTGCCATCGAACGCGCAGGCTTTATTCCAGGAGATCAAGTCGCCATTGCTTTGGACATCGCAGCATCCGAATTTGGACGACAGGGCCAATACCGCCTTGGGCTTGAATCTCGGGCACTCGACTCCGATGGCCTGATTGAAATGCTGCTGGGATGGATTGCGAAGTACCCCATCGTCTCCATAGAAGACCCACTGGCTGAAGACGATCCTGCCGGGTTCGCTCGCTTTACCCAAGCCATTGGCCATAGGCTGCAAATTGTGGGCGATGATTTTTTGGTCTCCAATGCAAACCTCATTCGCGAAGCCGCCAATTTGGGTGCGGCCAACACGGTGCTCCTCAAACCCAATCAGCAGGGCACGCTGAGCGAAACTTTGCAAGCTTGGAATGTGGCCAAAGAGATGGGCTATTCAGCCATCGTGTCTGCCCGCTCGGGTGAGACCGAAGACACCACCATTGTCGACCTGGCCATTGGCTGGAATGTCGGACAACTCAAAGTCGGATCATTCGCAAGAAGTGAACGCATGATCAAGTGGAATCATGCGCTGCGCATTGAGGAACAACTGGGTGCACAAGCCAGTTTTGCTGGTGGTGGCGTATTCAGAAGAACCCACTGACCCGCATCTTCCAAGCGACAGTCAACGGTTGGCGCCAGCCAAATCAGCATCGGAAGATGTCTTCATGTCTTTTGATTCATTTGTGGCTGCAGTCCATCCATTTAGGCGTCTGAACGGCTTGGGGACCCATGGCTTTCTGCCCCAGCGCTAACACTGCTGGTGCTATGTGCCGACAGAAGTGTGCGGCGTGGACTCGGCTAACTTCTTTTTCAGCCCAAACGCCATCAACAGCATCAGGAGCATGCTCAACCCCAGGCCAAGATAAGCATGGCCAAAGCCTGTCAGTTCACCGCCATCCAAGTCAGCAATGGCGCTGATGCAGGTCACAGCCAACAGCGTCCCCACGGCATTGAAAATATTGATCAACCCTTGGGCTGTGCCGCGCAGGGCCGGCGGCGCTTCATCAATCGCAATGGTGCGCAGCGCGCCGCTGACCACCACACCCAGGCCAATACCGATCAGCACAGACGCCACCAAAAAAGCGGTGAAGCCGGTCTGTGGCACGGCGCTTTGCAGGTAGCCCAGTGTCAACAGCCCGAAACCAAAGACCACCATGTTGCGGGCACCCAGGCGGTTCAGCATCCGCCCAGCTGCCATGGAGCCCACCATGGAGCACAGTACCAGAGGCAGCAGTGACAGCCCCGCATACTCCACGCTGATCCCATAAGCCAGCGTGGCGATGCTGGTCAAAAAGACAATGCCACCCATGGAGAACCCCACGCCTAGCGTCAGCACATAGGCAAAAGCCAGTTGCCGGTTTGCAAACAAGTCCATCGGAATCAGTGGTTGTGCCTGTCGTTTTTCAATGACCACCAAAGCGGCCAGTAGCACGCCACTGGCAGCCAGAAACCAAGGCCACAACAGCATCCCGGTGGCCGAATCCGGTAGGCGAGAAATACCCATCACCAAGCACAGCAGAAACAATAAAGTGACGGTGATACCTGCCAGGTCAATGGGCCCAGGTGCCGCGACGCTGTGCTGGCGTGGCAAGCTGCGGGCACCCAACCAGAGCACGACCAGCGCGACAGGCAGGTTGACCAGGAACAGCCAGCGCCAGCCCAGCGTGGAAGTGAGCACGGTCGCCAGGGGCGGCCCGAGCACAAAGGCCATCCCGTGGGTGGCACCAATTAGCCCCAAAATGCGGCCACGCCGCTCGGCGGTGAACACATCACCAATCACGGCACTGGCCACCGGCGCTATGCCCCCTGCGCCGATGCCCTGGATGGCGCGACCCACCAGCAGCAGGTCAAAGTCGGGTGCGGCGGCAATGCACAAAGAGCCGATGGCGAAAAGCGCTACGCTGGCCAAATACACCGGACGGCGGCCATGGCGGTCACTGAAGTAAGCCATCAGTGCCGTGCTGCACAACGAACTCAGGGAAAAAACGGTTGTGAGCAGTCCGGCGGTCCGGTTGTCGACGCCAAAGGCTTCACGCAATGCAGGCAGGACCGGCCCCACGATGGCTGAATCGAGTGCCGCCATGAAGACGCCGATAAACAGCACCTGCACCAGGCGGCGTTGTGCTGCATCAGCAGCAGGCATAGGATTAGAAGATTGGGTCTGCTGGCTCATCAAAGTGACTGAATTGGGCGGGTATTACACACACCCACATTATTGACGGGAATGCGGGTCGTTCAGATAACCCAGGTCACAAAGCCAGCACCATGGGTGCTTGGAATTTAAAGCGCTTCGTCGAGTCGTGGCAGGAAGTCTCTCAGGGTTTTTTCTGCATGTCGGTCGCGTTCGATGGCGGCAAACCTTGCTCAGACTTTGGGGGCATGCAGTCCCCGCACATGAACATGCGTTGATTGATCATCATCTTGAAAACGCCCAATGCTCTGGGCTTGTGCACCCCGCATTTGTAGCAACTGATCGAGGACATGTTGGCAGAATCTTTGAAGGGCGATCCACCTTCCTTGTTCTTGTAGCGCAAACCGTCATTGGCGATTTGAGATTCTTGATTGTTACTCATCGAAGCATTCTGGACCTGAGTTGAAATAAAAGCTACGTTTAAAAAACTTTATCTGATCGTCCGATTCAACTCTGGCGGATTGGCTGACTTTTCCCGAAATTCATCGATGCCGCTGGCAAATTTCACGCCTGCGCGCTTGATTGCGCCATCGTCGACCTTGTCGAGTGGCGTGTAAAAAGGATGGTGATGCTCTAGGTAGGGGTTGTTGCGCGCAGCGTTGTAGCAGTGGAGCACAGTCCATCGGCGATTTTCCGAACGATTTTGGTCTGAGCGGTGCAGCACGTTGCTGTGAAAGAACAGGCCATCGCCGGGCTCCATCTCCGCATATTCAATGGGCATCAGCTTGAGCATCTCGGCAACCCGCCTTGGGTCGGCGCCTACTTGGTCTCCAGGCAGCACGCCATGCTCGATGCGGCCACACTGGTGCGATCCCTTGACAACCTGCAGGCAGCCGTTTTCGCGCGTGCTGTGATCGAGCGCGACCATCACGCTCGCCATGTAGGGGAATACACAGCCATTGTGATACCAATAGCCGTAATCCTGATGCCACTCCCATGCCCCGCCCTCGAACGGTTCCTTGGCCGTCAGCTTGGAGTGGTAGTGATACACCTCGCCGCCAAGCAGATCCTCCATGGTGTCAACCACGCGATGCGAACGCGCTGCCAGGCCATAGACGCTGTCGCCCGGATGGTTCCAAGTGGCCATTCGCGTCGATTTTCCCGATGAATCGTTGCGGTCGTACAAGCGGCTGCGCATCGAGGCATCGTTCTCTATGGCCGTTCGCAGTATCGCAATTTCTTCATCATCGAAAAGCTTCCGGACCATGATGTAACCATCATGATCGTACTGGGCACGCTGATTCGGTGTAAGGATGGAACCTGGCATGGTGTCTCCATGAGTTATGTAAATTCAATCACTCGCGTTCATCTTACAACCCCCATTATTGCTCAAAAATTAAGCAGGTCGGTCTATTGGGAAGATTCATATCGTGCGGTGGTGTTCACATTGAACTTGGTGGCGGCCATCGGATTGCCAGCACAGATTGGACCAAGGGTGTCGAAAATCAGGGCCAAGCAAATTCGTCTGATAATGTTGAAATCAAACCAATGCGCAGGAGAGTTCGATGTCGATCAAGCGAATCATTGATGTGACTGAAAAGTGTTTTCTGGTCATCATCGCCCTATTTACGGTTGGCGCCATGGCGCAAGAAGTCATGCTGTTGATCGAGCAGCGCAGCGTTGCGCTGAAGGACTTGCTGCTGATGTTCATTTATGCGGAAGTGTTGGGCATGCTTGGCGCGTTCTACAGCAGTCACCGAATCCCCATCACCATACCTTTGTTCATTGCCATGACGGCGTTAAGCCGTCTGATCATCCTTCAGGGCAAGGACGGAGACCCCTCCATACTGTTGTATGAAAGTGGCGCTATTTTGCTGATTGCGTTGGCTTGTTGGGTGATTAGCCATTTGAATAACCGCGATTAACCGCAAACTCTGTGGACGAGTGGGGCAAGGCCTGCAAAAATTTCAGCCGTATGCGAGAATTTAATTTCACCAACAACTGAAATTCTCAACAGGCATCCCCATGACCAGCGTAAAAACATGCTTAGCGCAAAAGCAGCAACCCGTCGTCGTTATCAGCGTCAGGCCCGATGAAAAAGTGGTCGTTGCCCTGCAACTCATGCGTGACAACCGCGTGCGGGCGATCTTGGTCATGAACGACGACAAGTTGGTCGGCATCCTCACGCAGGGCGACTGCGCCATCAAGGTGCTGTTGCCTGGCCTGGATGCCAAGCAGGTGCTGGTTCAGGAAGTCATGACGGTCGATCCGATCTCGGTCAAGCTGCAAGACCCCATCGAGGCCTGCACAGGCTTGATGGCCTCCCGCAACTTTCGCCATCTGCCCGTCGTGGAAGCCGGGCGGGTTGTCGGCGTGATTTCGATTGGTGATGTCGTCAAGGACAGCATTCGCCAAATGGGTCAGCAAATTGGCTTTTTAGAGACTTACATCAAGGGATACAGCGTCGAGATTTCCTGATGAAAAGCGCATCACGCCAACCAGCCCATGCGCTGTAGTGTCCAAAATGTGCCCAAAACAACGATCGTCACTGAACCGCCGACCACCACCACCCAGCGGTAAAACGCAGTGTGGCGCAGCAGCCATGCGATGGGCAGAAAAACACCCACAATGGCCAATTGACCCAGCTCCACCCCCACGTTGAAGCCTCCCAACGCGGCCAGCAAAGCGCTGGCAGGCAAGCCCAGATCAAGCAACACGCTGGCAAAGCCGAAGCCATGCACAAGACCAAAGACAAAAGCCAGCCGCCAGCGCTTGAGTGCACTGAAACCCAGCAGGTTGTTCAACGCGGCCAACACCACTGACAAGGCGATGGCTGGCTCCACCAGATCGGCGGGCGGGGTAAGCCAGCCGGTAATGGTCAGGCCCAGCGTGATGGAGTGTGCCAGCGTGAATGCGGTGACAACGGCCAGCACATCGCGCAACACGGGTCGGGCCTGCGTGGCCGCACGCCAGTGCATGACGCGTTGGCGTGAGGACTGCAGCGGCGCCAAAACCAACAGGCTCAGAAGAAAGACGATGTGGTCGATACCGATCCAGATGTGCCAGATCCCCTCCATCACATACCGTCCAAACACCCGCAAAGGACGGCTGTCGCTGGCACTGACCTGGGCCTCTGGCCTCTCGGGGCTGAGCAGCGCACTGCTTTGGTAGTCTGGAAAATCCACCCGAAGCAGGCCCCGATGCAAATTGTCTTGCGCAAAAATCAAGTCATACCGAAGCTTCATGGTGGCTCGGTCCGCCGAGCCCAAAGCAGCAGGACACATGGGTGTCCATAAAGCACTCAAATACAGGCCGTCGGCATGTTGGCTGGCTTTCAAATCGGCCTCGCCCAAGGGGCAGCTTTGACCCGCAGCGCTCAG
The DNA here is from genome assembly GCA_945897795.1 of Limnohabitans sp. Rim8. Taxonomy (GTDB): domain Bacteria; phylum Pseudomonadota; class Gammaproteobacteria; order Burkholderiales; family Burkholderiaceae_C; genus Limnohabitans_A. The sequence goes on along the minus strand of CAMDFT010000065.1, from coordinate 1,755 downwards.
CGCAATGCCCTGCAAAAGCCAGGCGTTCATCTCAGCAAGGCGGGACTCGGTCTCGGCCCAAGTGACTTGGCCATCACGGTTGCCGTCCAGGTCAAAGATCAAGTCAAGGTCACGCAAGTGGATATCGGCGCGCAAGGTCAGTTGCTCAGAAGGCATGCTGAGCGTAAGGTAGCTGTTGCTGCTGGAGTGGGCCCACAAGTTGCCTGTGAACAGCAGGCTCCAAAACACCACGCAAGCCATGGCGGCATGGCGCAGCGATGGAAGACCGCCGGGGTATGACCAGAACGCGTTCATGAACGTGGCCCCGACCAACTGGGGTGCGCTTTGAGTTGCCGAATGAGCGGCCCCAATTGCGGGTCGGTGTAGCCCGTTTTTTCTGCCCAGATCACCACCGGCTCTGCAGCCCGGGGTTGTGCAAGCGCCAGCGCAGCTTGCGCAAACAGTAGAGCATCAGGGGGTTCTTTTTGCAGCTGCCAGTTTTCAATGGAGAGGGCTAGACCTGCGGCCATGTCTTGACCATAGGCAATCTGGTAGATCAATTTGGGACGCTCGATCAGCGACTCCTGCCGCAGCGCTTGTCCTTTCAAACGCGCAGCCATCTGGCTGGCCAATCGGGTTTCATCAGCGTCTTTCATGCCGCGACAGGCCAGCAGAGCCTGCATGAGCAGCGCATCGGTGAGGCTGCCCAAGTCGCGCTGGTTCATGGCCATGGCTTTGGCCTGAATGAAGCGGCCTTGTTGATTGAGCAGTTCGGCCAGTGAGAGTCTGAGCAGGTGGGATTGCGCGCTGACCTTGAGCCGCTCGCCCCAAACGGCGATGGCCAGTGCAGGCTGTCCAGCCACGCGGTGTGCTTCGCCCAGGTGAAAACCCAGCCAGTCTTGGGAGGATGCGTCTTGGTAATTGGGCGAGCGGGCAGCCCGGCTCAGCATTTGCACGGCCACCAAAGGCTGTCCGGTGCGGTAGAGCAAAACAGCGCGGTAAACATCGGCTTCTTCTGCGCCGAACAGACGCTGCATCTCTTGCGTGTCTTGCTGTGCGGAGGCCACGTCGGCCAGCAGCAAATGGAGGGCAAAGCGCCAAGACCAAAACTCGGCACGACGTGGCTCCAAGGCAATGGCCCGGTCGATGTCTTTCAAACCCGCATCGAATGCGTGAAAGCCCTGCTTGACCAACCCTCGCAAAAAAAGGCCGTCGGCAGGCAAGTCTTCGGCCAGCCACCAAGGCTGCAAAGCAGCTTTGGCCGAGCCGAACCAACGCAAATCGCCCTCGGACAGACCCAAGGTGAACACGGCGCGGGCATAAGCCAAAGAGGCATTCAGGTCTGCAGGGCGCGCGCGCCAGGCTTGGTCCAGTTGACGCAAGCCAGCTTGACGCCCCCCTTGACCATGCACCGAAGAGGCCAAGACCACGGCAGACGCAGCAGGCAAAAACCGCTCTTGTGCCCCAGCTGAATTGAACAGCGCCCCTAGGATAAAAATCCAAGCCAGGCCCATCGGCAAGCAGGTCTTGGCAAATGCTTTTGCGTGCGTCTGGCGAGTGCCCATAATCAACGTGTGCCTTTGATACTTGGTAGGATATTTATGTGTCGGTTAATTCTGACACGTGATTTTGGCGTTTTAATTCAACCTCTTACCTCGAAGGTGTTTCTATGAAAATCGTGATGACCGCTCTCGTTTCCGCTTTCATGCTGATGTCGGCTCCTTCCTTCGCTGGCAGCCATGGTGGCGGCAAAATGGACGACAAAAAAGTCGACTG
>CAMDFT010000064.1 GCA_945897795.1 Limnohabitans sp. Rim8 | reverse complement strand
GCAAGTTTTCAAGCCCTGCGCCACCGCGTGTCCGACATGAAGATGCAACTCGAGCTGGGTCGCTCGATGAGTTATTACGCCACGTTGAGACTCAACGACAGTCCCGCTGAACGCAGCCGCGCCATGAGTCGCGCCAAGTACCAAATCGGGCGCTCCATGCGCCACATCGGGCAAGAGGCAGTGCAGTTGCACGGTGGTATTGGCGTGACGGACGAGTACATCGTCAGCCACTACTTCAAGAAGCTGACGCAACTCGAGATGACTTTTGGCGATAGCCTTCACCATTTGGGAGAAGTGTCTGCGCATATGCAAGACACGGCTGGCGTATTTGCTTAAGGGGGGTGGGACAATGCAGACATGCATCCCAACGCCCTGTTAGAAGCTTGTACTGAGCTTGTCCGCCTGACCCTGAAGTTTGACCACCCCGCTGACGCGGTGGTGTCCAAGTTTTTTAGAGACTACCGTAAAACCTATGCCTTTGGCCCGCGCGAGCGTGCAGCCTTGGCGGAGACCACCTACAACGTCTTACGCAACAAACTGCGCTACGACCATTTGGCGCCTTCTGGCTCGGGCCCTAAGGAAAGGCGCTTAGCGATTTTGGGTTTTGCTGACCATTTGCAAAATACTGCGAATAGGCCCGTTGCTGACTCTCAAACGAATGGCGGCTCCTCTTTAAAACCCTCAGCTGCCAAATACGCTGCTGCTAAGCAAGCTGCACAAAATCGCCACGCAAGACCAAGTAATAACCCGCTCGATTTTTTGTTTGGCGCACTCAATAAGCAAGAAGCCGCTTGGTTAGAAGCCTGCGCCAAAGTGCAAACTTCAGATTTGTTGGAGCGCCATCGGCATAACCTGCCCGAGTGGTTGGTCGAACCTTTAAAAGCGCAAGTCGGTGACGGGTTTTGGCCTTTGGTGGCGCAACTCAATTCTTCGGCGCCTTTAGATTTGCGCGTCAATACCTTCACCGACAAACGTGAAGACGTGCAAAAAGAACTGAAAGTTGCGGGTATTCAAGCAACGCTCACCCCGTTTTCTCCTTGGGGTTTGCGTATCCAAGGCAAGCCTGCCTTGTCTCAACTCGATTTGTTTTCTCGCGGCGCGGTTGAAGTGCAAGACGAAGGCTCGCAATTGCTGGCTTTGTTGCTAGACGCCAAGCGCGGCGAAATGGTGTGTGACTTTTGTGCTGGCGCTGGCGGCAAAACTTTGGCGATCGGCGCGTCCATGCGTAGCACGGGGCGCTTGTATGCGTTTGATACCTCGGGCCATCGCTTGGAAGCTTTGAAACCGCGACTCGCCCGCAGCAAGCTATCGAACGTGCATCCCGCTGCCATTGCCCATGAGCGGGACGACCGTATCAAACGCTTGAGCGGCAAGATGGACCGCGTGTTAGTGGATGCGCCTTGTTCTGGCTTGGGAACTCTGCGCCGTAACCCTGACTTGAAGTGGCGCCAGTCGCCGCAATCGGTGGCGGAGTTGACCGTCAAACAAACGTCTATCTTGGCCAGTGCTGCGCGATTGCTGAAGTCAGGCGGGCGCTTGGTCTACGCCACTTGCAGTCTGTTGCCTGAAGAAAACGAGGCGATTGCCCAAGCGTTTAGCGCGGCGCATCCCGAGTTTGTACCCCTATCTGTCTCGGAAACTTTGCAAGCCTTGAAAGTGCAAGACGCTGCGTCTTTATGTTCAGCCGATGGGTTGTATTTGCGCTTATGGCCGCATCTACATGCCAGTGACGGCTTCTTTGCTGCCGCTTGGACCGCCAAGTAGAATGGCCTTATCTACGGAATTGAAAGCACCGCATGTTATTTTTAGACTCGCCTTGGGCTGATGCCACCCTGAATTGGCTCATCCATGGCGTGCTGGACTTGTCGGGTTGGCAAGTTCTATTGGCGACGTTAGTGCTCACCCACATCACCATTGCCAGTGTCACGATTTACCTGCACCGCTTTAGCGCCCACCGCGCGCTAGATCTGCATCCACTGCCCGCACATTTTTTCCGTCTGTGGTTGTGGCTTACTACTGGCCAAGTGACCAAAGAGTGGACCGCTATCCACCGCAAACACCATGCGAAGTGCGAACAAGCTGAAGATCCCCACAGCCCGCATGTGCACGGCATCAAAACCGTTTTGTTGACGGGTGCCGAGTTGTACCGCAAGGAATCCAAGAACAAAGAAACGCTGCAGCGTTACGGTCACGGCACGCCCGATGACTGGATCGAGCGCAACCTGTACACCCGCTTTTCCTGGCAAGGCGTGGCCTTGATGCTGATCATTGACGTGGCGCTGTTTGGCTTTTTGGGGCTGACGGTCTGGGCGATTCAAATGGCCTGGATTCCCGTCACTGCCGCTGGCATCATCAACGGCGCTGCCCATTACTGGGGTTACCGCAATTTCGAGGCGCACGACGCCAGCACCAACATCTCGCCTTGGGGCATCCTGATCGGTGGCGAAGAGTTGCACAACAACCACCACACTTACCCCACATCGGCCAAGCTGTCGGTCAAGCCTTACGAGTTCGACATCGGCTGGTTGTACATCCGCACACTCGAAACTCTGGGGCTGGCGACCGTCAAAAAGACCCCCCCACGCCTGGCCTACGGTGACATCCGCCCTGTGGCCGACGAAAAGACTCTTGAAGCGCTGATCGCCAACCGTTACGAAGTCATGGCCGGTTATGCCCGCAATGTGCGCACTGTGATGCAGCAAGAGGCCGACAAACTCAAGCTCGATGCCAACGTGGTGCAAGCTGCCAAGCGCTGGTTGCACCGCGACAGCGCCAAGGTGCCTGCAACAGCCCAGGATCAGCTCAAGCAAGCCCGAGCCGCCAGCCCGGTGCTCGACAAAATGGTGCAAATGCGCGAAGAGCTGAGCCAAATCTGGCTCAACACCTCGCATTCGCGCGAGCAATTGGCCGCTGATTTGCAGGCCTGGTGCCGCCGGGCCGAAGAAAGCGGCATCGCTGCGCTGCGTGACTTTTCTGTCAAGCTGCGTGCGGTGCGTCAAACAGCTTGATCTGTATCCGAGCACATCCAAACAGGGCCTTCGGGCCCTGTTTGCTTGGGTTGTGATGGATGGCGCGGTCTTCCTTGGTTGGGGTGTCGTGGGAAAGCCAGCACCCGACTGGACTGGACCCTTAAGGCAAACCAGCACATCACTTTATTTAAGACAAGAAAAAACCCGCCAGAGGCGGGTTTTTTCATTGCAAGGCTCAGCCGAATCACTTCAGCTTGATTTCCTTGTAAGTCACATGCTTACGAGCTTTGGGGTCGAACTTCATGATCGACATTTTCTCGGGCATGGTTTTCTTGTTTTTGCTGGTCGTGTAGAAGTGACCAGTGCCAGCTGTAGATTCCAGCTTGATTTTTTCGCGTCCGCCTTTGGTTGCCATGGTAGATGACTCCTATTGTTCTGGGTTTAGGCTTGACCGCGTGAGCGCAGGTCTGCGAGCACGGCGTCAATGCCATTTTTGTCGATCAGGCGCAGAGCGGCGCTGGAAACGCGCAAACGCACCCAACGGTTTTCTGTTTCAACCCAAAAACGACGGTATTGCAGGTTCGGCAGGAACCGGCGTTTGGTTTTGTTGTTGGCGTGGGAAACGTTGTTTCCCGTCATTGGGCCTTTGCCCGTTACTTCGCAAACGCGTGCCATGTGGACACTCCGATACTTTTTAAACAGCCGGTGCCGATGGGTCTCGTGCAGATCTGCACGGGGCCTGGCGCTCCAGCCTCACCTCGCCAAGATGGGTGGCGGTATCCCAGATTGCTGTCTCTGTGATCCCGAATGACAATCCGGGTAGTTCCAGCAAAGCCTTGAATTATAGCCAGAAACCGTGGGCTTTTTTGGGGAATTCCCTGAACCTTGGGAAGTTTTGCTCTCGGCGGGTGGGCACAGCGGGTGCCTGCCGGGGTTCAGAGGCGCTTCGCTTTGCCACATCACCCCGACAGGCACCCCCTGCGCCCATTCGGCGTTCGTTGGCAGAAAAACTCAGGGTTGCAGGGCTGAGGTTTCCTTTCGGGTGCGATGGCGGCAGGGCTTCAACCGTTGTTCTGTTCCAGAAAACGCTGCGCATCGAGTGCGGCCATGCAGCCTGTGCCGGCGCTGGTGATGGCTTGGCGGTACACATGGTCTTGCACGTCACCTGCAGCGAACACGCCGTGCACCGAAGTTTGGGTGGCAAAACCCTTCAGGCCGCTTTGGGTCACGATGTAGCCGTTCTCAAGTTCGAGCTGGCCTTGGAAAATGTCGGTGTTGGGCGAGTGGCCAATCGCGATGAAGCAGCCTTTGAGTTCCACGTCTTCCAAACTGCCGTCTTTGGTGCTTTTCAAGCGCACGCCGGTCACGCCGGTGTTGTCACCCAGCACTTCTTCCAGGGTTTGGAAGGTTTTCAGCACGATCTTGCCGGCGGCCACTTTGTCCATCAGCTTGTCCACCAGGATGGGCTCGGCCTTGAACTTGTCGCGGCGGTGGATCAAATAGACCTTGCTGGCGATGTTGGACAGGTACAGGGCTTCTTCGACGGCGGTGTTGCCGCCACCGACCACGCAGCACAACTGGTCGCGGTAGAAAAAGCCGTCGCAGGTGGCGCAGCCGCTCACGCCGCGGCCCATGAAGGCGGTCTCTGACGGCAGGCCCAGGTATTTGGCCGAAGCGCCGGTGGCGATGATCAGGCTGTCGCAGGTGTAAGTGCCGCTGTCGCCGATCAGAGTGAAGGGACGCTGCTCGAGCTTGACGGTGTGGATGTGGTCAAAAATGATTTGGGTGTTGAAACGCTCGGCATGCTCCTGGAAACGTTGCATCAGGTCCGGGCCTTGCACGCCGTGCACGTCAGCGGGCCAATTGTCCACTTCGGTGGTGGTCATGAGCTGGCCACCTTGCGCCATGCCGGTGATCAAGACGGGTTTGAGGTTGGCGCGGGCGGCGTAAACGGCGGCGCTGTAACCGGCGGGGCCAGAGCCGAGAATGAGAACGTGTGCGTGTTGGGTTGGGGTCGACATGAAAAGGGCCATCCGGTAAAAAGACAAAGCGGTGCGGAAACTTACACCAACCCACATTGTAAGAAACACGCAAACGCATCGGGCTTTAAGGCTTTGCGGTGGCTTTGTCGGTCGTGGGGCAGCAACCCTGGCAAGAGGGTGCAAGCCGATGCGCCGGGGCTGGCCTTGATCGGGTAAGCTTGTGTCTTCATTTATGACTTATTCACTGAACACCCTGACCCGAGATGGCCCTGACGCCGCCCCCGCTGCGCCTGTGACCTTGTGGTCACGTTTTGCCCAAGAAATCCTCTTGCTGCTGGGTGCCGGTTTGCTCCTCTTTTTGACGGTGGCTTTGTGGAGTTATCACCCGCAAGATCCGGCCTGGTCCACTTCGGGCAGCAGCGGAGCCGTGCGCAACGGTGTGGGTCGTTGGGGCGCCTTGGTCGCGGATCTGGCTTATTTCATGTTGGGTTTTTCAGCTTGGTGGTGTGTGGTGGCGGGCTATCGGGCTTGGTTGGTGGCCTTGGCCCGTTGGTTGCGCGGCGTTGACCCACAGGATGATTTGGACAAGCCCTTGTGGCAGCGCAGTTTGTGGGTGTTTTGGCTGGGTTTGGCTGTGTTGCTTGTGGCCAGTTGCGGGATGGAGTGGACGCGCTTGTACCGTCTCGAAACCGGCTTGCCTGGGCACAGTGGCGGTGTGCTGGGTTATTGGGCTGGCGCCGCCGCTTTGCGCGGACTGGGCTTCAACGGTTCAGCCCTTTTGGGCATTGTGCTGTCCTTGGTGGGCGTGGCCATGGTGTTCCGGTTTTCGTGGGGTCAGTTGGCCGAAAAAATCGGTGCTCAGCTCGATGCCTTGATCCGATCGCGGCATGAAAAGCGCGAGATCGAAGAAGACATGGCCTTGGGCCAACAGGCTTTGCGCGAGCGCCAGCAGGCCCTTTCGCCCGAGGCCATCGATCCGCAGTGGGATGTGAACCTGCCTGGTCTTGATTCGCCAGAGGGTCAGTTGGATTTGCCGGCTGTGTCCATCCCTGTGACCAAGGCTGTGCCAAGGGTCATTGAGTCTCCCGTGATGGAGGTGCCGCGCAGCGACCGCGTGGTCAAGGAACGACAAAAACCCCTCTTCAAAGAACTGCCCGACAGCAAGTTGCCTCAGGTGGATTTGCTCGACGGCCTGTCCATTCGGCAAGAAACCGTCTCACCGGATACGCTGGAAATGACCAGCCGCCTGATCGAGAAAAAGCTCAAGGATTTTGGTGTCGAGGTGCGTGTGGTGGCTGCTGCCCCTGGCCCGGTGATCACGCGTTACGAAATCGAGCCGGCGACCGGCGTCAAGGGCTCCCAGGTGGTGAACCTGGCCAAGGACCTGGCGCGCTCGCTCAGTCTGGTGTCCATCCGCGTCATCGAGACGATTCCCGGCAAAAATTTCATGGCGCTGGAATTGCCCAACGCCAAGCGCCAGTCGATTAAGCTGAGCGAGATCCTGGGCTCTCAGGTCTACAACGAAGCCAAGTCCATGTTGACCATGGGATTGGGCAAGGACATCACCGGCAACCCGGTGGTGGCCGATCTGGCCAAGATGCCGCATGTGCTGGTGGCGGGCACCACGGGTTCGGGCAAATCGGTCGGTATCAACGCCATGATCCTGTCGCTGCTGTACAAGGCCGAAGCGCGTGATGTGCGCCTCTTGATGATCGACCCCAAGATGCTGGAGATGTCGGTTTATGAAGGCATTCCACACCTGCTGGCCCCGGTGGTGACCGACATGCGCCAAGCTGCTAATGGTCTGAACTGGTGCGTGGGCGAGATGGAAAAGCGCTACAAGTTGATGAGCAAAATGGGCGTGCGCAACCTGGCCGGTTACAACCAGAAAATCGACGATGCCACCGCCCGCGAAGAGTTCATCTACAACCCCTTCAGCCTGACGCCGGACGATCCTGAGCCGCTCAAGCGATTGCCGCACATCGTGGTGGTGATCGACGAGTTGGCCGACCTGATGATGGTGGTGGGCAAGAAGATCGAAGAGCTGATTGCCCGCCTGGCCCAGAAGGCCCGTGCGGCGGGTATTCATTTGATTTTGGCCACGCAGCGACCCAGTGTGGACGTGATCACCGGCCTCATCAAGGCCAACATCCCGACCCGCATCGCCTTCCAAGTCTCCAGCAAAATCGACAGCCGCACCATCTTGGACCAGATGGGCGCGGAAGCCTTGCTGGGCATGGGTGACATGTTGTACATGCCTTCGGGCACGGGCTTTCCGATCCGGGTGCATGGCGCTTTTGTGAGTGACGAGGAAGTGCACCGTGTGGTGAATTACCTCAAGAGCCAGGGTGAGCCCGATTACATCGAAGGCGTACTCGAAGGCGGTACCACTGACGACGATGGCGGCATGCTGGGCGAGGGCGACAACGCTGAAAAAGACCCGATGTATGACCAAGCGGTGGAAGTGGTGCTGAAGAACCGCAAGGCCAGCATTTCACTGGTGCAGCGCCACCTCAAGATTGGCTACAACCGTGCCGCCCGCCTGGTGGAAGACATGGAAAAAGCGGGTTTGGTCAGCGCCATGAGCGGCAGTGGCCAGCGTGAAATTTTGGTGCCCGCACGGGCAGAGTGAATCGAATGAAAAACAATGTTGGGCAGCGCCGCACGGTGCTGGGTTGGGGTGGCAGGGCTGTGTTGGCTGTTGCGGTGTGGGCCTTGGCCCTGCCCGCACAGGCCGACAGCGTGGACCTGCTGGCCCAGTTCATGAAGCAAGCCCGTAGCGGCCGAGCTGACTTCACCCAGGTGGTCACTTCGCCGACCAGGGCGGGGCAGGTGGCGCGAACCAAGACATCGAGTGGTCGGTTTGAATTTCAAAGGCCAGGCAAGTTCCGCTTTGATTACCGCAAGCCCTTTTTGCAAACCCTGGTGGCCGATGGTCAGACGCTGTGGTTGCACGATGTGGACCTGAACCAGGTCACGGCGCGCCCACAGTCTCAGGTTTTGGGGGCCACACCGGCCGCGTTGCTGACAGCGGCTTCCGATTTGCAGGCCCTCAAAGCCGATTTCCAGTTCACCGCCGAGCCGGTTCAGGATGGCCTGCAATGGGTGCGTGCGACGCCCGTGCAGCGTGAGGGCCCGATCCGCTCGGTCATGGTCGGCTTGCGTGTCAGTGCTGCTGGGCCCGAGCTGGCGGTGTTGGACGTGCAAGACAGCCTCGGTCAGCGCTCTTTGCTGAGCTTCTCTGCCTTCGAACTCAACCCGGCTTTGCCCGCCAGTACCTTCGCCTTCAAGCCCCCGGCAGGTGCCGACGTGATCAAACCTTGAATCGGGCTGGGCCCGTGTCATGAAACCTGCTCCCATGTCGCCCCACGCCCCCCTGGCCGAGCGCTTGCGCCCGCGCCACTTGGGTGAGGTGATTGGCCAGCAGCATTTGTTGGGTGAGGGCATGGCCTTGCGCTTGGCGTTTGAGTCGGGCCAGCCGCACAGCTGCATTTTGTGGGGACCACCTGGCGTGGGCAAAACCACCATCGCCCGTTTGATGGCCGATGCGTTTGAGGCACAATTTTTGAGCATCAGTGCGGTGCTGGGGGGCATCAAGGACATCCGCGAAGCCGTGGAGAAAGCCGAAACTGCCCGAACGGGCTTGCACCCCCAGCGCACCATCATGTTTGTGGACGAGGTGCACCGCTTCAACAAAAGCCAGCAAGACGCTTTTTTGCCGCATGTCGAAAGTGGGCTGTTGACCTTCATTGGGGCCACCACCGAAAACCCGTCTTTTGAGGTCAACTCGGCCTTGCTCTCCCGGGCGGCCGTGTACGTGCTGCAGCCCCTTTCTGAGGACGACTTGCAGCACATCGTGGTGCGGGCCCAGGCCATCCAGGCCATTCCTGCTATCGAGCCAGAGGCACTGGCCCGCTTGCTGGCCTATGCCGATGGCGACGCCAGGCGGTTGCTCAACACCTTGGAGACGCTGGCCATGGCGGCCCAGCAAGAAAGCATCGATCCAGTGACCAACGCTTGGTTGATGCGGGTGCTGGGCGAGCGCATGCGCCGCTACGACAAAGGCGGCGAGCAGTTCTACGACACCATCAGCGCGCTGCACAAATCGGTGCGCGGCTCAGACCCGGATGCCGCCCTGTATTGGTTCGTGCGCATGCTCGACGGCGGTGCTGACCCGCGCTACATGGCCAGGCGTTTGATCCGCATGGCCAGTGAAGACATTGGTCTGGCCGACCCGCGTGCGCTGCGCATGGCGCTGGACGCTGCCGACGTGTACGAACGACTGGGCAGCCCCGAGGGCGAGTTGACGCTGGCGCAGTGTGTGATTTATCTGGCGGTGGCCCCCAAATCGAATGCTGCTTACAAAGCATTCAAGGAGGCCAAAGCCTGGGTCAAGCAAGATGGCACCCGCCCTGTGCCCATGCATTTGCGCAATGCCCCCACGAAGCTGATGAAAGATTTGGACTACGGCAAGGGCTACCGCTATGCCCACGACGAAGAAGATGGTTTTGCCGCTGGCGAGCGTTATTTGCCTGACGGCATGCCCGAGCCCGGCTTTTACAAACCGGTTCAGCGGGGCCTAGAAATCAAAATCGCTGACAAACTGGAAGAACTGCGAAAGAAAAATTCAGCCAAAGGGTAAGTCCCGACAGCAATGAATACCGACGGGAACCTTTCTTTCACTACAATCCCGCCACCCCGCCCGGTATCGCATGAATCTGGCGGGGTTTTTGCTAGTGGTTTGGTGTGCCCACAAGGTGCTGCCTGATCTGAAAACAACAACCGAAGCGAAGAGCTGTTAAGCGCAGTTCAAAACACGGAGAAATCAATGGACGTCTTTCTGCAGCAGGTCATCAACGGCCTGGTCATGGGCAGCATGTACGCCTTGGTGGCCTTGGGCTACACCATGGTGTACGGCATCATCAACCTGATCAACTTTGCGCACGGAGAAGTGCTGATGGTGGGCGCTCTGACGAGCTGGTCTGCCATCGGCATGATGCAGGGTGCCATGCCCGGTGCTCCGGGCTGGGTCATATTGATTTTGGCCACCTTGATCGCCTGTGTGGTGGCGGTGGTGCTCAACTTCACCATTGAAAAAATCGCTTACCGGCCTTTGCGCAACAGCCCCAAACTGGCTCCCTTGATCACCGCCATTGGCATGAGCATCTTGCTGCAGACTCTGGCCATGATCATCTGGAAGCCTAATTACAAGGCATACCCCACACTGCTGTCGAGCACGCCCATCAACATGGGTGGTGTGGTGATCACGCCCACTCAAATCATGATTTTGGGCGTCACGGCCGTGTCCTTGGCAATCTTGATGTGGTTGGTCAATTACACCCGCTTGGGCCGGGCCATGCGCGCCACATCCGAGAACCCGCGAGTGGCCGCCTTGATGGGCGTCAAGCCTGACATGGTCATCTCGGCCACCTTTGTGATTGGTGCTGTGCTCGCCGCCATTGCCGGTGTGATGTACGCCTCCAACTACGGCACGGCGCAACACGCGATGGGCTTCTTGCCTGGCCTCAAAGCCTTTACCGCTGCGGTGTTTGGCGGCATTGGCAACCTGGCCGGAGCCGTCATTGGCGGTATTTTGTTGGGCCTGATTGAAGCCATTGGCTCGGGCTACATCGGTTACCTGACAGGGGGTGTGCTGGGCAGCCACTACACCGACATTTTTGCGTTCATTGTCTTGATCATCGTGTTGACCCTGCGCCCCTCGGGCCTCATGGGTGAACGTGTGGCCGACCGCGCTTGATGGAGGTGAACATGAAAAACAACAAGACACTCCAATACATCCTGATCGGTGTGGGCCTGCTGATCCTGCCCCTGATCCTGCAAATGTTCGGCAATGCCTGGGTGCGCATTGCCGACATGGCTTTGCTCTACATTCTGTTGGCCATTGGCCTGAACATCGTGGTGGGCTATGCGGGTCTACTCGACCTCGGTTATGTGGCTTTCTTCGCGGTGGGGGCTTACATGTATGGCCTGCTGTCGTCACCGCATCTGACTCAGACTTTTGCGTGGATCGCTGCAGCCTACCCCACGGGCATGCACATGCCCATTTGGCTTATCTTGCCTGTGGCTGCCGCTTTGGCAGGATTGTTTGGCATGCTACTGGGCGCGCCCACGCTCAAGTTGCGTGGCGACTATTTGGCCATCGTGACCTTGGGTTTTGGTGAAATCATCCGTGTGTTCATGAACAACCTGGACCACCCGGTCAACATCACCAATGGCCCCAAGGGCTTGTCGCAGATCGACCCCATCTCGATCTTTGGCGTAAACCTGGGTCAAAAGCTGATGATTGGCGATTTTGAAATCGCCTCGGTCTCGCTGTACTACTACCTGTTCCTGAGTTTGGTCTTGATCACGATTGTGATCTCGCACCGCCTGGAGGTCTCCCGCATTGGCCGCGCTTGGATGGCGATTCGTGAAGACGAAGTCGCTGCCAAGGCCATGGGTCTGAACACCCGCAACCTCAAGCTGCTGGCCTTTGGCATGGGCGCCACTTTTGGGGGTGTCTCGGGTGCGATGTTTGCAGGTTTCCAAGGCTTCATCTCGCCCGAGTCCTTCAGCCTGATGGAGTCGGTGATGATCGTGGCCATGGTGGTTTTGGGCGGCTTGGGCTATTTGCCCGGCGTGATTCTGGGGGCCATTTTGTTGTCGGCTTTGCCTGAGGTGTTGCGCTACGTGGCCGGCCCCTTGCAAGAGATGACCGGGGGGCGCCTCGACGCGGCCATCTTGCGCCAGTTGCTGGTGGCCCTGGCCATGATCGTGATCATGTTGATGCGGCCTCGCGGGCTGTGGCCTTCGCCTGAGCATGGCAAATCGCTCACGCAGAAATGAAGGAGCAGACCATGAATCCAACTGCGAACAAAGACACGGTCCTCCATGTTTCGGGCATATCCAAACGCTTCGGCGGTTTGCAAGCGCTGTCTGATGTGGGAATCACCATCCAGCGCGGTCAGGTCTATGGCCTGATCGGCCCCAACGGCGCAGGCAAGACCACGTTTTTCAACGTGATCACCGGTTTGTACACGCCAGACAGCGGCACTTTTGAGTTGGCCGGCAAGCCCTACCAACCCACAGCCGTGCACGAAGTGGCCAAGGCCGGCATTGCCCGCACCTTCCAGAACATCCGTTTGTTCGCCGAAATGACGGCCCTCGAAAACGTGATGGTAGGCCGCCATGTGCGCACCCATTCGGGTTTGCTCGGCGCGATTTTCCGCACGCCTGGCTTCAAGGCCGAAGAGGCTGCGATTGCCAAGCGTGCGCAAGAGCTGCTCGACTACGTGGGCATCGGCAAATATGCCGACTTCAAGGCCCGCACCTTGTCTTATGGCGACCAGCGGCGCCTGGAAATCGCCCGCGCCCTGGCCACCGACCCGCAGCTGATTGCGCTGGACGAGCCCGCTGCCGGTATGAACGCCACCGAGAAAGTGCAACTGCGCGAGTTGATCGACCAGATCCGCAAAGACAACCGCACCATCTTGCTGATTGAGCACGATGTCAAGCTGGTCATGGGCTTGTGTGACCGCGTGACGGTGCTTGACTACGGCAAGCAAATTGCCGAAGGCACACCGGCCGAGGTTCAGAAAAACGACAAAGTGATTGAGGCCTATCTGGGCACGGGAGGGCACTGAGATGGCCAATGTTCTTTTGAAAGTCAAAGACCTGCAAGTCGGCTACGGCGGCATTCAGGCGGTCAAAGGCGTGAGCTTGGAGGTCCGCGAGGGCGAGTTGGTCTCGTTGATCGGCTCCAACGGTGCGGGCAAAACCACCACCATGAAAGCCATCACCGGCACCTTGCCTTTACAAGCGGGTGACATTGAATACTTGGGCAAAAGCATTCAGGGCCAAGGTCCTTGGGATTTGGTCAAACAAGGTCTGGCCATGGTGCCGGAAGGCCGTGGTGTGTTCACCCGCATGACCATCACCGAAAACCTGCAAATGGGCGCGTACATCCGCTCGGACAATTCGGGCATTGCGGACGACATCGAGAAGATGTTCACCATCTTCCCGCGTCTGCGTGAACGCAAGGACCAGCTTGCGGGCACCATGTCCGGCGGCGAGCAGCAGATGCTGGCCATGGGCCGCGCCTTGATGAGCCGGCCCAAGGTTTTGCTGCTTGACGAGCCGTCCATGGGCTTGTCGCCCATCATGGTCGACAAGATCTTTGAAGTGGTGCGCGACGTTTACGCCCAAGGCGTTACGGTGCTGCTGGTGGAGCAAAACGCCAGCCGTGCGCTGGCGATTGCCGACCGTGGTTATGTGATGGACTCCGGTCTCATCACCATGACGGGCGTAGGCAAGGACATGCTGGCAGACCCTAAAGTGCGCGCTGCTTATTTGGGCGAGTGATTTTTACGCGTTGCGTTTGCAGCACCCCCACAAAAACAGCCCGGCATGCCGGGCTGTTTTGTTAACGGGTTCGATGCATTCCAGTAGATCGGACCTGAAGGCACCGACCTACAAAAAATCGGTGTAGACGCCTTCAAGGCCACATCGTGAGCCACATCAAGCTTGAGCTTTGTCAGCCTCGGAGGTGAAGGAATCGGCGTAGAACTCTTCTTCGGGCAAACCGCCTTTTGCCACGTAGTCGCGCTTGGCCGAGTCCACCACGATGGGCGCACCGCAGGCATAGATCTGATGGCCCGACAGATCGGGGAAGTCCTGCAGCACCGCCTGGTGCACAAAGCCTGTGCGGCCCGTCCACTGATCTTCGGTTTCTGCATTCGAGATCACGGGCACGTAGTGCAGATTCGGCATCTCGGCCAAACGGGCTTCAACCCAATCGGCCATGTACAGGTCGGATGGGCGGCGACCACCCCAGTACAGTGTGGCGGGGCGGGTGATGCCCCGGTGCTGCATGTGCTCGATCAGCGCCTTGATGGGCGCAAAGCCCGTGCCCGAGGCCAGCAGCACCATGGGCTTGTCGCTGTCCTCGCGCAGGTAAAAACTGCCATACGGGCCTTCGGCCCGCAGGATGTCTTTTTCTTTCATGGTGCTGAACACCGGGTCGGTGAACTTGCCGCCAGGCATGTGGCGGATGTGCAGTTCCACCGTGGGCGGGGCCACTTCGAGGGTGTGCGGTGCATTGGCCATGCTGTAGCTGCGGCGCGAACCATCGCGCAGCAAAAACTCGATGTACTGACCGGCGTGGAACTTCATCACGTCGTTGGCGGGCAATTGGAGTTTCAGCACGATCACGTCGTGTGATTTCTTTTCCAAGCTGACCACACGCACCGGCATCTTTTTCACGGGCAAGCCGCCTTCAGCGGTGACTTGTTTTGATTCGAGCACCACATCGCTTTGGGCGGTGGAGCAGCAGGTCAGCACCAGGCCTTGGGCTTCTTCTTCGTCACTCAAGGCTTTGGACTGGTGCGGGCCGTGCACCACGGTGCCTGAGATTTTTTTGCATTTGCACGAACCGCAAGCGCCGTCTTTGCAGCCATAGGGCAAGCCGATGCCTTGGCGGATGCCTGCGGCCAGCAGGGTTTCATTGTCGTCGGCGGTGAAGCTGCGGCCACTGGGCTGCACGGAAATCTGAAAGCTCATCTTTTGGGTATCCTTGAGGGGTTGCATTCGACACGGAACCTCTGATTTTGCCTTCAAACCAAACCCCTTTGGGCGCGCTGCCCGCCCGATTTCGCCGTCAGCGTGTCCTGATCGTGGGCTGTGGCGACGTGGGGCTGCGCACGGCGGGCCAGTTGGGGGCACCGCAAAGCCAACGCGTTCGCTTGATGGCGCTGACTTCTTCGCCTGATCGCGTGCGTTTGCTGCGCGCTTGCGGCATCACGCCTTTGCTGGGCGATCTGGACGATCCCGCAAGCATTCAACGCTTGGCGGGCATCGCCCACCGCGTGATTCACCTGGCTCCTCCGCCGACCGACCGAGCGGGCTCGTCCGTGCGTGATCCGCGCAGCTTGGTGTTGGTGCGCGCTTTGCGTTTGCGCACGCCCCCGCTGGCGCTGGTGTACGGTTCGACCACGGGCGTTTACGGTGACTGCGGCGGACAGCGTGTGGATGAAACCCGAACCGTGAACCCGCACACTCCCCGCGCCCAGCGCCGTGTGGATGCGGAAAACCTGATGCGGTTTTTGGGGCGCAGCGGTGTGCGGGTGAGCGTGTTGCGCATTCCCGGTATCTACGCGGCCGACCGAGAAGGTGGCACGCCCCGTGAGCGCTTGCTCAAAGGCACGCCGGTGTTGGCGGCCAAAGACGATGTGTACACCAACCACATCCACGCCAACGACCTGGCACGCGCTTGTGCGGCAGCGCTGTGGCGCGGTAAACCCCAGCGTGTGGTCAACGTCACCGACGACACCGATCTGAAAATGGGTGATTATTTTGATTTGGCCGCTGGCTTGTTCGGCTTGCCCAAACCGCCCCGCCTGCCGCGTGACCAAGCCAGCTCAGCCTTGCCCTTGATGCTGCTGAGCTTCATGAGCGAGTCCCGGCGACTGGACAACACGCGCATGAAGCAGGAACTGCGGCTCAAGTTGCGGTACCCGCATGTGCGCGATGGCCTGAGCCCACAAGGCCAGCTGATCTGATATTTTCTGGGGCCTCCGCGATGAATTCCTTGCGCATTGATAAATGGCTGTGGGCCGCACGTTTTTTCAAAACCCGCAGCATCGCCAGCGAAGAAATCGGCAAGAACCGCGTGCAGGTCAATGGCCAAGACGCCAAGGCCTCGCGCGAGGTCAAGGCGGGGGACACGGTGCGCCTGCGCCAAGGCGCGGTGGAGCGCACGGTGCGGGTCTTGGGCGTGAGCGGTGCGCGAGGCCCGGCGCCTGTGGCGCAACTGCTTTATGAAGAAACGCCAGAAAGCACCGAGGCCCGCCTAAAAGCCGCCGAGCAGCACCGCTTGTCCCGCGAGCCCGCGCTGAGCATCGAGCAAGGCCGCCCCACCAAACGCGACCGCCGGCAGATTGAGCGCAACTGGAACGATCGGTGGAGTGCGGGGATCGATTGACTCAGTCCTGAGCACAGGTCATAGACAATAAAAAAGCCACAAGTTCGTGTGAACTTGTGGCTTTGATTTTGGTGCCCGGGGCCGGACTCGAACCGGCACGCCTTGCGGCGGGGGATTTTGAGTCCCCTGAGTCTACCAATTTCACCACCCGGGCGGTATTCGTGAAGCCACGAATTATGGCATATTTTTGACGATTTAGGCTCTGTGTCCGGGACTGGTTGACAAAAGATTATGGGTCCAGTGTAGGAGGAGCGTTGGCAAGCGTGTCCCACTACTCGTCCTGAACCTGTAGACCCTGCCTTCCAGTGCGTTTTCCAGGGCTACCAAGCCACGGTGCCGCCACGGGTTTTCTAACCAAAAAACCAACCTATCTGCCTGGGTTCTGGTCGCAGTTTTTGCAGGGTGAATTTAAGCTGTGTTTTTGGACCCAGCAAGTTGAAACAGATCGATTTTTTACAGCTGGCAGCACAGCTGCAAAGCAGCGGGCAAGCCCCTGCTGTGATGCCCGCATCACTGGTGCGGCTCAACATCACTGCTAGAAAAGAAACCACCCACCACATGCGTGACGGCGAAGTTGTGTTGTATCAACGCAGCGACAGCTCTGTATGGCAAGTGCGATACAAGTTGTCGGACCGCCGCTGGCATTGCGTCAGCACAAGACATCGCAGACTGGATTGGGCAATGCGGGTGGCAGGGGAGATGTATGACCGTGCCAGATTTCGTGAAGAAGAGGGCTTGCCGCAAAAGACCCGGCGCTTTGATGCCATTGCCCGAGAGTGCTGCAAGGCACTGGAGCAGGAGATTGAACGCGGCATCAGACGTGAAACCAACAAAGACTACATACGCACCATCAACAAATATCTGGTGCCGTTTTTTGGCAAGTTCATGCTGTCAAACATCACGATGGAAAAGGTCAGGGCATACGAGCAGTGGCGAAATGAACAAATGGGGCGTGTGCCCATCTCCAGCACCTTGGCAACGCATGCCAGTGCCTACAGCAGGGTGCTGGATTTTGCGATTGAGCAGGGCTGGCTCAGCGACAAAGTTGCCATACCCAGACTGAATCGCAAAGGCAAGAAGGGTTCTGCACGCCCGGGCTTCAGTCGGGAAGAGTTAGCCAAGCTCATGGCGTTCTTGCCTGAATGGAGCAGGGGCGGAGAGCGTAAAAATCACCGAGAGATGCGGCTCTTGCTGCGTGACTATGTGGAGGTCCTGCTGGGCACAGGTTGCCGCTCAGGCAGGGAAAGCATGGCAATGCAGTGGCGGCACTTGGAGTGGCATGTTGATGCCAAGACAGCTCAGCGATATTTGCGGATCTGGGTATCGGGCAAAACAGGTGGACGCTGGCTGATTGCCAAGAACTGGCTGATTGAGGTTTTCACAAGGTTGGCGGTGCGTCAAGGCATTGGTGCCAACTTGGATCAGGCGATTGAGGCTCGGAGCGAAGCTTGGGTGTTTGCCACCAGTGGGGGCGTGAGACCCAACAGCCTGCACACATCATTCGAGCTACTACTGGCAGATGCTGACATGCGAGTGGACCCCACTACAGGCAAGAACCGCAGCCTGTATTCCTTGCGACACAGCTACGCCACCATGAGCCTTATGGATGGACAAATGGACATGCACACCTTGGCAAAGCAGATGGGCACTTCTATAGGCATGCTGGAGCAGCACTACAGCAAGATGACGGCGACCATGGCTGCAGACAGGTTGGCTTGAAGTGTCGTGAAAAACGACAGTTCTCTGCACGGGCATGACCCAGCGGTTTTACAGCTACAACTTGACGGCTGAGATGAACATTGACCTGTTGCAGAGCAGGCGTTCGTGAAAGGCAGCATCAAAACATGCGGGGGGCACCCAGCAACGCCTCCAATTCGCCCTGCAAGCGGTGGATTTTTGGGCCTGTGGCGAGACGCCTTGACTTTAGGCAGCTGAGTTGTTGTAGGGCTGAAATGTGCGGGTCCGACTGCAGGTAACTTAAACGTAAAAAGTGACAACTAATCATACTGGTCTAATTTATTTGAAATTGAATGAGCCATTGTCAATGTCAGTTTAAGGTGATTTAATTTAAATTTCACAATCGACTGACCTGTGTCTGTAGAAATCAGAGGTAAAAATGAAAAAATATTTTTTGATGGCTTTCGTTATTTTTACAGCCATGTCATCGACGATCACTTGGGCCCAGTCCAACATTAAGGTTGACTACAACACGGGTTCTGGCACACCGAT
>CAMDFT010000063.1 GCA_945897795.1 Limnohabitans sp. Rim8 | reverse complement strand
ATACAGGCTCCACACCCGGACCCCGGCGCAGGTGGCGCCGAGGGCGCGCGCCTCGACGGCCGGCCCACTCTTGCCGCCACCCCACATCGGCTGGCCCGGGAAACCCACTTGCACATCGTCGAACCCCCCACTGGGCTTTTTGCGCGGCGTTGCCGTACATCATCAAGATGGCGTTGACGGGGCAGTTGGTCACGCTGATCACAGTGCTGGTGCCGCCGTCACCGGCCGCGACCTCTTCGAGCACCAGCGCCAGCGTCACATAGTCCAGACCCGCGCCGCCCAACTCTTCGGGCACGCAGACGCCATACGCACCCAGCTCTGCCAAGCCCTTGTGCACGTCTTTCGGAAAGTGGTGTTTTTTGTCCCACTCGGCGGCATGGGGCCAGAGTTCGCGCTGGGCAAAGTCGCGCACGGCTTCTCGGATCATTTCCTGGTCGGGGGTCAGCAGCATGGAGCTCTTTCGTTATCGGTTCACCAGGGCAGAGGACTGCCGTCGTGGTTCAAAAATGCGCCTCGGTGCTTCGGGTCGCGTTGTTCAAGGATGCGGTTCAAAGTCTGTCGCAGACTGCTGGCACTTTGCTCGGGCGTGAGCGGCGCGGCCGAACCGCCCATGTCGGTCTGCACCCAGCCGGGGTGGATGGCCAGCACGGTGATGCCCGGTTGGTCTGCCTGTGTGCAGCGCACCACCATGTTGAGGGCGGCCTTGCTCACGCGGTAGAGCGCGGCGTTGCCGCTGGTGGTCTCTTGCATGCTGCCCATGATGGAGCTGATGCAGGCGATCACGCCGTGTGTTTCTTGCACCATGGGCACGATTTGCGGGATGACCTGCATCGCGCCCATCACGTTGGTGTGCATGACGGCGTCAAAGCTGTCGCGGGTGGGCGGGGTGCTGGCGCTGTTGCGGTCCATCGCGCCCGCCACATAAATGGCCAGATCTATTTTTTCACCGTCCAGCTGCCAGGACAGGCCCGAGTTGCTGGCCGGATCGGCCACGTCCAGACGCAGGGTTTGCGCGCCCAGCGCCTTCAGTCGTTCAAGCCCCTCATCGCTTCGGGCTGTCGCGAGCACACGCCAGCCGTCTGCGATGTATTGGCTGGCCAGTTCAAAACCGATGCCGCGAGAGGCGCCGATGAGCAGGACCGTCGGCATTCGTCAGACCAGTTCCAGCGCCACAGCCGTGCCTTCGCCGCCGCCAATGCACAGCGTGGCCAAGCCTTTCTTGAGGCCACGAGCTTTGAGCGCGTGGATCAGCGTGACCATGATGCGGGCACCGGATGCGCCGATGGGGTGGCCCAGCGCACACGCACCGCCATTCACGTTGACCTTGTCATGCGCCACGCCCAGCTCTTTCATGAGCGCCATGGGCACCACAGCAAAGGCTTCGTTGACTTCCCACAGGTCCACGTCTTGCACCGTCCAACCCGCTTTGGCCAAGGCTTTTTGTGTTGCGCCCACAGGGGCGGTGGCAAACCACTCGGGCTCTTGCGCGTGGGTGGCGTGGCTCACGATACGGGCCAGCGGTTTGCAACCCAACTTGGCGGCGGTGCTCTCGCGCATCAGCACCATGGCAGCCGCGCCGTCGTTGATGGACGAGCTGCTGGCGGCGGTGATCGTGCCGTCTTTCTTGAACGCGGGCTTGAGGCTGGTGATCTTGTCGAGTTTGACTTTGCCGGGGCCTTCGTCGATGGACACCACGCGTTCGCCGCTGCGGTCTTTCACCGTGACGGGCGTGATCTCGGCCGCAAAAGCGCCCGACTCGGTGGCGGCCTTGGCGCGCTGCACGCTGGTGGTGGCAAAGTGGTCTTGCTCGGCGCGGGTGAAACTGTACTTGGCGGCGCAGTCTTCGCCAAAGGTGCCCATGCTGCGGCCGGCTTCATAGGCGTCTTCCAGGCCGTCGAGCATCATGTGGTCGTAAATTTTGTCGTGGCCCATGCGGTAACCACCTCGACCCTTGAGCATGAGGTAAGGCGCATTGGTCATGCTTTCCATGCCACCAGCCACCAGCACATCGTGCGTGCCTGCGACCAACATGTCGTGCGCGAACATGGCTGCGCGCATGCCCGAGCCGCACATCTTGGACAGCGTGACCGCGCCCGCGCTCTTGGGCAAACCACCCTTGAAGCCCGCTTGGCGGGCCGGGGCCTGGCCTTGGCCAGCCATCAGGCAGTTGCCAAACAGCACTTCGGTGACCAGCTCAGGACTGATGCCTGCGCGCTCAACGGCGGCTTTGATGGCTGCGCCACCCAAGTCGTGGGCGGCCAGTGCAGAAAAGTCGCCCTGGAAGCTGCCCATGGGGGTGCGCGCTGCGCTGACGATGACGATGGGGTCGGACATGGTTTTCTCCAGAAAAATCAAAAGGAAATCTACTTTGGGACTTGGAATCAGCGAAACAAGTAAGCCTGAGGATCTATACCGCGCCTGTCCGTATCAGACTTCACAGGCCGCCGCGTGGATAACGTTTGAAGGCACTGCGAAACACGTCCACCACCTCGTGGCTGCCGCTCATGCTGACGCCCAAATCTTTGGCCAGACCGTCCTTGAGGCCGTAACACCAACCGTGCACGCTGAGCTTTTGCCCGCGTGACCAAGCGTCTTGCACCACATTGGTCAAGGCCACGTTGCCCACTTGCTCGATCACATTCATCTCGCACAAAGCATCTTCTTGCTCGGGCACGGTCAGGTGATCCAGACGGCGACGGTGACGCACCTTGACATCGTGCACATGGCGCAGCCAGTTGTCGGCCAGGCCCACACGCATGCCCCGCAGCGTGGCCAGCACACCGCCGCAGCCGTAATGCCCCACCACCATGATGTGCTCGACCTTGAGCGCATCCACCGCATACTGGATGACCGACAGCGCGTTCAGGTCGGAGTGCACCACCACGTTGGCCACGTTGCGGTGCACAAACACCTCGCCCGGGTCCAAGCCGGTGATCTGGTTGGCGGGCACGCGGCTGTCAGAACAACCGATCCACAAGTACTTGGGGTTTTGCTGGTTGGCCAAGCGTGAGAAAAACGCCGGGTCATCGCGCACCATGCGTGCCGACCATTCGCGGTTGTTGTCCAGAAGGTGTTGCAGTGAAGTAGTCATGGTGAGATTGTCGCTGGGCTGGCCTGCCGCTGGATGACGAACCGCTTCAGCAGGTTTCGGCGAACAGCTCGCGGCCGATCAGCATGCGACGGATCTCTGAAGTGCCCGCGCCGATTTCGTACAGCTTGGCATCGCGCCACAAGCGGCCCAGAGGGTATTCGTTGATGTAGCCGTTGCCACCAAAGATCTGCACGCCTTCGCCCGCCATCCAGGTGGCTTTTTCGGCGGTCCACAAGATGACCGAGGCACAGTCCTTCCGCACTTGGCGCACATGCTCCACGCCCAGCAAATCGAGGTTTTTGGCCACGGTGTAGGCAAACGAGCGACCGGCTTGTAGCACGGTGTACATGTCGGCCACTTTGCCCTGGATGAGTTGGAACTCGCCAATGCTCTGGCCAAACTGCTTGCGGTCGTGGATGTAGGGGATCACGTTGTCCATGACGGCTTGCATGATGCCCAGCGGCCCGCCGGTCAGCACGGCGCGTTCGTAGTCGAGGCCGCTCATCAGCACCTTGGCGCCATTGTTCAGGCCACCCAGGATGTTCTCGGCAGGCACTTCGACGTTGTTGAACACCAGCTCGCCCGTGTGGCTGCCGCGCATGCCCAGCTTGTCGAGTTTTTGCGCGATGGAAAAACCCTTCATGCCCTTTTCGATCAAAAAGGCCGTGACACCGCGCGCGCCCAACTCGGGCTCGCTCTTGGCGTAGACCACCAAGGTGTCGGCATCGGGGCCGTTGGTGATCCACATCTTGGAGCCGTTCAGCAGATAGAAACCGCCCTTGTCCTCGGCCTTGAGTTTCATGCTGAGCACGTCCGAGCCCGCACCGGGTTCGGACATGGCCAGGGCGCCCACATGCTCACCGCTGATGAGCTTGGGCAGGTACTTGGCGCGCTGCTCGGGTGTGCCGTTGCGCTTGATTTGGTTGACGCACAGGTTGGAGTGCGCGCCGTAGCTCAGACCCACAGAAGCGCTGGCACGAGAGATTTCTTCCATGGCGATCATGTGTGCCAGATAGCCCATGTTCGCACCGCCGTATTCCTCACCCACGGTGATGCCCAGCACCCCGAGGTCACCCATCTTGCGCCACAGGTCCATCGGGAACTGGTCGTTGCGGTCGATCTCGGCAGCGCGGGGGGCGATTTCGGCTTGAGCAAAGTCGCGCACCGCGTCGCGCAGGGCGTCGATGTCTTCACCGAGTTGGAAATTCAGGCCAGGCAAGTTGTTCATGGGTTCTCCGTTGGGGATTAGGCGTTGTATGTTTTTGGTGGTTGTATTGGGTTTTCACGCTGAACACGCAACGCAAAACACCGACCGCACTAGTAAGTTTTGACAACAGGCACCAGCGTCGACTGCATCACTGCGCAGTCTGAGCGTTTGCCGGTGTCGTCGATGTGCACCACCTCGGCCGTGGTCACGATGATGCGTTTGCCCGCCTTGGCGACGCGGCCGGTGGCGCGAATCTCTCCGCCTTGAAAGTTGGAGAGAAAGTTGATCTTGTATTCCACGGTGGTGACTTCCATGCCTTCTGGTGACACAGTCAGTGCAGCGTAACCGGCGGCAATGTCTGCCAGTGCGCCAATGGCTCCACCGTGGTATCCGCCTTGTTGTTGCGTGACCTTGTCGCTGTAGGGCACGGACAGTTCGACCTGTCCGAGCGAGGCTGACAACAGGCGCACACCCAAGTGGTTCATCATGCCTTGACGGGCCAGGCTCTGGGCAACACGCTCGTGGGGGGTCAGGGCAGAGGTCACTTTGCATCCGGTGGTTAAAGTCAAGCCGAACTGTAATTGACGTTTACGTCAACGTCAACCAAAAGCCAGTGTTCAACAGGCCCTGCGCACAGGGTCTCGTCATCACCCCAACAGTGGGGCTCAGCTTGCCGGCGCGGCCTTGTTGGCCTTGTTCAGCAAACTGCGGGTTTCTTTTTCGTGGGTTTTGACCTCGTCCAGCGTCGCCTCCAGGTCGGCCAGCTGCGACTCAAGCTGCTGGCGGTGTTGGGCCAACACCACCATGAATTTTTTCAGCTGGGGCACGGTGTCGCGGGGGCTGTCGTACATGTCGATCAGGTCTTTGGCCTCGGTCAGCGACAGGCCTAGGCGCTTGGCGCGCAAAGTCAGTTTGAGGCGGGTGCGGTCACGGGCCGAATACACGCGGTTGCGCCCACCGGGGCCGGAGCGTTCGGGCTCCAGCAAACCCATGTCTTCGTAAAAGCGGATGGCACGGGTGGTCAGGTCAAACTCCTGAGCCAAATCGCTGATCGTGTGCGTGTTCGCCATGGCGTGCGGTTCTCACCTTGTTTGCGCAACCGGGACAGGCGGTTGCGCCACCGGCCCCTAGAATGCGTTGTCATCTTTGACGTTAACGTCAACGTCAATTTCCCGAATGCTAACCCAAACCACCCCACGCATGCCCGATTCGCCACACGCCACGCCCGCCCCCGAGTCGCGCACGGCCATGCCGCCTCTGCGCTACCCACTGGGCGAGCACCTGCCGCAGTCCGGCACGGTCACCGAAGTGGCGCCAGGCGTGTTCTGGTTGCGCATGGGCCTTCCCTTCGCCCTCAACCACATCAACCTGTGGCTGCTGCGTGACCGCCTGCCCCACCCCACGCAAGCCGGCGTGATGCAAGAAGGCTGGACGGCGGTGGACTGCGGCATCGACAACCCTGCCACCCGCGAGGCCTGGGAGCACATCGAAACGCAGGCGCTGCAAGGCTTGCCGATTCTGCGCGTGCTGGTCACGCACATGCACCCGGACCACATGGGCCTGGCCCATTGGTTGTGCGAGCGCTGGCAAGCACCCTTGTGGATGAGCACCAGCGAATACCAATCGGCGCTGCTCGCTTGCAGCGGACTGTCCAATTTTGGCGGCGCACCCACGGTGGCTTTTTTCAAAGCGCATGGCTGGAGCAAGCCTGATGAACTGACACAGGTGCAGGCCCGTGTCGGTTATTACCCCAGCATGGTGCCGAAAATTCCCAACGCTTATGTGCGTTTGATGGAAGGTGCGCGTGTGCGCATTGGCGAGCGTATCTGGCAGTGCATCAGCGGCTATGGCCACTCGCCCGAACACATGGCTTTGCTCGATGCGCAACAACAGTTGATCATCAGCGGCGACATGCTGCTGCCGTCCATTTCCACCAATGTCAGCGTGTATGCCATGGAGCCCGAGGGCAACCCGCTGCAGTGGTTCCTCGACTCACTGGACAAGATGGCGACGCTGCCGGACACCACCTTGGTGCTGCCCTCGCATGGGCGGCCCTTTCAAGGCGCAGCCACCCGCATCGCGCAACTGCAAACCCACCACCAAGATCGCCTGGCCGAACTGCTGAGCGCCTGCACAGTGCAAGCGCACTGCGCCCACGAACTGCTGCCGGTGCTGTTCAAACGCCCTTTGGACGTACACCAAACCACCTTCGCCTTGGGCGAAGCCGTGGCTCACCTGAACCTGCTGTGGCTGTCCGGTCAAATGCAGCGCGATCGCGGAGCCGATGGGGTGGTGCGGTTCAGCACCAGTCCGTCAGACGCGCCTTCACCCGGGGCACGCCTCAGTCTTCTTTGAGGTCCACCGGGGCCTGTCGCAAGGCTTTGCGGCGCTCGGCGTAGTCGGGCATGACCTCGCCCACGGTTTCCCAAAAGCGGGGGCTGTGGTTCATCTCGCGCAGGTGCGCCAGCTCGTGCACCACCACGTAGTCGATCTGGCTAATGGGCAGGTGAATCAGTCGCCAGTTCAGCCGGATGTGGCCGTCGTTGCGGGCGCTGCCCCAGCGCGTGCTGGCGCTGGACAGGCTGAGCTTTTGCCAACGCACGCCCAACAGGGGTGCAAAGTGGTGCAGGCGCTCTTCAAACAAGACCTTGGCCTGCTTTTTGAGCCAAGCCTGCGCAGCATCGCGCACCTGGGTCACCGAGGCACCCGGCGGCACCGTCACGGGCAGCACCTGCTCGGGCGGAATGTCTTGACCCAGCACGCGCCCCACACCGCGCTCGAGCACACACAGCTGCACCGTGCGTCCCAAAAACGGCACCTCGGCCCCGTGCCGCCACTCGATGGCTTTTTGAAACTGTTCGGTCTGCCGCTCTTTGAATTGCTGCAACTTGGCCACAATCCAGGCGCCTTTTTCTTGCACCGCGGCATCCACCTCGCGCAGCGTCACCCAGTTCGGCGAACGCACCACCAAACCATCGGCCCCCACCAAAAAGCCGATGCTCTTGCGGCGCGAGCGTTCAAAACGGTAAGACACCGTGACGCCCTGCAGCTGGGCGTGGCGGTTGGCGGCGGGGTGGGTAAAGCCCCAAGGACTGCCCTCTGGCTGAGCCAAAGGCGTTTCTTGATCCCCTGCGCTGGGGACTGACGCAGAAGGTGAAGCAGGTGCAGAGGAAACATCCGGCACACGCGCATCTGCTGTGGGTGCGACCGAGACGGGCGGTGCGGGCTGCACCGGGTCACCCCCAGTGAAAAAGTCCAGCACAAACTGCAAAGGCGCGCGCATGCTTCGCCCAGCCTTGGTCATTGCCCGGAGGCAGCGGGGTAAGCCTCGGGGTCAAGGCGGTGCATTTCAGATTCGATCCAGGTCTCGACTTCGAGCATCAACTCGTCGGCACTGCGGCCTTCGCTCGGAATGGCGCGGCCAATCGAGATGTCCACCACGCCGGGCTTTTTGACGAAGGCCCGCGTCGGCCAGCAACGCGCCGAGGTGACGGCGATAGGGATGACCGGCACACCGGCTGCAATGGCCAGGCGCGCACCGCCGCTTTTGTACTCCCCCTTTTGGCCACGCGGAATGCGTGTGCCTTCGGGGAACATGATCACCCAAACCCCCTCAGCCATCAGCCTGCGGCCCTGTTGCACCACTTTGGCAAAGGCACGCGAGCGCTGTTTGCGGTCGATGTGGATCATGTCCATGCGCGCCATGGCCCAGCCAAAGAACGGGACATGCAGCAGCTCTTTTTTGAACACATAGGCCAGCGGGTGCGGCATGATCGCGGGCATCACAAAGGTCTCCCAGGTCGACTGGTGTTTGACCAACAAAACGGCTGGATCCTTGGTGCCCTGGGGCAAGTTTTCCATGCCCTGGATGCGGTTTTCGATGCCCAAAATCCAGGTACCACTGTTCACCGCCAGGCGCAACCAGCCCGCGCAAAACCAGTACAGGCGTGTGCTGCTGACGAAATAAGAAATCAGCACCACAAACAAGGCCCAAGGGATGACGGTGATGGCCATCCACAACACATGGACCAGAGAGCGGATGAAGTTCATGTTGGCGTCGTTGTCAAAGGTAAGCGCGAGCCCGATTCAAAGCCCAGTAAATGATCGACACAGGCGGCCAGATCGGTATGCACCTGTGTGCCGACCGGAAAACCCGGTGGCAAAGCTTGCCCCAGCCATTCGGGATGACGGCCACTCAGCACCATGTGCGGCACGCAACCCACCACTTCGGCGACTTGCATATCTATCAGGCTGTTGCCAATACAGGGCACACCGTTCAGGTCCACGCCATAGCGTTCGGCAATTTGCGAGAAAAGACCCGGCCAGGGTTTGCGGCAACCGCAGCCCTCATCGGCCGCGTGCGGGCAATAGAAGAAGGCATCGATGCGCCCACCCACCGCCGCCAATTTCTTGATCAGGTGGCTGTGCACGGCATTGAAGGCGGCCATGTCAAACAGGCCCCGACCCAGACCCGACTCGTTGGTGGCCAGCACCACATGAAAACCCGCATGGTTCAGGCGGCTGATCGCCTCCAGCGCCCCGGGCAAGGGCTGCCACTCTTCAGGCGATTTGACGAACTCGTCGCCCGTGCGGTTGATGGTGCCGTCGCGGTCGAGGATGACGAGTTTTAAGTGGGTGTTCATGCGCGCTCGGGTAAAGAAACTTGCTCGAGTCGGCCGATCAAGCCGCCAAACGCGACAAGTCGGCCACGCGGTTCATGGCCACATGCAGCGACTTGAGCAGGCCCTGGCGGTTCAGGCGCAGGTCCATTTCTTCGGCGTTGACCATCACGTCGTCAAAGAAGGCGTCCACCGGGGCGCGCAGCACGGCCAAGGTCTGCAGGCTGGCGGTGTAGTCGCCGGCCTTGAACTGCGCCTCAGATTCGGGCAACAACTTTTGCATGACGGCGTACAGACCTTTTTCGGCATCTTCTTGCAGCAGCGCGGGATTGACATGGGCGTCCACCTCGCCGGCTTTTTTCAGGATGTTGCCGATGCGCTTGTTGGCCGTTGCCAGCGCCGGGCTCTCGGGCAAGGCGGCAAAGGCGCGCACGGCCGACAGGCACTGGTTGACCTGACCCAAACGGGAAGGACGCAAGGCCATGACAGCGTCTACTTCCTGCGCGCTGAAGCCTTGCTCGCGCAGGCTGCCAGACAATCGGTCGTAGATGAAGTCGATCAAGGCCTCTGCACCGCCCGAGATCTTGTCACCGAACACGGGGGCAGACAGCGCCAGCAATTCGGGCAAGCCCAGCGCCACATCTTTTTCGATCAGCATGCGGATCACGCCCAGTGCATGGCGACGCAGCGCAAACGGGTCTTTGTCGCCCGTGGGCACGTTGCCGATGCCGAACATGCCCACCAAAGTTTCCAGCTTGTCGGCCAGCGCCACGACCAGGCCCGCGTGGTTGCGCGGCAACTCGTCGCCCGCAAAGCGCGGCTTGTAATGGTCTTCAATCGCCTCGGCCACCTCGCCGCTCAAACCATCGTGGCGGGCGTAATAGCCACCCATGATGCCCTGCAACTCGGGAAACTCGCCGACCATGTCGGTCAGCAAATCGGTCTTGGCCAAGCGTGCGGCCTGCTCGGCTTGCGCCGCCAACGCATCGCCGCCGACTTGCTGGCCAATGGCCTTGGCAATGGCGCAGACACGCGCCATGCGCTCACCTTGCGTGCCCAGCTTGTTGTGATAGACCACTTTGGACAGGCCGTCGACGCGCGACTCCAGTGTTTTCTTGCGGTCCTGGTCAAAGAAAAACTTGGCATCGGCCAGGCGTGGGCGCACCACGCGCTCGTTGCCGCCGATCACCAAAGATGCGTCGTCGGGGGTGATGTTGCTCACGACCAAGAACCGATTCGTCAGCTTGCTTGAGGCATCGATCAAAGGGAAGTATTTCTGGTTGGCCTTCATCGTGAGGATCAGGCACTCTTGCGGCACGCCCAAGAACTCGGTCTCGAACTGGCAGGTCAGCACATTGGGGCGCTCGACCAGGGCGGTCACTTCGTCGAGCAGGGCCTCGTCCTCAATCGGCTGGCAACCGCCACCGACTTTGGCCGCAGCGGCTTGCAGCTGGCGCACGATCTCGGCGCGGCGCTCAGCGAAGCTGGCGATGACCGACCCATCGCGCTTGAGCACTTCGTCGTACTGGTCCGCATGCGGCAACACCACAGGCGAGACCTTGGCCTCAAAACGGTGGCCTTGTGTACTGTTGCCCGCGGTCAGGCCCAATGCCTTGACCGGCACCACCGTGCTGCCGTGCAGCGCGATCAGGCTGTGCGCAGGGCGCACGAAGTTCACGCTGCTCCAGCCCGGTAATTCGCAATCGGTTTCCAACTGGTACTGCATGACTTTAGGAATCGGCAGCTTGGCCAGTGCCTCTTCCAGTGCCTTTTGCAGGCCCGCTTGCAGCGATGCGCCTTTGACGATGCTGTCGTAAAACAGGGCTTCCGCTTTACCATCGGGCGCGCGCTTGAGCGCGGCCACGGCAGCGGCTGGGTCGCTCACGTCAGCGCCCAGCGCTTGCAGTTTTTTGAGCAGTGCAGGTGTGGCATTGCCCGCCGCGTCCAGGCCCACGGCCACGGGCATGAGCTTTTGTTGCACGGCCTTGTCGGCACCTTGCGCCAGCACGCCGGTCACATGGGCGGCCAGGCGGCGGGGCGATGCGAAAGCGGTCACCACCGCGTCGGCCGCAGCCAGGCCCTGGGCCTTGAGTTGTTCAGCCAGCACGCCCGCGAAAGCAGCGCCGAGTTTGTTGAGCACCTTCGGCGGCAGCTCTTCCACAAACAGTTCTACCAGCAAATTTTGTGTCGTCATATCGTGCTCCTCACGCGGCTTTCTTGGGCATTTGGGCAACCCATTCACGCGGGGCCATCGGGAAGTCCAGACGTTCGCGGCTCTCGTAATAACTCTGCGCCACACTGCGGGCCAGGTTGCGGATGCGGCCGATGTAGGCGGCGCGCTCGGTCACGCTGATCGCGCCACGCGCGTCCAGCAGGTTGAAGGTGTGCGCGGCCTTGAGCACTTGCTCGTAGGCGGGCAGCGCCAGCTGCTGCACGATCAAATTCTGGGCTTGTTTTTCGTGGGCACTGAAAGCGGTGAATAAGAAGTCAGCGTCCGAGTGCTCAAAGTTGTAAGCCGATTGCTCTTGCTCGTTTTGCAAATACACATCGCCATAACTCAGGGTGTCGGTCCACTTCAGGTTGTAGACGTTGTCCACGCCCTGCAGGTACATGGCCAGGCGCTCCAGGCCGTAGGTGATCTCGCCGGTAATGGGCTTGCAGTCGATGCCGCCGACTTGCTGAAAGTAGGTGAACTGCGTGACTTCCATGCCATTCAGCCAGACTTCCCAGCCCAGACCCCAAGCGCCCAGCGTCGGGTTTTCCCAATCGTCTTCAACGAAGCGGATGTCGTTTTTCTTGAGGTCAAAGCCCAAGGCTTCGAGCGAGCCCAAGTACAGTTCCAGGATGTTGCTGGGCGCGGGCTTCAAAACCACTTGGTATTGGTAGTAGTGCTGCAGGCGGTTGGGGTTTTCGCCGTAGCGGCCGTCTTTCGGGCGTCGGCTGGGTTGCACATAAGCGGCTTTCCAAGGCTCGGGGCCAATGGCGCGCAAAAACGTGGCGGTGTGGCTGGTACCCGCGCCGACTTCCATGTCGTAGGGCTGAAGCAAAGCGCAGCCCTGGGCGTCCCAGTACTGCTGCAATTTGAGAATGATCTGCTGGAAGGTCAACATGGCCGAAGCTGAGCCAGCAGCGAGCTGGCCGGAGTTGGATGGGCGCAAGCTTTGCGCGAACCCTTGATTTTACGGCCTTTGCCGCTTCCAAGAAGCCCAAGCCACCACCGCACAGCACAGCGCCCACAGCGGCCCCAAACCCCAGGCACCGGCCCAGCGGGCAAAGGGCGTGAGGCCATGCCGCCCTTCAAAAGTGCCCGTCAGGCTGCCCCGGGTAAAGCGTGGCAACTGGTGGGTCACGCGGCCAGTGTGGTCGATGATGGCGGTGGCCCCGGTGTTGGTGGCGCGCAGCATCGGGCGTTGCAGCTCCATGGCCCGCATGCGCGAGATGTTCAGGTGCTGGTCCACCGCCAGCGTGTCGCCAAACCAGGCGATGTTGCTCACATTCACCAAGGCTGTGGGCGCGGTGGCCGGGTCCTTGAAACGGATGGCCAGCTCTTCGCCAAACAAGTCTTCATAACAAACGTTGGGAGCCAAGCGCTGGCCCTGCCAGGCCAGCGATGGTTGGTCCCAGCCGCCCGATTTGAAATCGCCCAAAGGGATGTTCATCATGCGGATGAACCAGACGAAACCCGGCGGCATGAACTCGCCAAAGGGCACCAGGTGCGATTTGTCATAACGGTAGGGCGCAGCGCCCTCGGGCCCCAATACCACCACCGAATTGGTGTAGCCCTCGTCCAGGCTGCCTAAGGGCAGGCCCACCAAGGCCACAGGACGGCCCGGCTGAGCGAAATGCGCCTGCAAGCCGGACCAGTACCCGTCTGGCAAATGGTGCGGCAACAAGGGAATGGCGGTCTCTGGGGCCACCACCAGGGCTTGCTGGCTGGCGCGCAACTGCGCGTCGTACCACTGCAGGGCATCGCGCACGCCGCTGGCGGCCTGAAACTTGTCGGTCTGCGAAATATTGGCCTGCAGTAACTGCACTTGCCCCGTCCCGGCAGACGTGGTGAACACGGGCCCAAAAGCCTGCAACGCCCAAGCGGCAAGCCCCACGCCGATCAGGGGCTTGAGCGCCCTCAAGCGCCAGCCCGCCAGGGCCAGGCGCATGGCCAGCCAGGCGGCCACAGCCCCCATGCCGTACACGCCCACCCATGGCGCGAAGGCTGCCAAAGTACCGTCCACATGCGCATAGCCCCCGGCCCCCCACGGAAAACCGGTCAGCCATTGCCCGCGCATGAGTTCGGCCAAAGTCCACAAAGCGGCAAACAGTGCGCTGGCCAAGCCAGGCCGCTCGGCCACCAGGCCCCGCGCCAGGCTCACCCAGACCGCTGATGCGGCGGCGTAATACAGCGCCAGCGCCGCTGCAAGCGACAGCACGGCCAGCACTGCCAAAGGCGCTGGCAAACCGCCAACCTGGTGCATGGATACATACAGCCACCAAAAACTCCCCGCCAGCCAGGCCGTGGCAAACACGCCGCCGAACCAAGCCGCCCTTTTGAGGGCGTGGGCCTCACGACCCCGAGTGAAAGGCGAGTGCGCTAGACGCGCCATGCGCGCCAAGCCCGCTGCCAGCAGCGTCAAACTCACAAGCTGCAACCAACCCACGGCCTGGCCACTGCCCGGCCAGGCAATGGACGCGGCCTGCACGGCCCCGGCCAACGCGGGCCAGACGGTCTGCCAACCCCGTTCGCGTGGTCCCACGTCGCTCATGCGTTGGGCCTGGATGGGGGCTCGGTGCTCGCGTTGACGGGTTGGTCGGTGCCTTCAGCAGGCAGGGGCGACACCTTGAACCAGCGCACCGCACCAGCGCGCGTGTGCAAGACCACAAAGCGAAGGCCCGCCAGCTCGAAGCTTTCCCCGCGGTGCGGCACATGGCCCATTTCGTGGGCGATCAGCCCGCCCAGGGTGTCGAAATCGTGCTCGTCCTCGGCCTGCCGCGCCTGCCTCAAATCCACGCCAAAAGCCTCGTCCACACGCTCGATGGCGGTGTCGCCGCTGACCCTGAAGCTGCGGTCGGGCAAACCAAAAATATCGCCTGCGTCCTCAGCGATGTCGAACTCGTCCTCGATCTCGCCCACAATTTGCTCGAGCACATCCTCGATGGTGATGAGCCCAGCTGTGCGGCCGTACTCGTCGATCACGATGGCCAAGTGGTTGCGGTTGTCACGGAACTGCCGCAACAGATCGTTCAGGCCCTTGCTCTCGGGGACAAAAACCGCTGGGCGCAACAAGGCGCGGATGTTCAACTCGGGCGCACGCTGCAGTTTGAGCAGGTCTTTGGCCAGCAAGATGCCGATGATGTTGTCGCGCTCACCCTCGTAAACCGGAAAACGCGAATGCCCGGTGTCGATCACCTGGTGCAGCAACTCGTCCACGGGGTCTTCGATGTTGAGCAAGTCCATGCGCGGGGCGGCCAGCATCACGTCGCTTGCGGTCATGTCGGCCATGCGGATCACGCCCTCGAGCATCAAACGGCTCTCGGTGTTGATGATCTGGTTGTCTTCGGCCTCGGCCAGGGTCTCGATCAGTTCGTCGGTCGAGTCGGGTCCGGGGTGGATGAACTCCGCGAGTTTTTGCAGAAAACTCCGCTTGTCTTCGCGCTCGGCGTGGCGCGCGGGGTGAGGGTCGGACACGGTCTAGGCTTGCAGGACATGCTGTAGTGAACAGACTGTAAGGATAGCGGATTTGGATGACCAACTGCCCGATCAAGGTCCACGCGAGCTGTGACGGGCATCGCGCACGCCCTGGCGAATCTCTTGCACCGTGTTCAGCCACTGGCGAAACTGGTGGGCCTGCATTTTGAGCTGGTAGTCCAACTCGGCCATTTGCTCTTGCATCAACCCGTTGAGCTGGCTGTCCAGGGTGGCTTGCGGCATGGACAAGTAAGCCTCGCTTTCGCTGCCATCGCGCTGCACCACGGCACCGGCATGGCGTGCAATCTTGAGCATGGCCACGTTCTCACTCAGCGCATGGATGAACAACAGGTTCACTCCTTGGTTGCGGGCGTGCATCACCGCATGCGCAAACAGCTTGGCCCCCAGGCCTTTGCCTCGCTGGTGCGGCGACACCGACACACCAAACTCGGCGCAGGTGGCCCATTGCGGGTCGACCGAATAGGCCAGGTGCGCCATCGCCACCAACTCGAGGCGGCGGTTGAAGACTCCGAAAATCTCGTCCCGCTCAAAATTCAGGCCCTGCACATAGCGCTCAATTTGCTCGTCGGTGGCGGCATAGCCAAAGCGCAAGTAGCGGTCTGAGGCGGGCAGGGCCCGCAATTGCCGGGCAATGTGCGGCTTGTGGCGCGGCGACAGCGTGCGGATCGGCACCCAGCTGGCACTCTTTCGGGCCACCCCTGTCGTAGGCAACGCCACCGCATCGGCTGCACCGAACACACTTCGCCAAAGCTGTTGGAGCAAGGAAGTGAGTTTTTTAGTACGCGAATCAGACGGGGTGTTCATGTTGGAACCTAGGGTTAACCCCATTGTGCGCCCTTTTGCCTGGCCCCGGCTCACACGGGTTTTGTCGCCTGTGAGACCGACAAGACCGCCTCTCAGGAATTGCCCTGTGTCGGCCCCGGCGGGAGCTGGTGACAATGCAGGCCTACAGGAGAACAGCGCATGGAACGTATTTGGCTCAAGAATTACCCGCCCGGTGTGCCCCACGACATCGACACCGCCCAATACAAAAGCCTGACCGATTTGCTCGAGCGGGCATTCCGCGAGCATGGCAACAGCCCGTTTTCGGTCTGCATGAACCGCTGGATGAGCTACAAACAGCTCGACGAGTTGTCCACCGCCCTGGGGTCCTGGCTGCAAAACAAGGGCCTTGAGCCCGGCAGCCGGGTGGCCATCATGCTGCCCAACCTGCCCCAGTTTGCCGTGACCATGGCCGCCATTTTGCGGGCGGGCTACACCTGCGTGAACGTCAACCCCCTTTACACAGCGCGCGAGCTGGAGCACCAACTCAAGGACTCTGGGGCCACGGCCATCGTGATTCTGGAAAACTTCGCAGCCACCTTGCAGGACGTGATCGAGCGCACCGCTGTGCAGCATGTGGTGCTGGCGTCGATCGGCGATTTGCTGGGCCCCATCAACGGTCGCTGGTTGAGCTTTGCCGTGCGGCACCTGGCCAAAATGGTTCCCCCGTTCGAACTGCCATTGAGTGGCGGGCGCACCGTCACCCCGTTCAACAAAGCCATCGCCCAAGGCCGCGGCCTGAACTTGCGCCCCACAGCACAGACCATGGACGACACCGCGTTCTTGCAATACACGGGCGGTACCACCGGCTTGTCCAAAGGGGCTGTGTTGACGCACGGCAACGTGGTGGCGTCCATCTTGCAAGCCGAGGGTTGGTTCTCCCCGGCTTTGGCTGAAATAGGTGATCTGCGCAAAGTCAACAGCATTGCTGCGTTGCCGCTGTACCACATCTTCGCGCTGACTTTGTGCCTGTTGGCCATGCGACAAGGCTCCTTCCTCACGCTGGTGCCCAACCCGCGTGACTTTGCCAAGTTCATCGAGGTGCTCAAGCAGCGCCCCTTTCATGTGCTGCCCGGGGTGAACACGCTGTTCAACGCGTTGATGCAGCATCCAATGTTCAAGACCATCGATTTCTCATCGCTCAAGCTGACCCAGGCCGGCGGCATGGCTGCGTCCGAAGGCACGGCACGCCACTGGCAAGCCGCCACAGGCAGCGCCATGATCGAGGGCTGGGGCATGAGCGAGACCTGCGCGATCGGCACCAACAACCCGGTCACGCAAAAAACCTTCAGCGGCAACATCGGCCTGCCGCTGCCGGGCATCGACATCGCCATCAAGGATGACGAGGGCCAAAGTCTGACCGTGGGCAGTTCTGGCGAAATCTGTATTCGCGGCCCCAACGTCATGACCGGTTACTTCAACCAGCCCGAAGAAAACGCCAAAACTTTCACGGCAGACGGCTTTATGCGCACCGGTGACATCGGCATCATGGACGAGCAAGGCTTCACCCGCATCGTGGACCGCAAAAAGGACATGATCATCGTCAGCGGCTTCAACGTCTTCCCCAGCGAACTTGAGAATGTCATCTCAACTTGTCCCGGCGTGGTCGAATGCGCGGCCGTGGGCATCCCCGACAGCATGCAAGGCGAAACCATCAAGGTGTTTGTGGTGCGCAACGACCCGATGCTGACCGAAGAGGCCGTTTCGCGTTTTTGCCAAGACCAGCTCACCGGTTACAAGCGCCCCAAATACATCGAGTTCCGCGACGAGCTGCCCAAATCCAACGTAGGCAAAATCCTGCGCCGCGAACTGCGCAGCGCCAAATGACCCCACCCAGCGCCCTGCCACCTGGCGTGCACGTTTTCGAGCGCGGCTGGTTGTCGGCCAACAACGTGCTGATGCTGGATTCGCACAGTGCCACCTTGGTCGACAGCGGCTATGTCACGCACCAGGCTCAAACCCTGGCCCTGGTGCAGCATGCCCTGCAAGGCCGCACACTGGACCAACTGGCCAACACCCACCTGCACAGCGACCACTGCGGCGGTAACCAGGCCCTGCAGGCGCATTACCCGGACCTGAAAACCTGGATTCCACCGGGCTTGTCGCAAGCCGTGCAGCATTGGCGCGAAGACGAGCTGAGCTACCAACCCACAGGGCAAAACTGCCCCGCCTTTGCTTTTACCGGCTTACTGCAACCGGGCAGCACCCAACGCTGGGCCGACATGGACTGGCAAGTGCACCCGGCCCCCGGGCACGACCCACACTCGGTCATCTTGTTTGCGCCCGAACACCGCTTGCTGATGTCGGCCGATGCGCTCTGGCAAAACGGTTTTGGCGTGGTGTTTCCGGAGTTGGTGGGGATCGACGCCTTCGACGAAGTGGCCCAAACCCTGGACCTGATCGAGCGGCTTAACCCCGCCACCATCATCCCGGGCCACGGCGCCGTGTTCACCGATGTGGCCCCCGCGCTGGCCCTGGCCCGCAGCAAGCTTGAAGGCTTTGCGCAAAACCCCGTGCGACACGCCCGCTACGGCAGCAAGGTCCTGCTCAAGTTCAAATTGCTGGAATGGGGCCAAATCTCCAAAGCCGAATTCAGCGCCTGGGCTTTGAACATGCCCTACATGCGCGACCTGCACCAGCGCTTTGGGCAAGGGCACAGCCTGAGTGCCTGGTTGGACATGATGCTGGCCGAACTGGCGCGCAGCGGCGCCATGCAAGAGCTCGATGGGGTGTTGCACAACGCCTGAGGCCCCAAAGAAAAACCCCACAGCCTCTTGCGAAACTGTGGGGTGTATCTGGTGGCCTGG
>CAMDFT010000062.1 GCA_945897795.1 Limnohabitans sp. Rim8 | reverse complement strand
ATCAAATCGACATGACGGTGCGCCACGCACACTTGCCCCCCTTGGCGTTTGAAGCGCGACATGAGCAAGGACGTGGTGGGCAGCAAGCCATTGAGCCAACGGGCCATGACCGGGTTGCCATGCATGTCGGCCATGGCTTGGTGGAATTCACCCGAAAGGCGAATCGCCAGGGCATGCTCGCCCATCCGATCGGCCTCGGTTTCACCGTCAGCCAAATGTTGCAAGGTCTGCAATTGCTCGGCAGACAAACGACCCGCCAGCTGTTTGGCCACTTCGCACTCCACCACCCTGCGGGCATCAAAAACACTGCCCGCATCTTCCAGGCTGGGAATGGGGACACGCGCCCCTCGGTTGTGCAGCAATTCGATCACCTGCTCTTGCGCCAAACGCTGCAAGGCCTGGCGCACCAAGGTGCGGGAGACGTTGAACTGCTCGGCCAGCTCCTGTTCGCGCAGGCGCTCACCTGGGGACAGTCGTCGCTCCAGAACTGCCTGATAAATCGCCTCGTACACCCGATCTGCGCCTGTGATTTGCACCACGGCAACAACCTGGGGTGCACTTGCAACCGCTGAGGTGGTTTCCAGTCCTTCGATCATTGCGGCGGGCTTGTCGCCTTTGGCTTGGTGCGGCAGCGACAGGCCCCGTCGGAGTTCATCTGTCATCATGCCTCCCATCATTCCGAGTCACGCTATGAACACTGAACAACCCTTGGGCATCCTGGCTTGCCAGCCCCTCACGGCACAAGCTTTTTCGCCTTATGGCGAGGTGTTGAATTTGTTTGCGCCTGCCCACCAGACCATCAACCAAGGCACCAGCGGACGGCTGGATTTGCCAGCGGGCCTGGACTTGGCGGACGACCAAGGCCAAGCGGTGTTGGCGGTGTTTCATGCGCTGGCACAGAACCCCGAGGGTCCTTGCCACATGCTGGAGCGCCACCAACACGGCAGTCAGACCTTTGTGCCCTTGACCGGGGCGCGCTGTCGTTTGCTGGTGGCCTTGGGCCAAGACCAACCCGACCTGCGCACGCTGGTGTGCTTTGAAGTCACGGGCCAGCAAGGCTTCACGCTGCACAAAGGCACCTGGCACCACCCCTTGATGGCCATGGACAACGGTGCTTTTTTGGTGATCGAGCGCCGGAGCTTGAGCGTAGATTGCGAGATTCATTCACTGCCTTTGAGCGTGCGCCTGAGTCCCCTGTGACGCCGCGCACATGGGGTGTCCCTGCGGCGTTCAGGACCACGCGCGGTGGATGTGTTCTGCCAGTTTGACCAAGCTGCGGTCTGAGCCTTCTGGCCCCACCAAAGAGATGCCCAAGGGTGCGCCCTGGTGGCTGGTCAGTGGCAAGCTCACCTGTGGCAAGCCCGCCATGCCTGCCACACACAGCAAACTGGTGGCCCGGTTGCGATAGACCTCCAGCTCGGCATCGGTCTGACGGATCAAAGGGGCCACATCGGGCATGGTGGGCATCAAGAGCACGCCGTCCGTGCCCAGAATGTGCTGCATGTGCTTGCGCCAGACTTCACGAAAAGCCCGCGCCTTGGCCACTTGCTCATCGGTAACTTTGGAAGACCAGTCAAACCGCTGGGCCACCGCAGCGCCCAGCACAGGACGAAAGCGCTGAAGAAAACCCCCATGCACATCCCAGGCCTCGCGGCCCTGAATGGCGCGGAAATGCCAATACATGGTGTCCATGTCACCCTGCATGATGCGAACCGGTTTGGCCTTGCCCAAGCATTGCTCTATTTGTTGACGCACCGGCTTGAGGGCTTTGAGGGCCCCCGGTGTGGCCAGCGCCCACATGTCAGTCGGGGCCAGCAAGCGAATTTGATCAGGCAAGGGCTGCGCATCCTGACCCAACAAGACATCCGCCACACGGGCAAAGGTGGGCACATCACGGGCGAACCAGCCACAGGTGTCCAGGCTGGGCGACAAGGCCATGGTGTCTTGCAAACTGATGCGGCCCTGGCTGGGCCGCATGCCCACCAAACCGCAATGGTTGGCGGGGGCCCGCACCGAGCCCCCCGTGTCTGAACCCAAAGCAAAATCGCACAGGCGGTTCGACACTGCAGACGCTGAGCCCGAAGAAGACCCGCCACTGATGCGTTCGGCCACCGCGCCATTGATGGGCGCGCCGTAATGGGCGTTTTGACCATTCATGGAAAACGCCAACTCGTCGGTGACGGTTTTGCCGACAAAGCGCGCACCGGCGTCGAGCAGGCTTTGCACCACCGGGGCCGAACGGTCCTGAACACCCCAAAGGGCCATCAGCATGGGTTGACCGCCACTGGTGGGGTAGCCCTTAACGTGGTAAATGTCTTTGGCCGCAAAGCTCAGACCCGACAAAGGGCCAGCAGCGGCATGGGCCACCGGGCTGGCGGGGTAAGGCATGAAGGCGTGGGCGTTGTCCCACAGGGCATCGGTGTGTTGGCTCATGGTCACCTCAGGTTGAAACTCACGTTTAAAAAATGATCAGGCCCAATGATCAGGCCACTTGCTGAGAATTTGGAAGGGGCTGGGGCTGGGCCAGCAAGCAACGAACACTGTGGCCTTCGGCCAGCCATGTGACTTCCGGGCGTGTGGCACTGCATTCAGGCACCGCCATCTTGCAACGGCTGGCAAAGGCGCAGCCCTGTGGTAAATTCGTCAAGTCAGGGGGTGCGCCGGCAATGGTTTCCAGGCGCTGGCCTTTGGCCAAAGCGCCGTCGGCGCGGCTTTGAAGCAACGCACGGGTGTAGGGGTGACGGGGTTCGCGAATCAGGGTTCGGGCGGGCCCTTCCTCCACAATGCGACCGGCATACATCACGGCAATGCGGTCCGCCACCTCCACGGCGGCGCCGATGTCGTGCGTGACAAAAATCACCGACAAGCCCATCTCTTTTTGCAACTCGCGAAGCAGCAGCAGGATCTGGATTTGCACCGTGGCATCCAGCGCGGTGGTGGGCTCATCGGCCAGCAACAGCTGGGGCCGACAGGCCAGGGCCAGGGCAATCATGGCGCGCTGGCGCATGCCGCCCGACATTTCGTGCGGATAGGCTTGCAAACGACGCTCTGGGCTGGGAATGCGCACCCGCTCAAACAAGGCCAAGGCACGCTGCCTGGCCGCGGCCTCGCTCACATTTTCGTGACGGCGAATGGTTTCGATGATTTGCTGCCCCAAACTGTAAACCGGGTCGAGCGCCAGCAAAGGCTCTTGAAAAATCATGGACGCCACACGCCCACGAAATCGGTTGAGTTGGTCCGCCGACAGTTTCAGCACGTCGTGATCGCCCACCCGGATTTGCCCTGATATTTGGGTTTTCTTTTCGGCGTGCAAGCGCAGCAAGCTGCGCAAAGTAACGCTTTTGCCAGAGCCCGACTCGCCAATCAAGGCGACCACTTCACCGCGCTGCACGCGCAAGTCCACACCCGAGACCGCCTGCACGGGTTTTTTGCCGCCGGTGAAGGTGACATGCAGTTGACGGATGTCCACAAATGCCGGTGTTGATGTCTCCGGTTTCATGCCGCGACCTCCAAGGGTTTGACCGCGCTCAGCCCAGCGGGTGCACCGGTGTGCGCTGCGCCCGCCACATGCATCCAGCAGGCCACTTGTTGGCCGTGTTGGGCTGGGGCCAAGACCGGCATCTTTTCGCTGCAAATGGCTTGGGCGTGCACACAACGCGTGTGGAAACGACAGCCGCTGGGTGGGTTGATCGGGTTCGGGGGGTCACCGGCCAAAGGTGGGGTTTCGGTACGCCGATCCGGGTCCAGGGTCGGAATGGACGACAACAAAGCTTGCGTGTAGGGGTGCGCGGCATGCTTGAACAGGGTTTCACTGTCCCCCACTTCAACCACTTGGCCCAGGTACATCACCATCACCCGGTCGCTCATGTAGCGCACCACATTCAGGTCGTGGCTGATGAAAATATAGGTCAGGCCAAACGCCTCTTTCAAGTCGAGCAAAAGGTTCAGCACCTGGGCTTCCACCGACTTGTCCAAGGCAGAGACCGCCTCGTCCAGAATGATCAAACGCGACTGCAAGGCCAAGGCCCGGGCAATGTTGACGCGCTGCCTTTGACCGCCTGACAACTCATGCGGATAACGCTCGGCAAAGCGCTG
This sequence comes from Limnohabitans sp. Rim8, assembly GCA_945897795.1. Lineage (GTDB taxonomy): Bacteria > Pseudomonadota > Gammaproteobacteria > Burkholderiales > Burkholderiaceae_C > Limnohabitans_A. The sequence goes on along the minus strand of CAMDFT010000062.1, from coordinate 14,201 downwards.
TGGCGCCAGCCCCACCCGTTCGAGCAAGTCACGCGCACGCTCGATCGCCTCGCGCTCAGGCAGTCCGTGCACCATGGGGGCAAATGCGATCGAATCTTCCATGGTCAGGCGCGGATTCAAGGACGCATAGCTGTCTTGAAACACCATTTGAGCCTGGCGGCGGTAATCCTTCAAGGGCAGCGACTTGCTGCCCACGGTCTGCCCATCGAACACCAACTCGCCGTGGTCGTGGGTGATCAGTTGCATGAGCAAGCGGGCTGTGGTCGACTTGCCGCAACCGGACTCGCCCACCACCCCCAGGGTCTCGCCCTTGAACACGTCAAAGCTCACCCCGTCGACAGCGCGCACCACGCCTGCGCCGCGTCCTAACAAGTCTTTCTTGAGTGGAAAGTGCTTGACCAAACCGCGCACCGAGAGCATCGGCTGGGTCGATCCGCCCACCTCATCATTGGCCAAAGTCATGCGGACCTCACTGTTTGATTTCCATGGCCGAACGCAAGCCGTCGGCCAAAAGGTTGAAAGCAATCGATGTCATGAAAATCATCGCCCCAGGCAAAGCCGCAATCCAGGGTTGCGAATAAATGGCGGTGCGCAAGGTGTTGAGCATCAGGCCCCATTCCGGCTCGGGGGGTTTCACCCCCAGACCCAAAAAGCTCAGACCCGAGGCCAAGATCATGGACACCGCGATCAAACTCGTGGCGTACACAAAAATCGGCCCCAGCACATTGCCCAGCACATGCACCCGCACGATGGTGAAAGCGGATGCACCCGATGCCCTGGCCGCTTCGACAAAATCACGCTCCCGAATTTGCGTGGTCACGCTTTCGGCCACACGAGCCAGCGGCGGTATGAACACAATCGTCAAGGAGATGAGGGAATTGGTGATGCCTGCCCCCAAAGCGCCCGACAGGGCGATGGCCAGCAAGACCGAAGGGAAGGCGTAAAAAACGTCGATGGTGCGCATCATCACGCTGTTGACCCAGCCCCCGGTGTAACCGGCGGTGATGCCGATCAGGGAGCCGATGAAAAATGCACACACCACAGGTGTAATGCCCATGAACAAGGACAACTTGGCCCCCACCATCAAGCGGCTGAGCATGTCGCGGCCCAACTCGTCGGTGCCCAAGGGGTGGCCTTCAAAGCCAATGGGCTTGAGGCGTTTGAGCATGGCGGACTGGTAAGGGTCCATGGGCGCGAGCCAGGGACCGAACACCGCCAGCACCATCAAAAACAGCACCACCAAGGCGGCACCCACGGCCACTTTGTCGCGTAAAAACCGACGCCCTACGGTTTCCCAATAACCGGCAGAGCGCTCATACACCAGCGGGAGCACGGGGCTGGCGGCCGCATTCAATGAAGTCATGTCAATTCCTTGGGGTCGAAATCAAGCGCGTGCAATGCGAGGGTCCAGCAAGGTCTGGATCACATCCACGATGAGGTTGAGCACGACAAAAAACATGGCCAACACCAGGATCGTGCCTTGCAGCAAAGGCAAGTCGCGCTGGAAGATGGCCGAGTTCAGCAAGAAGCCCGTGCCAGGCCAAGAAAACACCGTCTCGATCAGGATCGAGCCGCCGAGCAAGTAACCCAACTGCAAGCCCATCACCGCCAGCGCCGTGGGCGCTGCATTTTTGACCACATGCCAAAAAATACCCACATTGGTCAAGCCCTTGGCGCGCAAACCCACGATGAACTCTTGCGCCAGGATGTCGGCCACCAAGGCCCGCACCGTGCGCGAGATGATGCCCATCGGGATCACGCTCATGGTGATGGCGGGCAACAGCATGTGCTTGAAGTGCTCCCAATCCCAAATCCACTGGCTGGAGCCACCCGGTCCAGCGCCGCCGGGTGGCAACCACATCAGGATCGAAGAAAACACGATCACCAGGACCATGCCCAGCCAGTAATGTGGGACGCTGACGCCCAGTACAGACAGCAAAGAGGCAAATTTATCGAGCCAAGAGTTCTGGAAATAACCGGCCACAAAACCAAACAAACAGCCCAGCACAAACCCGATCAGGGTGGCCAGCAGGGCGAGGCGCAAGGTGTTGCCCACGGCGGTCATGACCTCCGAAGCCACCGGGCGATTGCTGGCAATGGATGTACCCAGATCGCCCTGCAAAGCTCGCCAGACCCAGGTCACAAACTGTTCAGGGTAAGAGCGGTTGAAGCCGTAGAGCTCGATCAACTGCGCCTGCAAGTCGGCCGAGGCGTCTGGCGGCAAAATCGACATCAGAGGATCACCGGGTGCCAGGTGTACCAAGCCAAAACAAACCAGCGCCACCCCCAGCATGATGGGCAGGGAATAAATCAGACGCCGCAACAAAAAGCCGAGCATGCCAGCACTCCAAAACTGCAATTAAAAAAGTGTGCAGTCAGGCCGTTCACCACCTGACTGCACACCCAGCGGCATGGGCCCGATGGGCCCACACCTTGACCATCAGTCCATCGACACTGGCGCCAAGTCAACAAACCAACTGCGTGGCTGCACGAAGCCCTTGACCTTGGTGCTCATGGCGCGGGGTCCCACGTCGTGGGCAATCCAGACAAAAGGGGCCTCTTCGACAATGCGGGCGTGCAACTTGGCCAGCGCCTCATCACGCCTCTTATCCTCGAACTGAGTCCGGGCATCGGTGATCAATTTGTCAAATTCCGGATTGCCAAAGTAACCCCAGTTGTTGGACACCGGTGGGAAGGCGCCTGTGCTGGTGAAACGAACCATGGCAAAGAAGGGGTCCATCGCTGCATAGCTCACATTGATGGCATTGGCGCCGTTGGCCGATGGGTCCTTTGCACCCTTACGCCAGTTGGTGAACAAGGTGTTCCACTCGATCACGTCAAACTGGACGTCAAAGAAGCACTGCTTGAGCGACTGCTGCACGAACTCGTTCATAGGCAAGGGCTGCATCTGGCCAGAGCCTGACGCCGAAATCTGCACCTTGACTTTGAGGGGCTTGGCTGCAGTGTGGCCCGCTTGGGTCATCAAGGCCTTGGCCGCGTTCACGTCGTATTTGATGTCAAATTTGGGGTTGCCCCACCAGGGGTGGCCAGGAGGCACGGTGCCTTTGGGTGCAGCCATCATGCCGCCCAAAAGGGTTTTCAGGCCTTCACGGTCCACGCACAAGTTGGCCGCGTGGCGCACCCGTTTGTCCAGCCAGGGCGAGCCTTCTGCAAATGACAACTGCCAAGGCCACACATGCGGCTGGGCGTTACTTTCGATCTTGAAGCCCCGCTGGCGAATTTGCGACATGGCATCGGGTGCTGGGGCTTCGATCCAGTCGACCTGGCCGCCGAGCAAGGCTGCAGTGCGGGCATTGGCCTCAGGCATGGGCACAAGCACCACGCGGTCGACCTTGGGTAGGCGCTTGGCGTCCCAATAGGTTTTGTTCGCCACCATCTCGAGGCGTTCACGTGGCACGAATCGGGCCATCTTGAAGGGACCAGAACCGGAGGCATCTGCCGCAAATGCGGTCCAGGCTGCCTTGGATTTGTCGGCAGGTGTGGCACCTGCAGCGGCATCAAATTTCTTTTGCCAATGGGCCGGCGAGGCAATGAACAGATTGGTCAGGTTGATGGGCACAAACGCATCGGGCTCGCTGGTGGTCAGTTCCACCGTCAGGTCATCGATTTTTCGGGCACTGCGCAGGGTAGGCATGCGCGATGCCGTAACGCCCACCTGGCTGGCATCGAAATGAACTGCGTCTTTGTCCAACACCTTGCGCACGTTCCAGACGATCGCATCGGCATTCAAGGCCGAGCCATCGTGGAACTTCACGCCTGGACGCAGCTTGAAGGTCCATTTGGTTTTATCGGTGGCACCTACAGCCCAAGAAGTGGCCAAGCCAGGAATCAACACACTGGGGCCATCCGATTTGGACAGATCCCAGTGGGTTAAAGCGTCGTACATCGGGATGCCAGTGAAACGGTTGCCTTCAAAGCCTTGGTCAGGCTGCCCCAGGGTGCGGGGAATGTCGGCCGCCGTCATGGCAATGCGCAAGACTTTTTCTTGCGCCAGAACGGCCATGGAGATGGCGCTGAGCCCCATCCCGACAGCCATGGTGAACGCCCAAGAAGAGGGCAACAAACGAGGGGAAAGGATAGACCGCTTCATCATCAAGACTCCAGTAAAAGTGCGTTGAAAAAATGTGCACCAGACCCAGGGAAACAACAGATCGGTCTCGTAAGCTAACATAAGCTTCAAAAGTCTGGCAAGCATTTTTTGTATGCAATCTTCATGCCCGTTGTGGGTCTCAAATCATCGTCTGCCGAATGAAGTCAAAGCTTAGAACGATCATTCCAAACGCAAAAACAAGGCACAAAAATGGTGTTTTCTGGCACCATTCTGGTTTGCACCTATGGAGTCTCGCCCCAACTTGGTGTTTGCTTTGTATGCAATAAGCCCAACATCCACATTCAGATTGCAGCCCCCACTGACCACCCATTCACCGGCGCTAATACCTCTTGCACCCTGACTGCAGACCAAACACATGGTTTGACCGCAGGCAAGCGCACATCCCGGCAAGGCCAGACATCCTGGTTTGGGCTCGCCCCAGTGCACTGGTTTGAGGTTGACGTCACACACACTGACAAGGAACACCCAGCATGGACACCACCGCATTGCGCCGTTATTTGCTGATCAACCCCAACACCAACGCCTTGACCACGCAACGGTTGAGCGACGTGTTGCAGCCCCAACTGCCGCCGGGTGTGCTGCTGGATGTGCAGACCGCGCGATTCGGGGCGCCCTACATCGCTTGCGAAGCCAGTCACGCGGTGGCCGCACACGCCTGTCTGGACGTGTGGACCGAACACCGAGGCACGCCAGGGAATGCACTTGCCGGCGTGTTGATTGGCTGTTTTGGTGACCCGGGTTTGTTCGCACTGCGCGAAGTCAGCGGTTGCCCGGTCACTGGACTGGCTGAAGCCTCGTTCATTCAGGCCAGTACCCAAGGACCATTTGCCATTGTGACGGGCGGTGAACGCTGGAAGCCCATGCTGCAGCGCCTGGCCATCAGCCTGGGTTATGGCGCGCAGCTGCGCCATATCGAGACCGTGGCCCCCACAGGCGCGGCGCTGCAGGCCAACCCCGAGATGGCCATTCGCTGCCTCAGCCAAGCCTGCCAAAACGCCGCCCAAAGCGGTGCGGCCAGCATCATTTTGGGCGGCGCAGGCTTGGCCGGTTATGCACGCTTGCTGCAAGCCCACTGCCCTGTGCCCCTGATCGACAGCGCGCAAGCGGGATGGGAGGTGCTGCACGGGCAACTGGCCCCCAAAGCGCCGACAGACCATGACGGTTTTTATGCCCCATGGGTGGGGCTGCCACCCGCATTCATACAGGTCCCGGACAAAGTGAATCCCGGTAATTAGTCGATCTTCCTTTGCATGAAAGCCAAGAAAAAAGCCAGCTGGTGCGGGGGCACACACTGGCTTTGGCTGAGTTCTTGAGCCGAAAGGCCGACGCATCGGCCCTCGGCTCAGGGTCTATCACTGACCTTCGGCTTCTGAGCTCTCGTCTTCAAACTCTTCATCGTCCTCGTCGATCGCCGCCATTTCAGCGTACTGGGTGGCCAACAATTGGTTGCGGTAAGCCAAGTAACCACGGCGGTGGGTTTCGTACAAGTTACCAGCGTCGTAGGCTTCGGCAGCCAAGCCGTGCTGCTTGGCAGCTTCCAGAAAATGCTGAGCCGCCAAAGCGTGGCACTGAGAAATACTGACAAATTCATCGTCCAAGAGTTCGTCGTGTTCGTGTTCGGCTTCGTTTTGAATTCCGTTCGTCATGCGGTACCCCTTGCTTGAGAGTTGATCGGCAAATGCCGAGATCAAGCTTCCAACATGGACAAGTCTGTGCAGTGACAAAAATATGGCGATATTGCGGCAACGCCATGAGATGGCCGAAGCCTTTGTCTCGATTCACCCCGGCTGTTATCAAATGGGGTAACCATCGAAATAAAGGGGTCATGCATTGATCAAATACCCCAATATGTCACCGCCCAGCAGCTTCGTACCACGTGCCTCGGCCCACGCCGTGCTTGGCAAGGTGCCCCGCTTTGACGAGTTTGGCCAAGTGCGCCTTGATGGTGGCGCGGTTCGCACCGGTTTGTTGTTCGGCTTGCGCTGTGGTCAGTTGGCCATGCGCCCTGACCAAGGCCAGCAGATCGACCGAGAGCTTGGGCATCAGCTGGGACATCATTTTTTCGCGTTCAACTTTTTCACCCAAGCGTTTGACTTGGGAAGCCAGCGATGAAAGGAAAAACACCAGCCAGGGCTGCCAGTTGGCTTGCTCGGTGCGAATGGTGCCTTGCGTTTGGCGCAGGGCGATGTAATAGCCGCCTTTGTTTTGTTCGATGATGCTTTCGAGCGAGCTGTAGGGCACATAGCTGTAGCCAAACTGGAGCATGAGCAGCGTGGTCAGGATGCGTGACAAGCGGCCGTTGCCGTCTTCAAATGGATGGATCTCCAGAAAGACCACAACGAAGATGGCCACGATCAACAGCGGGTGCAAAGTTTTGTGGTCACGCGCGTGGCGCACCCAGCCCACCAATTCTTGCATCAGGCGCGGTGTGTCAAACGGAGAAGCTGTTACAAAGACCATCGCCACCTGTTCACCCTTTTCGTTGAAGGCGGCGACGTTGTTGGAGATTTTTTTGTAGATCCCTTGGTGGTGTGTGTCTTTGTTGCTGTGCTGAAGCAGGTCGCGGTGAAGTTGCTGGATGTGGTTTTCGTTGAACGGAATGTGCTCCCAAGACGCGTAAAGCAGTTCCATCACATCGGCATAGCCCGCGACTTCTTGCTCGTCGCGGGTGGTGAATTTTTTGACCTTGATGTTCGAGAGCAAGGCGTCGACCTCGGCATTGGTCAGTTTGCTGCCTTCAATGCGGGTGGATGAGGCCACGCTTTCGATGGTGGCCACACGCCGCAGTGCCAACAACCGCTCGGGTGCCAGTGAACCCAAAGCCCGCCAGGCCCCTTTGAATTCGTCAATTTGGGCAATCAGCGACAACACATCGGGTGTGATTTGGAGGGTGTCTGTTTTGAACATAGCCATAAATATAGCCGCAAAAATAGCCGCAAATATCCATAAATATCCATAAATAACGCAAAAAACTACGGCTATTGCCATGGACCCAATGAACCCGCCAAAGTTCAGGAAACAAAGGGCCCGCGATCAAAACGCCTGATCGACCGTGAAGGTGATGCGGTGCAGTTTTCGATGCTGCGGATAAAAATCGGCCACAGCGTAGTGCTGGGTTGAACGGTTGTCCCACACGGCCAGCGTATCGGGCTGCCAGCGCCACCGCGCCTGCACTTCGGGCGCAGTGATCAACGCAAACAGCTGGACCAAAAGTGCATCACTTTGCGCGCGCGGCAGGCCATGGATGTGGGTGGTAAAGGTGGGGTTGACGTACAAAATCTTTTTGCCCGTGATGGGGTGCACGCGCACCACGGGGTGCGTCACCGGCGGGTATTTGGCGCGAGCGGCTTGCAGTTGTTCGCCGCTGGCGTCTTGGCGCAGCAGGTACTCGGTCCAGCCGGTGACCTCCCAGGTGTGCATGGCGCTGAGCGTTTCCAGATAGGCTTTGAAGTCGGCAGGCAAGCCTTCGTACGCGGTGGTCATGCTGGCCCAGACGGTGTCGCCACCGCTGGCCGGAATCACTTGCGCATACAAGCTGGTGCCGATGGGCGGATTGGCCTGCCAGGTGATGTCGGAATGCCAATTGTTGTTGGCAGCAGGGCGCTCGGCGGTGCTTTCCACAATTTCAATCTCGGGCTGACTCTCCACACGGGGAAAGAAGGCTTTGACTTCATTAACTTGGCCAAAACTGCGGGTGAACGCCACCTGCTGAGCAGGAGTGAGCACTTGATCCCGAAAAAAGATCACCTCGAACAGGGCCAAGGCCGCCTTCAGCTCAGTTTGAGCCAACTCGCTCAATGGCTGCGACAAGTCCAAACCATGGAGCGTGGCCCCGATATTGGGGGTGTAGGGTTCGGCTACAAAGGTTTGGTAGGACGCAGAGGAATGGCTCGATAAGGTCATCCTTCAATCATGCCAGAGCACTTCAAGCAGGTGCCAACCATCGCTTGAGCATCACGGGCGTTGGTGGCCCAATCACCCTCTGAGTCTGGCCTTTGGCGTCCACCAGAACCACATAAGGCGTGACGTTGGGCCAGGCCGGATCGACCGCCTGACGGATGGCGGGCTCAAACCCATCAAAGGCGTACATCTGGGTCATGCCCTTGAAATGCGCGGCATGGCGCAAGGCCTGTGGGCCTGCCACGTCCATCATGACGGCATTCAGCTCAGGCTTGTCTTTGCGTTGTTGGACCGCCTTGTGCAGCACCGCAAAAGCAGCAGGGCAAGTGCTGCAGTAAGAGGTAGTGAACAAATACGCCGCAGGACGTGAGCCATGATGCAAAGCATGCGCCCAGGTTTTTTCATCGAAAGGCAAGACCGTGCGCTGGGTCGAAGCTTTGGATTGGCCCTGAGGGTGTGCGTGCTGGTGTGTTTGCGCCCAAACCACCGAGGCACTCAGGCTGAGTGCAGCGCTAAAGATGGCCACAGCCGTGTTTTTAAAAACGGATGTCATGAACTTGCGTCTCCTGTGTGTTGCGCCAAACCACCACCATGCGCGCGCCACTTTGGGCCAGGCGCGGGTGGTCGTTGTAACCCGTGGCTTGGCCCAGGGTTTTGAGGGTGAAGTTCTGACCGCCATCGGTCGACAGCCAGGCCTTGAGTGTGGTCTGCGCCCCTTCGCTGCTGCGCCAGACCACGGCCACGTTTTGCCCATCGGCCATCACATCGGCATGCTCGGCGCGCGGATCGGGTAATACGCGCAGGGTCTCAGGCAAGGGCTCGCCTTGCGCATTCAGGCGGGCATAACGCACGGCAGGTTGATCCTGCCCATTCACTTTTCGAATACCAAACCAGACGGTGTGATAGCCCGAAGTACCTGCGTTGAGTGCCAAACCGGGGCCGTGGTGCGGGCAGGCATTGATCTGCCAGTCGTCATGTGTGCTGCGGGTGATGCGATTGGCCGGGGCACCTACGCTGGCAAAAGCATGGTCTCGCGTGCTGCTGTCAAACACATGCCGCCAGGTCGCTTGCAGCTGCCCCTGTGGGTTGCGTGCCAGCCCGATGCGGCAGCACTCGCACGAGTGGTCGGCCACTTTGGTGTCGGGGCCAAAAGTCTGACCACCGTCCTTGGACGCATTGCGGTAAATGGCAGCGCCTGCATAGGCTTGCGCAGAGCCTTTGGGGGGTTGATCGCGTTTGTCGATCCACAGCGTGTGCAAGACGCCATCGCCATCAAAAGCGATCGCATCAAAGCGGTGGGTGATTTCTTGTCGATCTTGATGCACCGTGAAAGGCGCGCTGAAACTGGCCCCGCCATCACTGCTTCGCAGCATGCGGATAAAACCCGTGAAGGGTTTAGCCAAAGGCATGGTGTAGCTGATCACGACCCAGCCGTTCGGGCCAAAAGCAATTTTGGGACGGCTTTCGCCATCGGCCGCAATCGGGTCTTTGCCAGTGTCCAGAATGCGCGCGGGGCTCCACTGCAAATCGCCACCCAAGGGGGTGCTTTGCAAAAAGAGCTGCTTTTGTGCATTGAGGCCCACCACCCACGATCGGCCATCGGGCGCAATGGCTGCGCCTGTGGCCAGTTGGGGGCGCGCGTGGCGGGTGTGTGTGCTGGCTTGAGCAGCGGGTTTTTCAACCGCTTGGGCTTGGGCCACGGATGCCAAGCCCCCTGCAAAAAACACCATGCACAAGGCTGCCCAGCTGGCGCGCCATCCCGTCAACAGGGTCAATATGTTCATGCAAACCTCCAGATTTTTAATCGACTCAGAACCGTCCATGGGCCCCTGATGCCTGTACCCGGTGTTGCACCGGCATCGCTGGCCCCATGTGTCATCAACGCCCGCCGAACGTTTTGTTCACACCCACCATCAGGCTGCGGGGAGCACCCGCTGCATAGGTGTTTTGGGTGTTGGGGGTGTACGTGCCGGTGATGTAACGGCTGGACGCATTGTCAGAGTAAGACTTGTCGGTCAAGTTGCGCACCTGGCCCCAGACTTCCCAGCCATCGCCCAACTTGTGGCTAGCCGTCAGGTTGAGCAGCGTGTGACCCGCATAACGCACGGTGTTGGCGTTGTTCATCCAGTAGCTGCCTTGCTTGACCAGGCCCAACGCCACGCGCGAAGCCGGTGTGAATTTCCAGCCGACTTGGGCCATGATGGTGTGGCTGGGGGCCTGCGGCATGTCTTTGCCCGAGTAGTCTTCGATCGCACCCACTTTGTCGCTCACACGGTAAGACACAAAGGTGTGTTCGGCCCAGGTCGTACCGACGCGCCAGTCCCATTCACGAAGATCCTGATTCAAGCTCAACTCCAAGCCTCGGCTGCGCGTGTTGCCTGCGTTCTTGTTGAAGCTGTTGCCAATGTCCGAGGTGTAAGACACGATGGTGTCCTTGCCGCTGAGTTGGTACAGCGCAGAGTCCAAACGGATGCCAGAGGCCAACAAGGCGCGCCAGCCCACTTCCACGTTGTCGTAAGTGGCCGAATTCAATTCGGGAATGGCGGTCTTGCCGTACAGCTGGCTGACTTCGGGCGGTGTGAAGCCCATGCTCAGGTTGCTGTACAGGCTGCTGCTGGGGCTGATCGCGTAGGTCGCGCCCAACTTGGGGCTGAACTTGGCAAAACTGCGCACCTCGTTGGCAGCGCCGAAGTTGGCACCCGGGGTCAGGTTATTTTTGAAGTCGTAGCGGATGCTGTCGTAACGTCCACCGGCGACGACACGAATTTGCTCGGTGGGGCTGAATTCCAATTGTGCAAAAGCAGCATCGTTGGCAATACCCGCACCGTAGTTGCGCACACCACTGGGGTTGGCAACACTGTTCAAGGTGTAGCTCATGTAACGGCCGGTGGGGACATCGCGCACGATGGCCAGGTTGTCCGACACGTAATCGTTTTGGCTGCGGTCAATGTAAACACCCGTGACCAAACGGGCACGCAGCCAGACCAATTTTTGCTCGTGCTTCACGTCCACACCCAAAGACTCCACATGGTTGTTGTTCAAGGTGCCTTTGCAGCTTGCGCCCACGCAACCCGAGATGGTGTAGTTGGGCAACTGGCCGTGGTCGTTGTTCCGCGCGAACAGCGTCACAGAAGTCAAGCCGCCTTGGGTGGTCTCACCCTCCCACGCCAAATTAGCGCGGGTGGTTTTGTCTTTGCGCCAGGTAAAAGTGTTGATGCTTTTACCGGGGTTGCTGCGGAAGTCATTTTCAAACAAGCTGCCGGGCGTGTCCGAGTCCAGGTTGGTGTGCACAAGCGAAGCGCGCAACCAGGACTTGTCGCTCAGGTTGTAGTCGCCACGCAGTGTGAAAGAGTCTTTTTTGCCACCGCTGTATTGCTGCCAGTTGTTGGTGTCGCGTTGTGAGCTGTAGTGTGAGAAACGCAAACCCAGATCACCCCAGGTGTTGCTCGCACCAGAGTCGACGCGGGTGAACCCATCGGTGTTGTCGTGGCGAATGCCCACGTAGCCCGTTGGCGTGCGGGAGGCGCGTTGCGTCAAAAAGTTGACCGCGCCGCCGACAGCGTTGCTGCCATACAGCGACGATGCAGCGCCCTTGACCACTTCCACGCCGCTCGAGCCATTCATGTTGGTCTCATTGAGCGCGTTGTGGTTGAACACGCCCAGCGGGCGAATCGGGATGCCGTCTTCCAGATACTGGTACACCGCATTGGTGCTGATGGGCTGGCGAATGGCCATGCTGTGCTGCTCGTTGCCCAGATCGTTCCAGTGCACACCAGGAATGCGGTTGATGATCTCGCCCACCGATTTCGGCTTGTCGGCGTCCCACTGGGCGCGGCTGACCGAGCCAATCGACACAGGCGTTTCGGACAGTTTGGTTTCCGAGCGCGAACCCGACACCACGATGGTGTCCAGCGCTGTTGAAGTTTGGGCCACAGCGTGGCCACTCAGGCTGGAAAGCATGTTGGCTAAGAGGCCGTACACGGCCAAAGACAAAGGCGAAAGAGAGAGGTGTTTTTTCATGACAAGTTTCAAATCAATCCATCACGGCCAGCACACAGGGCCGCAGTGACAACAAGCGCCGAACACCTGGCGGTGTTCAGTCAGGTTCAACAAGGATCAATTGAAAACAGGTGGCCCACGAGAGGGCAAAGGCGGTGCCGTGCGTGCGATCAGCACGGCCTCTTGCAAACGCTGCACGATGTGCGATCGGGCATCGGACACATGGGCCAGAGCGGCCACCGTGGGCGGCGGCAGGGCGGGCGTGGCGTGGGCGCACAGCGGGCAGTCCATGCTGCTGCGCACCTGGGCGTCACCGCCCTCGCCTTGCACCACCAATTTCATGAGGCCCATGCTGGAGCAGACCACCTCCATGGTTTTGGGCTGCAGCGTGGAAGCCAAAACCGACACGCCCACAAACAGCACATACCAGGTCAGCACAAAGCGAGCCAGGCGGCGCAGCTGTGTTGTTGTGGTGGTGATGTTTGTGTTCATCGACAGGTCAGTTGACAGGACAATTGTTAGCGCTCAGACGAATCAGTGCTTGTGCTTGTGGCCTTCGCCGTGCTTCATGGCCGAAGCGGCGGCGGTGCGGGCGGGCACTTTCAACTCGACCGATTGACGCTTGCCATCTTTGCCTTCCACCACCAGTGTCACGGGCACGGTGTCCCCGTCTTTGACTTGGGCCTTCAGGTCCATCAGCATGACGTGGTAGCCGCCGGGCTTGAGATCGACGGACTTACCTGCAGGCAAGTCCAAGCTGGGGATGGCGCGCATTTTCATGACGCCGCCGTCCATGCTCATCTCATGCACTTCGACCACGCCCGCCACAGGCGACTGGGCCGACAGCAGCTTGGCGTCTTGCGCCGACTGCAGCTGCATGAAGGCACCGGTGGCCTTTTGCTGGGGCACGGTGGCGCGCACCCAGGCTTCTTTCACGGTGACTTGGGCTTGCGCGGCCAAGGACACGGTCACGGCCAAAACAAGGACAGACACAGACAAAGCGGGACGGAACATGGATCACTCCTGGTGGTTATCGAACGGATGAAGGGGCACATACAGTGCGCACAGCAAACCCCATCAAGCGGGGCGCATGGGCACAGAGGGATGCCGAAACCGACTCAGCCCCCCAGCGTTTCAGGGGGCGGTGTTTCAGGCGAGAAAGATGGGGGGTGCGCGGGCTTGCCAGGGTTGCCCCAGCAAACTGGCCAGCCGGGCAGCAGGCAGGGGCTGCAAAACGTGGGACAAGTTGCCCGTTGGCAAGGGCGCCAACTTGTCGGCCACAGGGGGTGCGATCAGGGGCAGGCAGGCAGGGCAGTCGAGCGCGGTATGTGCAACCACTTCGTCAACCTCAGCACCTGCAGCGTCCACTTGCACCAGTTTCACTCCATCCATGGCGCTGCAAACCAGTTGCACAGCTTCCGGCTTGACCAGCGGTGAGGCCACCGCCACCCCCACAAACAATGCAAACCACACCAGCACGAAGCGGGTGAGGCGGTGGGCATTGCGCAGAGATTGCAGGCTGAACATGGCCGGGATTATGGCACCGAAGGCCCATGCACCCCAACACAAGGGGCTGATTGAAGTGAGGTTTCTAGGGGGAAGGTCTTGAGCCACGGTTGACAGGCATCTTGGTGACGCACGGGTTCAACCGCTTCAGCTACTCTGTGGTTTTTCAAACCCAACCGGAGTTCCCCATGCTCAAACTCTGCGGCTTTGCGGCCAGCAACTACCACAACAAAGTCAAATTGGCCTTGCTCGAAAAAGGCGTGCCTTTTGAAGAAGAAATCGCTTGGGTGGGTGAGACTGATTCATCGGCGAGCCCGCTGGGCAAAGTGCCCTATTTCAAAACCGAAGACGGTGGCCTGTGCGAATCGGCCGTGATGCTGGAATACATCGAGCAAAAGTACCCGCAAAACCCCTTGATCCCCGCCGACCCGTTTGCCGCAGCCAAAGTCCGCGAATTGGCGCTGTTCCTGGACTTGCACCTAGAGCTGGTCGCCCGCAACCTCTACCCCGAGGCTTTTTTTGGCGGCAAGGTGAGCGACTCGGTGAAAGAGAAAATCGGCGCACAACTCGAAAAGAACGTGGCCGCCTTTGCCAAGCTGGCCAAGTTCTCGCCTTTTGTGGCGGGCGACAACCTGACGCTGGCTGACTGCTCAGCCGTCACGCA
>CAMDFT010000061.1 GCA_945897795.1 Limnohabitans sp. Rim8 | reverse complement strand
CAAGACTCAGGAAAGGAGCAAAGACTGGCCGCATGAAGCCAGTCAAGAGACGGACCGCTTACTTGCCTAAAAGCAGCTCATGAGTGCAAGCAAGAAAAGCGGACAATTAACTTGCTACCAAACCGGACAGTTCTATTTACTGCCGACAATAGTGCTCAGGCGGCTTGTCGTTGGATGACAATTAAGGTATATTTTCTATACCATGATGTCCTTTGAGTTTGACGCCGCAAAGAGTGATTCCAATCGCACGAAGCATGGCGTAGATTTCGTCCAAGCTCAGGTGCTGTGGAATGACCCGATGCTGTTGGAAATTCCGGCAAAAACAGATGACGAACCGCGTTATCTGGTGATTGGCGTCATGGATGGGAAGCATTGGTCGGCAGTCATCACCTACCGGGGAACCCATATCCGATTGATATCCGTGCGTCGCGCACGCACAGAAGAGGTGGCACTTTATGAAAGCTAAAAAGTTTGATCAGCAGTTTGATGATGACGCCGACATCACTGCTTCTTTGGACTTGTCCAAATCCAGGCGCGTGCTGCAGGAGCAGAAGCGGGTGAATGTTGATTTTCCAACATGGATGATTGACTCGCTGGACCGCGAAGCCAGCAAACTGGGGGTGACCAGGCAGTCCGTGATCAAGGTCTGGCTGGCCGAACGCCTTGAGGCGACGACGTCTCATGTTCCCTTACAACGGACGCCCAAAGTTGCGACGCACCGCTGAACTTCGCGTCAGCTTCACCCCAACCGCCTATACCCCCACCAAACACGCATACCCGTGGTGATGGCACACAAGCCCGCAAACCCATAAGCCAACACCGCAAAGTGTTCAGGCCAGATGCACATGGCGGCGAAGACGGTGATGGTTTCGGTGGCTTCGGTCAGGCCGCCCAAGAAGTAAAAGCTTTTGCCCGGCAAAGCGGTGTCAGTCAGGCCGCGTTTTTCGGCCAGTGCGGCGAACGCCAAAAAGCTGCTGCCGGTGCCGATGAAGCTGGCCAGCAGGGCTGCGGCGGGCAGTGCGTTGGTGGCGGGGTTGGCCACCGCAAAGGCCAGGGGGATGGCGGCGTAGAACACGAAGTCGAGTGCGATGTCCAGGAAGCCGCCTGCGTCGGTGGGCTGGGTCAAGCGGGCCACGCTGCCGTCCAGGCCGTCGAGCAAGCGCGAGGCCAGCAACAGCGCCAAGCCCCACCACCACGCTTGCAGCGCAATGGCCACGGCGGCGGCGATGCCGATGGCAAAGCCCAGCCAGGTCAGCGCGTCGGCGCTGATGCCTGCGCGCACCAAGCCGCGTGCGGCGAAGTGGAGCGCGGGGCGCAAGAGGGTTTGGGCGTGGCGGTCAAACATGGCTGGTGCTTTCTTCGGTGGCGCGCAAGTGCAGCACGCGCTGCGGGTCGGCCACGTCTTGTTCGTCGTGCGTGACCAGCACCACCGGGATGCGCCGCTCGCGCACATGCGCAAACACCCACGGGCGCAGCTGGGCGCGCAAGGCGGCGTCGAGTTTGGAAAACGGCTCGTCGAGCAGCAGCGCTTGCGGCTCGGCCAACAAGGCGCGCATGAGCGCCACCCGCGCACGTTGCCCGCCCGAGAGTGTGGACGGGTCGCGCTCGCCCATGCCGCTCAGCTCGGCTTCTTGCAGCGCTTGTTGCACGCGGGCTTGGCGCTGCGCGTTAGTGCGGTTGCTGACACTGCTACCGCTGACGGGCACGGCAAACAGCAGGTTCTCGGCCACGGTCATGTGCGGGAAGAGCAAGGCGTCTTGAAACACCAAGCCCACGCCGCGTTGATGGGTGGGCAGGTGCGCAAGTTCGCGGCCATTGAGTTGCACCGAGCCTTGCAATTGCAGTGGCAACAACCCTTCGGACACGCTGGCCAGCGTGCCCGCTATTGACGCGAGCACCGAGCTTTTGCCGCAGCCGCTCGGGCCCATGAGCGTGAGGATTTCGCCGGGCGGCACATGCAGGAGCAGGCCGCTCACCAGCGCGTGAAGCGCGCTGCCCAAGCGTTCAATGTGAACGTGCAGGCCGTCGTTCATGCCGTCTTTCATGCCGTTATGGAGGCCATCTTGTGGGGTGTCGGTCATGGTGTGGCTTTCATGGAGGCGATCTTCTCAAATCGGCGGGGCCTGCCCAGCCACGCAGCCAGCGCAAAGGCTGCTATGGGCAAGAGCATTTGCAGCGCGGCGTAGGCGCTCATGAGCGAGCGTTGCGCGCCCGCGGCCAAGGTGACGGCTTCGGTGGTGACGGTGGCAAAGCGGCCCGCGCCCACATAGAGCGTGGGCAGGTATTGCGCCACGCTGACCGCAAAGCCCACGGCCCAGGCCGAGGCGATGGCGCGTTTCAGCAAAGGCCACTTCACGCGCCACAAATACTCCCAGCGGCCGCGGCCCAAGCTGGCCACCAGCGCGGCTTGGCGCGGGTCCACCGCCTGATACGCGGGCACCAGCGCCAGCAGCACATAGGGCAAGACCATGACCGCGTGGGCCAGGCTCAGGCCCAGCCATTGGCCTTCAAGCCGTGTGTGCAGCGCCAGGCTGTACAAGCCCACCACCCACAGCACCGAAGGCAAGACCAGCGGCAACAAGAACCAGGGTTGCAAGGCCTGCTGCCAGCGGCGCGGAGCCAGCTCCAGCCAAGCCACCGACCACAACAAACACACACTGGCCGACGCCACGCCCAGGCCCAGCGTGGTCCACACCGTGTGCGCGCTGCTGGCCACTTGCTGCCAGGCGCTGAGAGTCCACAACTCAGGCCACACTTGGGGGAAAGGCCAAACGCCCGAGACACTGCCCACGGTCAGGGCGAACCAGACGGCGGCGTAGGTGGCAAGGAGGGTGGTCCACATGGCATTCGGCTGCGGGGGCAGCCTCCTACAAAAATGAAGAACCCATGTTGGGGTTTTCTGTGGGCGCTTGCCACTGCTCGCGAATGTGCGCGTGGCCGCGACCACTCGCAACGCCACCACCATCAACACGCCACTCACCAACACCGTGCCCGTCAGCCACCCCGCCGCCGCCACGCCTTGCGCTTGCGTGAGCAGGTCGGCATCGCTCAGCCATTGCCAAGCCAGCACCGCCAAGGTGGGCGGTGTGGCGGGGCCGATGATGAGCGCCATGTCAACCACCGTGAGGCCATAGGCCAGCACCGCGAGCAGCGGCCAACGCAGGCGCGGGGCCAGTTGCGGCCAGATGATTTGTGCAAAGGCTTGTGCGGGGGTGCGGCCCAGGGTTTGGGCCAGCGCGTATTCGGCTTGCCAGCGGCGGCGCAGGTCTTCGCGCTGCATTTGGGTGGCGGCCACCCACAGCAAAAACGGCACCTCTTTAAGCCACAGCGCCAGGATCAGTCCCAGGCCCCAAGGGTCTTGTGTGGTGAACCAGGGCGGCGGTGCGTCAAAGCCCGTCAGGCCCGGCGACACCAGCCGCAGCGCCCAGCCGCTGGGCGAGAGCCACAGCACCAGCCCGATGGCCATGGCCGCGTGCGGCGTGGCCAGCAAAGCAGGCAGATGCGACAGCCAGCGCCCCAGTTGTTGGCGGATGAAGCCGCTGGCCAACACATGCGCCACCGTGATCCACGCCAGCGCGGTCGATGCCAAACCGGTCCACAGCGTCATGCCCCAGGCGCGCCCAATTTGCGGGTCGGCCCACAGGGCTTGCCATGCGGCAGCATGGAGCATTTGCGCGCCCACCGCCCACAGCGCTGCGCCGATGGGCACGGCGGCGATCAGCGCCAACAGCCACGCAGCAAAAAAGGGGAAGCTGCTCACAGGCCAGCGTTGAGCTGTTGCCCGATGGTTTTGTGGCCCATGGTTTGGGCCAAACTCGCCACTTGGCAGCGCTCGGCGTTTTGGTGGCGCAACGGCACGGCGTAGCCCTGCAGGGTTGGGCACAGTTCAAAAATGCGTGAGGTCATGGGATTTTTCCATTTGGTTGTGGTCGAAGTATCAAGCAACCGGGTTGCGCCACCGACGGGGAAGACTGCCGTCATGTTCTTGAACCTCTGGGAAAATGCCGCCTGGGTGGTCGGGCCACCCGCCAATTCTCTGTGCATGTCCTCAACCCGCTTGCCGACCCATTCGTGAAGGAGCCCTCTGTGGCCAAGTTCAAACGCGCCCCTCAGGGTTACACCACGCCCTCAGGCCAGCCATGGCCGCCCACTGACAAGCCTGCCAAGGTGGAAGCCAACCCGCTGGACAAGCTGCCTGTGGACGAGGCGCGGGTACAACAGGTGTTGGACATGATGGTGCTGCTGTCGCAAAGCACCACGGCTGCCGAGATGACCCAGCTGTTGCGACTGCATGGCGACTTGGTGGGGTGGACGGGCTCGGTGACTGAAACCAGCGTGCGTGCCCAACTGGTGGTTTTGCGCGATCGCGGCTTGGTCAACCCTGGCTACAGTGGCCGTCAAGAGTTGAACTTTGCAGCACCAGATACCCGCAAGAACCTGGTGCGGATCTACACCACCGTGCAGCCCAGGGCGCTGTGGCCACACATGGTGCAGCGCCTCAGCACGACTCGGGCCCACTCTTGGTCGCTTCAGCCAGACCGCGTGGCCTTGGGTTGTTGCGTGGTGCGGGCCCATCTTTGGTTAGGTCGCAGCGCGGCCGAGGCCGAGGCCATGCTTGCACCCCACGCATTGGCGAACTACCTGCCGCAATGGGGAGACCAGATTTTTGAAGATGCCTGGTTGCCCGAGTTGATGGGCCAGGCCGACCCCTTGTGGCTGCAAAGGCTGTTGCTGACGACCCTGGGCAGCATGGACGACCCGATTTACCCCTTGGCTATCGCTTGGCTGGAGACCGAGATCCAATCGGGCCGCTTGGTGCCGCAACCCATCACGCGCCTGGCCTTGGGCATCTCTATGGCGGGTGACGCGCGCGGCGCGCAGCTCACCGCCCTGCTGGGCCCGGATTGGTGCTATGTGCCCGAGCTAGCGGGTGCCATTGAAGGCCTGCAACTGCTGCAAGCGGGCGACCACGGTGGCGCGCGTCAGGCCTTTGCGGCCAATGGCAAAGCGCTGCGTGCGGCCAAGGTCAAATGGGCCGAGCTGCTGCCACGTTGGTTGCAGCAGCTCGAACTGCTGGCCTGGCTGAGCAGCGACGACCACAAAGATTGGGAGGTGGCTCGCAAGCTGTGCGTGGCAGCGTCTGGCCGCCGCCATCCGGATATCAACGACGGTATTTTTGGCGTGTGGGTTCAAGCGATTGATGCGCGCCTGGGCAAGTCGCCCTGGCCCCCGCACTTCACCACCCATTTGAAGCGAGACATCCAGGAAGAATACCTGCTGCAATTGGCTTGGCTGGGCAAGCCTGCCGGTGAGCCGCCCAACGACGACAGGATCGCCACCACGCTGGCGTTCCTCAAGACCCAGTGCCTAGGCAGCCTGCTGGCCCCCACGCTAGAGGCCTGCGAGCGCCTGGGCTGGCCCAGCGCTGAATGGGTTCACCCCGTGGCGGCAAGGCCCGCGCGCATTTTTGGGGCACCGCCTGAGCCTTGGCGCGACGCCCTGCAAGCCATTCTGAACCTCAGCGCATCCAGCGACCCTGCCGCAGTGGCAGACAAGCCTGCGCTGCAATGGGCGTGGAGCCTGAGCATCGATGAACAGGGTCGCCCGATAGACCTGAACATGTTGGAGATGAGCACTGGGGCGCGTGGGGCCGTCAAGCTCAAACCCCTAGGCTGGCTGGCAGCCCAAAAGCGCCAAGGCTTAACCGCCCGCGACAGCGCAGTGCTGCGCCACCTGCATCGCCCACGCAACAGCACCCAGCCCGTGCTGAATATCACCGGTGCACTGCAAGCCCTGAAGGGCCACCCCCTCCTGATGCTGGAAGACGCGCCTCAGCAGTGGCTGGAGATGGTGCACGCCCAGCCGCGCTTACAGGTCAAACGAGAAGGCGACGGCGCAAACGCCAGCTATCTGTTCGAGATTGACCCGCCCATCAACCTGAAGACATCGCCCCATTTGCCCGATCATTTCAATCTGTGGGGTGACGAGCGCCATGCGGCTGAAGAGGACCGGGCCCAGTGGCGCATCGTGCGCGTGAGCCCTGGCGTGGCCAAGCTCATCCACATCAGCCCGGCGCAGCAGCAGGTGGCCGACCTCATCACCAACGGCTGGCGGGTGCCCGCCCAGGCGCAAACCGAGTTGAACGCCGCACTGCAAGCCTTGGCCTCGCACTTTGAGTTGCAGGGCGACGCCCAAACGGGCCGCCAAGTGCCCGCCGAAAGCCGTTTGCGCGCACAACTGGCCCCTGCAGGCGAGGGCCTGACCCTGCGCCTGGTGGTGCAACCCTTTGGCGACTATGGCCCCCTGGTGGTGCCCGGCATGGGCCGTGCCCGCATGGTGTGTGTGCACGAGGGCGAGAGCCTGTGGTGCGAGCGCAGCCTGAGCGAAGAGCAGCGTTGGCTGACCAGCGTGCTCGAAAGTCTGCCCATGCTGGACCCCGAGCACAGCGCCGACCAAACAGTGTTGCTTGACACGCCCGACGAAGCCTTGAGTGCGCTGGACCAACTGCCGGGCCAGCCCGGCGTTGCCGCCATCGACTGGCCCAAAGGGCGCGCCGTCAACATTCAGCAAGTTCACAGCCAGCAGATGTCGATCACCGTGGGCAGCGGCCGCGATTGGCTGGCGCTGGACGGCGAGGTGCAGCTCGACGAAGGCCGGGTCATGGGCCTGCAGCAGCTTTTGGCGCTGATGCGGGGCAGCAGCAGCCGTTTTGTGACGCTGGCCGAGGGTCAGGTCCTGGCGCTCAGCGACCGCCTGCGCCAGCAGCTCAAAGACCTGGACGGCCTGTCACAAAGCAGCAAGAAGGCGGGCCTGCAACTGCCGCACGCCGCAGCGGCCTGGCTGAGCGAACAGCTCGATGGCGTGGAACTGAAGGGCGACAAAGCCTGGCGCGAGCGCGTGGACGAGCTGGCCAAAGCCAGTCAATGGGAGGCCCCCGTGCCGCGCACCCTGCAGGCAGAGTTGAGAGACTACCAACGCCAAGGCTACCAATGGCTGGCGCGCCTTTCGCGCTCGGGGCTGGGTGCATGCCTGGCCGACGACATGGGCCTGGGCAAAACCGTGCAGACCCTGGCCCTGCTGCTGCAACGCAGCAAGGGAGGGGCCGCTCTGGTGCTGGCACCCACCTCGGTGTGCAGCAATTGGCGCGACGAGATCCACCGCTTTGCACCCAGCCTGGAGGTGCACATTTATCACGAGGCTACAGACCGCCGCCAGGTCTTTGCTGAGCTCGGCCCCGGCCACGTCCTGGTGGCCAGCTACGGCCTGGTGCAGCAAGACAGCGAAGCTTTCACACAGGCCGCCTGGGAGACGCTGGTGCTGGACGAAGCCCAGGCCTTGAAAAACGCCGCCACCAAACGCGCGCAAGTGGTCAGCCAACTGCAGGCGGGCTTCCGCCTGGCCCTGTCGGGCACCCCGGTAGAAAACCGGCTGTCTGAGTTGTGGTCGTTGATGAACATCTTGAACCCCGGCTTGCTGGGCTCGGCCAGCCAGTTTCAAGAGCGCTTTGCCGGCCCCATTGAGCGACAGCAAGACCCGGCGGTGCGCCAACGCCTGCGCCGCATCATTGCGCCCTTCTTGCTGCGCCGCACCAAAGCCCAGGTCTTGCAAGACCTACCACCGCGCACCGAAATCGTTCACCTGGTGCAACCCAGCGAGGCCGAGCGCGCCTTGCAAGAAGCCATGCGCCGCCAAGCCCGCGAGGAGGTTGAAAAAGCCGCCCAAGACAAGAAAGGCCCGCAAATTCGCATGTTGGCGGAACTGATGAAGCTACGCCGCGCCGCTTGCGACCCGCGCCTGGTGGTGCCCGAGATGGGGCTCTCCGGGGCCAAGATCGAGGAATTTGAACGCTTGGTGCAAGAGCTGGTGGCGGGCCAACACAAAGCCTTGGTGTTCAGCCAGTTCACCGACTACCTCAAGCTCTTGGCCGAGCGCCTGGAGGCCCTCGGTGTGGCCTACCAATACCTGGACGGCAGCACCCCGGCGGCCGAGCGAGGCAAGCGGGTGGCCGCCTTTCAGCAAGGGCAGGGCGAGGTGTTTTTGATCAGCCTGAAGGCGGGCGGCTTTGGCCTGAACTTGACGGTGGCCGACTACGTCATCATCGTCGACCCCTGGTGGAATCCGGCCGCCGAAGACCAGGCCAGCGGCCGTGCCCACCGCATGGGCCAGCAACGCCCCGTCACCGTCTACCGCTTGGTCACCCAGGGCTCGGTGGAGGAGCGCATTTTGCAAATGCACCACGACAAACGCAGCCTGGCCGACAGCATGCTCAACGACCAAGACGGCACGGCCGTGCTGGATGCCTCCGCATTGGCGGAATTGCTCAAGGATTGATCAGGCGCAAGCCATTTTTGCAGGTCGGGGCTGAAGCCGACCTGCAAAACGAACGCTTCTTGTCAAACCCCGTAACGGCGTGTCCATTCTTTTTCGAGCGCGTCGACCCACGAGGCGTGGGGCTCGGGCAGCGCGGGGGCGCTTTGGGTCAGTTGCCCGGGGCGCACGGCCGATGCAAAGCGTGCGCGTTCAGCGGCAGGCAGGCGGGCCACATCGAGCACGGTGGGGTCGCCCCATACGTCGATGTCGGCCTTGCGCGCTTGCGCGGCGGGCGAGAGCAAAAAGTTGGCCACGACTTGTGCGCCCGCTTTGCTGGGCGCGTTGTACGGAATGGCCACAAAGTGCGTGTTGCCAATGGTGCCCTTGGCAAATTGCGAGCTTTGCACCGTGGCGCTCAGGCGCTTGGCGGCGATCTCGTTGGCGGCTTCATTGGGGTTGAACGTGAGGGCCAGCAACAACTCGCCATCGGCCATCATCTGGCGCTGCGCGGCCGAGTTTTGCGGGAACTGTTTGCCACCGCGCCACAGGTGCGGGTGCAGCGCATCCAGAAAACGCCACAGGGGTGCGGCTTGCGCTTCCAGCGCGGCGGCAGTCACGGGCTGGGCCAGCGCTTTGACATCGGGCGCGTGCTCGATCAGCGCCTGCTTGACGAAGGTGGTGCCATGGAAGTTGGGCGGGCGCGGATAGGTGATGCGACCGGGTTGACTGCGGGCCAGGGCCAGCAAATCATTCATGCTTTGCGGCAGTTGGGGCAGGCGCTGGCGATCTGCAAAAAACGTGAGCTGCGCCATGCCCCAGGGCGATTCCAGCCCGTCGGTGGGCACCGAAAAATCCACCAGCGTGGTGGGCTTGCCCACGGTGTCGACCCACTGAAAGTTGGGCAGGCTTGGCGCAAAGGGCGCAGACAACAGGCCGTCGCGTTTCATGGCGGCAAAGTTTTCGCCGTTGATCCAGATCAGGTCCACCGTGCCTTCGGTGTCTTTGCGGCCTGCTTGTTTTTCGGCGCGCACGCGCTTGACCACATCGGCCGCGTCGCTGATCTTGACGTGCTGCAACTTCACGCCAAAGTCGCGCTGCAATTCGCCCGCCACCCATTGCAGGTAAGCGTTGATGCGCTCGCTGCCCGCCCAGGCGTTGAAGTACACGGTTTGGCCGCGTGCGGCGCGCAGGGTGTCGGGCCAAGGGGTGGAGGAAGTCGTGGTGCCCTGTGCCAGTGTGGGCGTGACACTGGGCACCAGCACAGCGGCTCCCAAGAGCGTGAGAGATTGGCGACGGTTGAACAGGTTCATGAAGTCATCCGGGTCAGTGGCCCAAAAGGCCTGATTCTCGCTGACCCGAAGACTTCACGGGGCTCACTCAGGCCACAGCCCCCGATCCATAACGGCCATGCAGCAATTGCCCGGTTCTGAAACGCTCCAGCGCATAAGGTGCCAGAGGCACATCGGTGGGCAGGCCCAAGGCTTGTTGGGCCAACACGCTGCCCACGGCGGGGGACAGTTTGAAGCCGTGCCCCGAAAACCCAAAGCCCACCACCAGACCCGGTACATCGGGCACCGCCCCCAGCACCGGGTTCCAGTCAGGGGTCACGTCGTACACCCCCGTCCAAGAGGAGGCCAGCCCGGCTTCGGCAAAAGAGGGAAAGCGCTCGGCCACCTGTTCGCCCACATGCATCACATCGTCCATGGACACATCGCCTTGGGTGTTGTCCGGCCCGCTCAGGGCCTCGCCTGCCGTGCCTTCGCTCACCAGCATTTGTTGCCCGCCATAGCTGCGGCAATACAGCATGCCCGCTGAGCCCAGGTCTTTGTAAACGGGCATGGCGTAGGTGTAGGCCTCGGGGCCTTGCAGCGCCATGACTTTGTGCCGCTCGGGCAACAAGGGCACCTGGATGCCTGTCCATTGGGCCAACTCTTGCGCCCAAATGTTTTGTGTGCTGATGACCACCGGGGCATGGAACACGCCACGGGTCGTCTCCACGCCGGTCACGGTTTGCTGAGTGAGCACGAGCCGCGTCACGCACTCGCCTTCCATGAATTTCACGCCCAGCCTGCGGGCGGCGCGGGCGTAGCTGCTGGCCACAAGGTAAGCATCGGCAAAACCGGCCTCGGGCTCAAAGCCAATCAGGGCCGCATCGTCAAAGCGGCAAATGGGCAATCGTTCGCTGGCTTCTTGCGCGCTCAGGCGATGCACCTCAATGCCCTGCGCCTGTTGGGCCGCCAAAGACTGGGCCAGGGGTTCGAGCTTATGGCCTTGCGGCGCGGCAATCAGGTAGCCACAACGCACCAAACCGGCCGAGGCGTCCTCGTCTTGCAAATGACCCGCAAAGTCTTTGAAGACCGCCCAGGACTGCTGGGCCAGCACCACGTTTTCGATTACCGAATAGTGCGTGCGCAAAATGCCGCTGGACTGGGAGGTGGTGCCAGCGCCGATTTGATCGCGCTCCAGCACCAGCACCCGTTTGGCACCCAGGGCGGCCAGGTTATAGGCCACCGAGGTGCCGATCACCCCGGCCCCAATCACGATCGCATCCCAATGGCTCACATCCAACTCCTGTAGTTCAGGGTCAGCTTAAGGTGTGCGCATGAAAGGGGCATCAGTTTTGTATTGGCTGATCATCAGCATCACACTTGGCGCATCCGTCTTCAGGATGCGCTGGCCTCTTCGACGCTGAGCAAGTCGTGGGGGATTTTCAACTCCAGCACCCATTGGCGCTGCAACTCGCGCACCGCCACCCGCACCATGGCCGCGATGTCTTGGGCCAGCGGGCCCAACTCGTCGGGGCGGTAGACGAGGTAGAAGGTTCGCTTCAAAGGCGGGTAAGTCTGCCCTTGGTGCCGCAGCGCATTCAAGTGCAGGCATTTCAGGTTCATGGCGTGGTAGCGCGATTGCCACAAACACATGGGCGTGGTCAGGGCGATGCCCAGGTCTTCGCGCACCAGGCTGAGCAAGGGGTCGGTCGCGTCAAATTCGAACACACGCTCAATGTTGGGGTCGTGTCGGCTCAGGTAGGCATCTACCAGCGCGCCCATTTTGGAGCGGGTGCTGTAATGCATGAAGGGCCTGAGCTGGCTCAGTTGCGACAAAGACGCCAGGGGAGGGACTTGAAAACTCTGCGGCACGGCCACCAGAAATTGCTCCGAGAACAAGGCCAGGCACTCCCTTCCGGGCAAGTACTTGGGGTCGTCGGTGGTGATCAGCGCGTCGAGCTGGTGGTTGTCAAACAGGTCCGCCAGCCCCGGGTTGATGCCCGAGACCAAGCGCAAGCGCTGCACACGCCCGGACAAACCACGCACCATCTGCGGGCCGATCACGGCGGCAAATGAATCGACGCAACCCATGCGCAGCATGGCCCTTTTGCTGCGGCTGAGCGAGCGCACGGTTTGTGTCATTTGGCCCGCACGCGAGAGCAAATCTTTGGCCTGTTCATACAGCCGGTGTCCTGCGGCGGTGGGGTGCGCTGGGCGCGTGGCACGGTCCAGCAGCGACACGCCCAAGGTCTCTTCCAGCTGCCGGATGTGCTGCGACACACCCGCTTGCGATATTTCCAGCCGCTGCGCCGCTGCCGACACCGAACCGGTTTCCACCAAGGCCACCCAGATGCCCAACTGCTCCCACGAGGGGGGCGACACTTTGTCAGAAGCGCGTTTTTTCATGAGGCTGCGTGCAGGTTGTGAAGGTTTTCATTGGTTTTTGTGATGCTGAGCATCAGCTTTGGCAAACGCTGGACAGGCCTTGCAATTTCACTCCACACTGTAAGCCTGTCCACCAGGCTGTCCGCAGCAAGCGGTCCTGGCCCAGTCCATTGTGAACCTCTCACCCATTCCTGAAGGAAATGAACCATGAAAATCAAT
The DNA here is from genome assembly GCA_945897795.1 of Limnohabitans sp. Rim8. Taxonomy (GTDB): domain Bacteria; phylum Pseudomonadota; class Gammaproteobacteria; order Burkholderiales; family Burkholderiaceae_C; genus Limnohabitans_A. The sequence continues at coordinate 6,220 of CAMDFT010000061.1, read as the reverse complement.
CGCCGTCTGGCCATCACCGTGGTGGCCTCTGCCGCTTTGCTCTCAGGTGCGGCCATCGCACAACAGCGTGTGTTTTTCGGTGTGGCCACGGGCGGCACCGGCGGCACCTATTACCCCTTGGGCGGCATGCTGGCCCAGCTGATTTCCAATAAAGCCACGGTCGACGGCAAGAAAATCACCGCCACCGCTGAAGCCGCTGGTGCCTCGGTGGGCAACGCCAAACTGCTGGGCACCAAAGACATCGAGTCGGCCTTTGTGGCCGCCGACATTCTGGACGCGGCCTACAACGGCAAAGCCCAGTTTGCCAACGGGCCCCTGAAAAACCTGCGTGCCCTGGGCGCCCTTTACCCCGAGACCGTGCAGCTGATCACCCGTGCCGATTCGGGCATCAACGGCGTCAAGGACCTCAAGGGCAAAAGCATTTCGTCGGGCGCACCCGGTTCCGGTCAGTACCAGTTGGTGACCGATTTGCTCAAGGTGCACGGCATGGCCCGCACCGATGTGAAGGAAGACAGCTCCTCGTTCACCCAAGCGGTGGACAAGATCAAAGACGGCAACTTGCACGCCACCCTGATCACGGGCGGTGTACCCGTGGCGGCGGTGACCGACTTTGCACAAAGCCACGCCCTGAAGATCATTCCGCTGTCGGGCCCCGAAGTGGCCACTTTGCTCAAAGAGCAGCCTTACTACACCCAAGTGCAACTGCCCGCCAACAGCTACAAGGGCCAGACTGCGGCCGTGCCCACACTGGCGGTGATGGCCATTTGGGCCACACACGATGGCGTGCCCGAGAACGTGGCCTACGAAGTGACCAAGGCGCTGTATGAAAACACGGCCATCATGGGCCAGGTGCATGTGCAGGGCAAAAACATCAACCTGAACACCGCCACCTCGGTGGCCAGCGTTCCCTTGCACCCCGGTGCCTTGCGTTACTTCAAGGAAAAAGGCATCGCCAAGTGACATGCCCCAGGCGCCTCGCCCTGGTGGCGTGGGCGCTGGTGGCCTGCGCATGGGCAGCACCTGGGGCTGCGCCCGCTTGCGAGCTGGTGCTGACCGAACACCGCAGCGGCCGGGCCTTGACCCGCTTGCCCCTGAACCCGGCCCACCCCGCAGCCGATGTGGCGTTCACCCACTCGGTGCTGGGCACGCCCGTGCTGGACCGCTATGTCTGGCGTCACAGCACACAGGGTTGGCGCGCGCACTTGGTGGAAGAGCGCTTTGAAGGTGAGGGCTACGGCCTGCCATCGGCGGCAGGGCCAGGCGAGCGCTTGCTGCGCCATGGCGCGGGCTGGCGTTTGCTGCTGGACCGGGTGGTTGAGCCTTTGGTGGTCTTACCTTTGCCGGCCCAGTCGATGCGGGTGGTGTTGACCGATGGGCGCGAAGTTTTACTGGGCCAGTTGAGCCCCAAATCAATAGAAATTCGGGCTGAAAATTGCCCTTTGCCATGATGGAAAAGCCATGAGTACCAGCCAACAAGAAATCGATCGCCTGATCGAGCAGTTTGACCCCGAATCGAGTTTCCGCCGCTTGGCTGGCTGGAGTGCCAAAGTCGTGATGGTGTTGTGTGCAGGCCTGTCGGCTTGGCACTATTACACCGCCGGTTTTGGCCTTGAAAACGAAATCGCCCACCGCGCCATTCACCTGGCCGTGGTATTGGGCCTGTGCTTTCTGGTGTTTCCGCGTCAAAAGCGCTTACCCGGCCATTGGGAGTGGACGGTGTCCATCGGGCTGGTGGGCTTTTACCTGTTCATGGGCTGGAGTTTGCTGGACAAACTCTCCGAGCCCATCCCCGACGCCATGCGTTACACCTTTTTGGCGGTGCTGGTGGCTTTGGCCGGTTTGTCCTTGCCATTCAAACATTTTGACGGCAGCCACACCCACATTCCGTGGCGTGACTGGGTGTTTGCGGCGCTGGCTTCGGGCTTTTCGCTGTACCTGCTGGTGTTTTTTCAACACATCTACATCGATCGCCCCGGCCAGCACACGCCGCTGGACCTGATGATGGGCGTGATCGCGATTGCCATGGTGATCGAGGCCACGCGCCGGACCATGGGTATCTTCTTGCCACTGCTGGCCATCGCAGCGATTTTTTACGGGTTGCTCGGGCCTTATCTGCCGGGCGGCCTGTCGCACCGGGGTTACAGCCTGTCGCGCATCGTGGCCCATTTGTACAAAGGCACGGAAGGCATTTACGGCATCCCGGTGGGCGTGGTCGCCACCTTTGTTTTCCACTTCGTGTTGTTCGGCATCATGGCCCAACTGACCGGGCTGGGGCAGCTGTTCGTGAACCTGGCCACCATTGCGGCGGGGCGCTTTTCCGGCGGACCGGCCAAGGTCAGTGTGGTGTCTTCGGGCCTGTTCGGCATGATTTCCGGATCTGCCATTGCCAACACCGTGACCACCGGCGTCATGACCATTCCGATGATGAAAAAAGTCGGCTTCTCGCCACGCTTTGCGGGGGCGGTCGAAGCCTCGGCTTCTTGCGGTGGCCAGATCACCCCGCCCATCATGGGCGCAGCGGCTTTCATCATGGCCGAGACCTTGGGCATTCCGTACAACACCTTGATCCTGGTGGCCATCGTGCCGGCAGCGCTGCACTATTTCGCCATCCTGTACATGGTGCACCTGGAAGCCAAGCGTCTCAAACTCAAAGGCATGGACCCGAAAGACATTCCTTCTTTGAGTTGGGTGCTCAAAAGCTCGTGGCACCTCTTCATCCCGCTGGTGGTCATGGTCACACTGCTGTTGATGCAGTACACCCCATTTCTGGCCGCTTTCTGGGGCATCACCCTCACCGTGGCTTGCTCGTGGATTCCCCGCTTGATGGGGCCGTTAGGCAAAAACATGACCGGCATGGCGGTGGGGCCACAAGCGCTGGTGCAGGGCTTCGAGATGGGCGCCAAAGCCGCGTTGGGCATTGGCGCTGCGTGTGCCTGCGTCGGCTTTGTGCTGGGCATCACCACGCTGACCGGCATGGGCTTCAAGTTCTCGGCCTGGGTGATCGATGTCTCGGGCGTGGCCGCCCAAATGTTCATGGTAATGGATGTGTTCAACTGGTTTGAACTCAAACAGGTCACCATTTTCTTTGGCCTGATGTTCACTGCAGCTGCTTGCATCATCATGGGCTCGGGTGTCCCCACCACGCCCACTTACATCATCCTGGCCGCCATCGTGGCCCCGGCTTTGGCGGGGCTTGGCGTGCCGCAATTGGCGACGCACTTTTTTGTGTTTTATTTTGGTGTGTTGGCCGATGTGACACCGCCCGTGGCTCTGGCCGCGTTTGCCGCGGCTGGCATTGCCCGCAGCGAGCCCATGCGCACGGGCATGACAGCGTTTCGCTTGTCCATGGGCAAGGCTCTGGTGCCCTTTGCTTTTGTCTACACGCCCGCTTTGTTGTTCATCGACTTCACCTGGTTCTCTTTCTTGCTGGCCACGACTTGCGCCATCGTTGCCGTGATGGGTTTGGGGGCTGCCTACACAGGCTTTGTGGCGCGGCCGATTCGCAGGCCCGCATTCTGGTTGTTGAATGCACTGTCCTTGTCTCTGGTGTTTGCCAATCCTGTGGCCGCGGCTGTGGCCATTCCGGGTGTGCTGCTGATCTTGCTGTGGCACAGCCGTCCATTGCCGAACACCGCCTGAGCCCATGCCCATTCATTTTTTTGAACGGGCCCAACTGCGCGCCACCCCCTGGAAAAACGGCGGTGGCGTGACGCGTGAAATCGCTTGCCATCCTCCACATGCGGGCATGCAGAATTTTGACTGGCGCATCAGCATTGCGCACATTGCCAGCGACGGTGATTTTTCGGTGTTCACGGGTGTGGACCGGGTCATCACGTTGCTCGAAGGTGGTGGTGTGCAGTTGAGCAGCGCAGATGGCAGCACAGATGACAGTGTGTTGCATGCGCTGGACACGCCTTTGCAGCCCTTTGCCTTTTCAGGCGATGCCGCAGTGCATGGGCGTTTGCTAAACGGGGACTGCCACGACTTGAATGTGATGACGCGCCGCGGCGTGTGCCAGGCCGAGGTGCGCGTGTTGCGCCGTCATGAGACTTGGTTGCCCGCCTCGGCCGGCCTGCTGATGGCCATTCGGGGCGCATGGCAAGTGCAGGCCGATGGCACCGACACAGCCAACGGCCAGCAGCACACACTTGGTGCACAAACAGGCCTTTGGTGGCATGACGACATGCTGGCCTGCCAATGCCAATGCGCCGACTCAGCGCCCGATGCGGCACTGCTAGCCGTTCGCTTCACACCCACCCCACGCTGAAACATCGAAATGCATCACCAGTTGTTTGCCGAACACGCCTTGCTGCCCGACGGCTGGGCCCGTGATGTCTTGCTGCAATGGAATGCCCAAGGACAATGGCAAGCCATCCAGACAGGACAGACCCCCACCCCCGTGGTGCCGCGCGCCGCAGGGCCGGTGCTGCCGGGCATGCCTAATTTGCATTCGCATGCTTTTCAGCGCGCGATGGCCGGCCTGACGGAATACCGCAGCCACACGCAAGACAGCTTTTGGAGCTGGCGTGCGCTCATGTACCAATTTGCGGCCCAACTGGGGCCCGCACAACTGGAGGCCATCGCCACCGCCTTGTATGTGGAAATGCTGGAGGCGGGCTTCACCAGCGTCTGTGAATTCCATTACCTGCACCACGACGCCCACGGCCACGCTTATGCCGACCCGGCCGAGATGTCGCTCAGCCTGCTGCGCGCAGCCAAGCGCACCGGCATCGGCATGACGCTGCTGCCCGTGCTCTACCAAAACAGCGGCTTTGGGGGGAGCGCGCCCACAGCGGGACAAAGCCGATTCATCCACAGCACCGAGGCCATGCTGCGCTTGCTCGAACGCCTGCGGCCCGCTTGTGATGCCCAATCTGCCCGGCTGGGGCTGGCACCGCACTCCTTGCGGGCGGTGACGCCCGAGAGCCTGCGGGAGGTGCTCACGGGGCTGAAGGCGTTGGACGCCAGCGCGCCCATCCACATCCACATCGCGGAACAAACGGCCGAGGTCGATGCTTGTGTGGCCTGGTCAGGACAGCGCCCGGTGGCCTGGCTGCTGGACCATGCGCCCGTGGATGCACGCTGGTGCTTGGTGCACGCCACGCACATGGACGCACACGAATACCAGCGCGCTGCAGAGTCCGGTGCGGTGGCAGGCCTGTGTCCTAGCACCGAGGCGAATCTGGGCGACGGCATTTTTGAGTTCAAGACCTGGCAAAACCAGCAAGGCGCCTGGGGCATCGGCTCGGACAGCCACATCGCGGTGAACCCGGCCGAAGATCTGATGCAACTCGAATACAGCCAGCGCCTGTCTTTGCGGCAACGCAATGTGGCGGCCAACGAGCGCCAACCGGACGTGGCCCAAGCCCTGTGGCAAGGGGCTGTGGCCGGTGGTGCGCAGGCCGCGGCTCGGCCGGTGGCCGGTCTGGCCGTGGGGCAGCAGACCGACTTCATCGTGCTCGATGCCCATCACCCGGCCTTGGCCGGCTTGTCTCCCAACCAGATGCTGGCCAGCCATGTCTTTGCCAGCAGCCGCCAAAGCGCCGTGGCACAGGTCTGGTCTCGCGGTCAGCGGGTGGTGCAAGAAGGCCGACACGCGCTGCACGATGAGGCCATGGCGGGGCTGGTGCAAGCCCGCCGTGACTTGCTCAAAGCCTGATGGCGCGCTGTTTCAGACCTCGCGGGCCAACGGCAAATTGAGCAACAGGTTTTGCGGCTTGAGCTTGAGCAAGCCTTGCTCGTTCATGGCCAAGCCCAAATACACCGGCTTGCCTTGCACGTCGGCGCGCATGTCTTGAGGATTGTCAAAGCGCAGCTTGAACAGGCTGATGAGTTGCTGCTGGCGTTGGGCTGACAGCTCCGTGCCTTGGTACAGATCGTTGAGCAAAGCGGTGGCCGTGGCGTCCAGGCCCACATGCCAGCGCCAGGCCGGGTCGTCGACTTTTTGCACCGGCTCGATCTGAACCGCCACACCCAAAAAGTGCTTCACCCACAGCGCCAGAACCGCCGAGAGGGCTTTGAGGCCCGAGCGGGCGTTGACCATTTTCAGGATCAAGCCGTGAGGCAATTCGTTTTGGATTTCGTGCGTCATGTCGAGCAAGAAGGCATAGCGCCCCAAGCCTTCGCGCTGCGCGAGGTAACGGTCTTCGTTGTCTTTGTGTAGCACCTTCACATCGACCGCCTTGAGCGGCGCACCGCCTTCCATCAGCAAGCGGCCCAT